>JBDGSV010000044.1:0-29464 GCA_042217375.1 Haloarculaceae archaeon | reverse complement strand
ATGACGCGGTTCTGCAGGTAGTCGAGGTGCTTGGCGTTCCAGACGATCTTGACCTCGTCGGCGGCCGGCGAGCCGATGCAGGTCAGGCGGACGTTCTTCTCCTCGACTTCCTCGTCGGAGAGGATCTGCTGCATGTCCATGTTGATCTCGCCCTCGCGGAGGATGGCCGCGCAGTTCGCGCAGGCGCCGGCGCGGCAGGAGAAGGGCCAGTCGTACCCCTGGGCCTCTGCGGACTCGAGGATGTACTCGCCTTCGTTGACCTCTAGCGTTCCGTAGTCCTCGTCGCTCAGGTCGGCGTCAGCCGCCTTCTCGAAGAGGTCGTCGGCGTAGAGATCCCAGCCTTGCTCCTGGACGACGTCGTAGTTGAGGTATTCTACCGTCGGCATCACCGGTGATTCGGTTCCCTTTGTGTTAGATGTTGCTGTTTACGTGATCGGCCACGTGACGCCGCAGACGGGTCCGCCGCGGTCAGGTGATCGCTTCGAACAGCACGAACGACGCGGCCGCGGAGATCGACGGCGTCAGGATCCAGAGCATCACGACCCGGCCCGTCGTCGCGGGGTCGAACAGGTCGCCTGCGGTGATTTCGGGTTCCTCCTCGCCCACGTCCGGGACTTCCTCGTCGCCGTCGCCGTCGGGCGCCAGCGCGGCCGTGGTGACGTCGCCGCCGGTCCGCTCGCCGCGGACGGCCGCGCTGGCCGCCTCCGAGATGCTGATCGTGCGGGTGGCGCGGCCCCAGCCCAGACCGATGATGCACATCGTCGCGCTCACGGCGAGGCTGGCCGGGATGCCCAGCGCCGAGAGCATCGTGATGAGGCTCGCGCTCACCACCTCAACGATCAGCGCCGCCAGCAGCGGGAGGTCGGTGAGGTCGTTTCCCACCGTGTCGAGCGTCCGGCGGGCGATGGTGAACGCGCCGAGTCCGATGGCGCCGCCCGCCAGGAGGATGCCCGCGTTCATCGAGAGGTTCACCTCGGGGCTGCCGACCAGCGGCGCGACGGCGTTCGCAACGTTCGAGGCGCCCGCCGAGAAGGCCATGTAGCAGCCGATGCCGACGACGAGCGCCGTGCCGACCAGGTCGCGCCCGGTCGCTTCCGGTGCCATCCGGGGGACGGGGACCGCGCCCGAGCGGTCGAGCACCACCGGGTGTCCGCCCTTCCCGACGTCGACGTGGACCTCCAGGTAGGGGTAGACGTACCGGCCGATGACGGCGCAGAGCCAGAAGGCGGCGATCGGGGCGACGAGCCACCAGGAGACGATCCGACCCATCACGCTCCAGTCGATGGTGTCGGTCGCGACGCCGAGCCCGGCGATGGCGCCCACCGCCGTCATCGAGGTCGAGGCCGGGACGCCGAAGAGGTTCGAGATGAGCAGCGCCAGCCCGACGAAGAAGAGCACGCCCACGCTGGCCACCAGCGTGAACTGGTCCGAGGGGACGATCTTCCCGCCCATGGTGTCGATGACGTTCCGGCCGACCGTCCAGCCGCCGAGGAGCGCGAACCCGGTCATGAGCGCGGCGGCGGCGAGTTTGGTGACGCTCTGGCTCCCGACTGCCGGGCCGAACGCGACCCCGGTCGAGGACCCTCCGATGTTGAATCCGACGAAGACGGCGACCAGCAGTCCGACGACGAACAGCAGGCTGAACACGTTCGCCTGTTCGCCCGAGACGACTTAAGCGGTTGTGACTGCAGGCGGGCGCGGTCTCGATGGCTTTACCCGCGCGCTCGCGGAACTCCCGCCCATGTTCCCGGAGTTCGAGGTCGTCCCCGCGGTCGACGTCCAGGACGGGCAGGTCGTCCAGCTGGTCGGCGGCGAGCGTGGCACCGAGCGCGTCTACGGCGACCCCGTCGAGGCGGCGACGGAGTGGGTCGAGCAGGGCGCGCGCACGCTCCACATGGTCGACCTCGACGGCGCGTTCGAGGGCGAGCGGGTGAACGCGGCGGCGGTCGAGGCCGTCCTCGACGCGGTGGACGTCGACGTCCAGCTCGGCGGCGGCATCCGCAGCGCGGCCGACGCCTGCGAACTGCTCGACCTCGGCGTCGACCGGGTCATCCTCGGCACCGTCGCGGTCGAGGACCCGGACGTCGTCGCCGCGGTCAGCGACACCCACCCCGGGACCGTCATGGTCAGCCTCGACGCCAGCGACGGGGAGGTCGTCGTCTCCGGCTGGCAGGAGGGGACGGGCCTCGACCCTGCCGCGGCCGCGGCCCGGTACGAGGACCTCGGCGCCGCCGCCATCCTGTTCACCGACGTCGACGTCGAGGGGCAACTGGCGGGCGTCCGGCGCAGTCCCGTCGAACGCGTGGTCGACGCCGTCGACGTTCCGGTGGTGGCGTCGGGCGGGGTGGCCACCGTCGACGACGTGCGGACGCTCAGGGACGCCGGCGCGGCGGCCGTGGTCGTCGGCAGCGCGCTCTACGAGGGCCGGTTCACGCTCGCGGAGGCGATGGCGGCCGTCGAGTGAGCGCCCGACGAGCGGAACCATCTTGTCCGTGCGCGGAGACGACCGGGTATGAGCGACCGGACGGCAGCGGTGAGCCGCGAGACCGCCGAGACCGACGTCGAGGTGACGCTCGACGTGGACGGCGACGGGGAGGCGACCGTCGAGACCGGCGTGGGCTTCTTCGATCACATGCTGGTCTCGTTCGCCAAGCACGGCCTGTTCGACCTGACGGTGCGCTGCGACGGCGACCTGCACGTCGACGACCACCACACGATCGAGGACGTCGCCATCGTGCTGGGCGAGGCGTTCGACCAGGCGCTGGGCGAGCGGCGGGGGATCGTGCGGTTCGCCGACCGGCGCGTCCCGCTCGACGAGGCCGTCGCCGGGATCGTCGTCGACGTCTCCGGGCGCCCCCTGTTCCGGTTCGAGGGCGAGTTCTCCCAGGGACGGGTCGGGGAGTTCACCAGCCAGATGGCGCCCCACTTCCTGCGGTCGCTGGCCACGAACGCCGGCCTGACCCTCCACGCCTCGGTCGACGGCGAGAACGCCCACCACGAGATCGAGGCGCTGTTCAAGGCGACGGCGCGCGCGCTCGACGACGCCACGCGCGTCGACGAACGCCGGGCGGGCGAGACGCCGAGCACCAAGGGAGAACTCTGAGACGGCCGGCTACCGCGTCGCCGAGAGCGAGACGAACGCCCCGGCCGGCGCCGTGAGCCAGTGCGTCGTCAGTTCCGGTTGTCGGCGTCGGCGTGATCGTGCACTCGTCTGGTCCGTCTGCCCGGCGGTCGACCCGCGCGACCAGGCAGATCGGCTGCCGTTCGGCGTCTGGCACGGCGCCGTTCATAGACCGACCTCCGCGCGGACGCCTCTTCACCCCGGTCGGTGGGAACGTCGCTGGCGCGTCGAACCCATACGCCTAACAACGCGCCACACGCTCCTCCGAGCATGTTCGACGAGATCATGGAGAAGTTCGAGGACAGCCCGAGCCAGCAGGCGGTGATCCGGCTGCTGCTGGAGCGGGGCTTCTCCGTCAACGACGAGGGACGCGTGGTCTCGGGCGGCATCGAGATTCCCAACACGGGAATCGCGCGCGAGATCGGCGTTGATCGGCGGGTCGTGGACGCCACCACCGACGCCATCCTCGCGGACGACCAGCTCCGCCGCATCTTCCAGAACATCTCGGCCATCCCGTCGCTGATGGACCTGGCGCCGGTGCTCGACCTGACCGTGCTGACCGTCGCGGTCGGCGACGCCGAACAACCGGGCATCGTCGCGCAGGTGACCGGCCTCATCGCGGACCGGGGCATCTCCATCCGCCAGACCATCAGCGAGGACCCCGAGTTCACCGACGAGCCGCGCCTCTACGTCATCGTCGACGAGGAACTGCCCGGCGACCTCATCAACGAAGTCCGACGGCTGCCGTTCGTCCGCAAGCTCGAACTCCAATGACCGACCCGTTCGCGCTGCTCGCGGCGGCGCTCGCGACGGTCCTCGGCGGCGGCTTCCTGCTCGTCGGCCTGTGGTACCTGAACGCGCTCCGCGCGGTCACGTTCACGCGGGTGACCGCGCCCGGTCGGGTCCAGCCGGGGCTCACCGAGGTGGTCGCCCGCGTCCAGCCCACCCAGGACACCCTGACCGCGCCGCTCTCGGGCGAGCGCTGCGTGGGCTACGTGCTCCGCGAGGAGCGAGCGGCTGGCGGCCTGCGATCGCTGCTCGGTCGCCGGTGGACCCGGGTCGCCGTCGCCAGCGAGTTCGAACCCTTCGCCGTCGGGGACGGGAGCGGACGCGTCCTCGTCCGGCCGACGCCGGACGGGCAGGGATCGTGGCCGGGCGACGCTCCCGACGACTTCTTCACCGACCTCGAACTGTCGGTCGACGAGCGGGCGGTCTTCGAGGCCGGCGACGCGCTCCCGGCCGGGCTCGGAGACCAGCGGACCGACGCACCGCGACGGTACACCGAGTGGCGCGTCGGTCCGGGCGACGTCCTCTACGTCCTCGGCCGGGCGCGGGCAGGCGAGACCGACGACGACCCGCCCGTCATCGAGAACGACGACGGCCCGTTCATCATCAGCGAGTCGCCGCAGTGGCGGACGGCGCTCAACCGGCTCCTCCGCGGACTGGTCTTCGCCGTCGTCGGCGGTGCCCTGCTCGCCTACGCCGCCGTGGCGGCCGGACTGCTCTGACCCGTCAACGCCTTGGTCCTGCCCCGCCGACTGCCCACCGTGAGCGACTCCGACGCGGACGCCTACCTCACCCTCGCCGGTCGCGGGCAGGCGCGGTTCACGGTTCGGGGCTCCGAGTTCGTCGGCCACGTCGCCCCCGTCCGCTCGATCGACGAGGCCGAGGCGTTCGCCGACGACGTCCGCGCGGAGCACCCGGACGCGACGCACAACGTTCCGGCCTACCGGGTCCGGGCCGATCCCTTCCGCGAGTACGCCAGCGACGCGGGCGAGCCCTCCGGATCGGCGGGCAAACCCGCGCTGAACGTCCTCCAGGGCCGCGACCTCGAAGACGCGGCCGTGGTCGTCACCCGGTACTACGGCGGCACCAACCTCGGCATCGGCGGCCTCGTGCGCGCCTACTCCCGGGCGACCGCGGCCGCCGTCGACGACGCGGGCGTGGTCGAGACGGTCCCGCAGGAGCAGTTCTCGGTCGTCGTCGCGTACGACGACTCCGGCACTGCGCGGGCGATCCTGGAGAGCGCCGACGTCACGTTCGACGCCGACTACGCGGAGCGGGTCGCCTTCGACGTGCGCGCGCCCGTCGACGCGGCCCCGGCCGTCCGGGATCGACTGCGGAGCGCCACCAGCGGGCGGGCGGAGATCGACTGCGACGGCGTCGACGGAGCGTGACCGGGCGGTTCGGCTGGAGGTGTCGCTCCGCTCGCGGCCGGCGTATCTCCACCCGAAATCTGCGGGTCGCGCGGTGCCGTCGTCAGTTCGTGCCGAAGGCGCGGTCGCCGGCGTCGCCGAGTCCGGGCACGATGAAGCCGTCTTCGTCGAGTCGCTCGTCGATGCTGACCGTGAGGAGGTCGACCTGCGAGACGGCCTCGTCGACGTGGACGAGGCCGTCCGGCGCGCTCACCGCGGAGAGCGCGAGGAGGCGCTCGGGGTCGCCCTGGGCCAGAATGCGCTGGAGGACGGCCGCCATCGTGCTGCCCGTGGCGAGCATCGGGTCGGCGACGATGACCGTGTCCGCCTCACGGATGTTCGGGAGCTTGACGTAGTCGATCTCGATGGGGAACTGGCCGGCCTCCATGCCGGCGTCCTCGTTGCGGCCGGCCGAGATGACGCCCTGCCGGGCCTGCGGGAAGGCCTTGAGGAGCCCCTCGACGAACGGCGTCGCGGCGCGGAGGATGTTCACGATGACGACGTCGTCGAGGCCCTTGACGAGTTCGCCGGTCGTGTCGGCGAGCGGCGTCTGGATGGCGACGTACTCGGTGTCCATCATCCCGTCGATGATCTCGTAGCCGCAGATGCGGCCGAGTTCGATGAGCCCCTGCCGGAACGCCACCTGCTCGGTCTCGACGGACCGGATCTCCGAGAGCGTGTGTTTCGCGAGCGCGTGCGTGATGACGTACGCGTCGCCGCGGTCCTCGATTGCCATACCGTGACCGCGGTCCGCGAGCGGATAAAGCCCCCGTCGCGCTCGGCGCGGGAGCAGGAAGAAGTAAAAAGGTCGATGGCATAGCCCCACCCGATGGAAGAGAGCGTCTCGGGGTTCAAAGAACGCGGCTCGTGGGGCGCGGTCGTCGAACACGGCGAGCGCATCACCCGCGCGTTGCGCGACCTCGACGACCGGCCCGAGGTGGACGAGTCCGAACTCCACGAGTGGGACGAGTGGCGTCCCAAGCACGACGAGCGCCTCGACGTAGACGTCAACGAGAAGACCGCAGAGCAGGCCAGCGTCGGCGAGGGCAAGGGCGAGCGCGCCGGCAAGGAGCCCGAGGAGGACATCCAGACGGCGGGCGAGAAGCTGACCGAGTCCTACCAGAACCTCGACGACCCCGGCGAGGCCGTCGACAAGTGGGGCGAGTCGATCGACTACGTCGCCCGGGCCGCAGACTCCGCCGGCCGGAAGGCCCTCCGGGCCGTCGAGGACACCGTCTACCGGAACGTGATGACCCGGATCGCTCCCTACTACTTCGACAACGAACTCGTCAGCGCCAACATCCAGCGCGCCGGCCAGGACGACTACGTCTTCGAGGTCAACGTCAACGACGACGACCTCAAGATCCGGGTGTCGAACCAGCTGGCGGACTACGAGCAGTCCGTCGACCGGTGGCACGTCGACACCCCCAAGGAGACGTCCGTCGCCGAGGCCGCCGAGGGCGTCGAACCGCCCGAGGAACCGACCGACGGCCGGTCGCGCTACTCCACGAACTGACCCCCCGGCGGCGGCCGGCGCCGGCGTCGCCCGGACCGTCCGTGCTTTTGTGCGTTCGGCTCGTGCCGTCGGCCATGGACCGGCGCGCTCTCCTCGGCGGCGCTGCGAGCGTCGCCGGATTCGCCGCCTTCGCGGGCTGCCTCGACGCTGCGCTCGACGCCGTCCAGGGCGATGTCTCGTTTTTCATGTCGTTCCACCGGTCCCACCCGTCGGACCGGCCGCTCGTCGTCGACGGGCTGGAACCCGACGGGACGCGCGACCAGTACGCACGCCTGCTCACCGCCCGTCCCCGGGAGCCGGTGTTCACCGACGCCGTCGAGGACGCCGCACCGCACATGCGCTCGCAGGTCCGGAAGGACGACGACGAGCGGTTCTGTCTCGTGGCCGAACTCCGCTTCGATACGCCGACGCGGCTGGGACTCTCCCGGCCAGTGACGCCGCGTTGGAAGAGCTGGCGGCGCCTCCGGATCCCCGCGGACGTGAGGCCGCTCGCGCACCCGGGCGAGCGCCTTCGCGACGCCGACGGCGTGGTCGCGACGATGCTGGCGATCTTCGAGCACGAAGGGGCGACCCCCGAGGTGCTCGCGATGCCCGTGACCGACGGCGACGGACGGCCGGTATCGACGCTCTGGGCGACGTGAGTCCAGCAGTCGCATCCGCGAGGCGCGCGGAGCGCGCCGAGCGGCTCTTTTCTGGTCCAGCTTTTCTGGCCGGACGGTTCGCGCGAAGCGCGACCCCGAGCCGGAAAATGTGGGGGTTCAGTCGTCCGCGAGGACGGCGTCTTCGTCCGTCGCCAGCAGGCGGTCGAGCGCGTCCACCATCGCCTGGACGCTGGCGGTGGTGATGTCGGCGTCGCTGCGGGCGACGCTCACAGTGCGGTCGCCCCGCGACATCTCGACCTCGACGGTCACCATGGCGTCGGTGCCGCCGGTGATGGCGTCGACGTGGTAGGAGTCGAGTTGCGCGTCGGCGGCGCGGCCGATGGCGCCCCGGACGGCCCTGACCGCGGCGTCGACGGGGCCGTCGCCGTTGCCGGAGGCGACCCGTTCCTCGCCGTCGACGCGGAGCCGGACGCTCGCGGTCGGGATGCCGCTCCCGCTCATCGCCGAGAGGTCGAGCAGTTCGACCCGGCGGTCGTGCTCGCGGCCCTGGACCTCCTCGGCGATGGCGAGCAGGTCGGCGTCGGTGACGCGCTTGCCCCGGTCGCCGAGCTGCTTGACGCGCTGGACGACGGTGGCGAGTTCCTCGTCGCTCACGCCGATGCCGTGCTCGCGGAGCGCGGCCGCCACGCCGGCGCGACCGGCGTGCTTCCCGAGGACGAGCCGGCGCTCGCGCCCGACTTTCTCGGGCGGATAGGGCTCGTACATCGCGTCGTCCTTGAGCGTGCCGTCGGTGTGGATGCCCGACTCGTGGGTGAAGGCGTTCTCGCCGACGACGGCCTTGTTCGGGGCGAGCGGGACGCCCGTGGTGCCGGCGACGAGCTGTGCCAGCTCGTAGACGTGTTCGAGAGCCAGCGTCTCGACGCCGTAGCCGTGGTCGAGCGCGATCGCGACCTCCTCGATGGCGACGTTCCCCGCGCGCTCGCCGATGCCGTTGATGGTGCCGTGGACGAGGTCCGCGCCGGCCGCGATCGAGACCAGCGCGTTCGCCACCGCCAGTCCGAGGTCGTCGTGGGTGTGGGTGCTCGTCGGCCCCAGGTCCGCGAGCCGGGAGACGACCTCCAGGGTGCGGTCGGGCGTCGCGTGCCCCACGGTGTCGGCGTAGCAGATGCGGTCGGCGCCCGCTTCGAGCGCGTCGCCCATCAGCCGTTCGAGGAACTCGACGCGCCCGCGCGAGCCGTCCTCGCCGAGGACCTCGATCCAGAGGCCGTGGTCGGTGGCGTACTCGACGAGGTCGACGGTGGTCTCGATCACCTCTTCGGGTGTCGTGTCGACCTTGGTCTCGATGTGCCGGTCGCTCCCGGGGACGACGAGCGTGACGCCGTCGACGCCACAGTCCATGGCGAGGTCGATGTCGTTCTGGACGCCGCGCGCGAAGCTCGTGACCCGCGCGTCGAGGTCGAGCCCGGTGACCCGCTTGATGGTCTCTCGCTCGCCCGGGCCGGTACAGGCGCTCCCGGCTTCGATGACGTCGACGCCCGACCGGTCGAGCGCGAGTGCGATGCGCTCTTTCTCGTCGGGGGTCAGCGAGACGCCTGGGGCCTGCTCGCCGTCCCGGAGCGTCGTGTCGAGGAACCGTACGTCAGCGTCTGACAGCGGACTCGTCTCGGGATGCCCGCCGAAAAGTATCTCGTTCACGGTGTGTCCCTGCTCACTCGTGTCGGCGAATTTCACGCCCAGCCGCCTCGCGGCGACTTCCTCTATCCTCCGTGTCGGGGTCCGACATGGTATCTGGAACCTGACTGTGAGGACTAATAAAGGGTGCGATGTGGCCGGCGACGGCCGTGCGCCGCCGAAACACCGACGTACCCGCCCGTCCAAGGCGGGGCGCATGACCGGCACCGTCCACGTCGACGTCGACGACCACGTCCTCACGCTCACCATCGACAACCCGGAGAAGCGGAACGCGCTCTCGCCCTCGTTCCTGCCCACCATCCGCGACGCGCTCCGCGAGCCGCCGGCGTCGGTCCGCGTCGCCGTCCTCACCGGCGCGGGCGAGCAGGCCTTCTCGGCCGGCTACGACATCACGCAGCTCCGCGACCGCGACCCGGAGACCGACCCCACGCTGTTCCGGCAGGCCGTCCGCGCCATCGCCGAGTTCCCCTACCCGACGGTCGCGCGCGTCAACGGCGACGCCGTCGGCGGCGCCTTCGAGTTCGTCACCGCCTGCGACCTCCGGGTGGCGGTCGAGGAGGCCCGCTTCGGTCTCACGCCCGCCAAACTCGGCCTGGTCTACGAGGCCGAGGGCATCCGCCGGGTCGTCGACGTCGTGGGCGGCTCGAACGCCCGGGAACTGCTGTTCACCGCCGACCTCGTGGACGCCGAGCGTGCCCGCGAGATGGGGCTGTTGAACCGGCTCGTCCCCCGCGCGGACCTGGACGCGACGACCGACGACCTCGTCGAGTCCATCGCCGGCAACGCCCCCCTCTCGCTGCGCGGCTCGAAGCAGATCATCGACGCCGTCCTCTCGAAGCGCGACCTCACCGACGTCGAGGAGGAGTGGGCCGCCCGCCTCCGGCGGGAGTCCGCCGAGAGCCGCGACCACCGCCACGCCGTCGAGGCATTCGAGCGCGGCGAGACTCCCGAGTTCGAGGGCCGGTGACGCTCTGCACGCCAACGCTTAACACGACCTGCGACCACTGGTCCGTCGCATGCCATCGGACATCACGTTCGCGTCCGCGGCGACGCTCGCTCGCCGCGTCCGCGAGGGCGACCTCTCGCCGGTCGAGGTGGTCGACGCGTACCTGTCGCGAATCGAGGAGCGCAACGCAGTCACGAACGCCTACGTCACCGTCGCCGAGGAGCGGGCCCGCGAGCAGGCCCGCGAGGCCGAGGCGGCGGTCGAGCGCGGCGACGACGTCGGCCCCCTCCACGGCGTCCCGGTCGCGATCAAGGACCTCCAGGACGTGGCCGGCCTCCCCACGACGCACGGGGCCGTGCCGTTCGCGGACGACGTCGCGGAGGCGAACGCCGCCTTCGTCGACCGACTGGAGGAGGCGGGCGCCATCGTCCTCGGGAAGACGAACACGCCCGAGTTCGGCTACAAGTCGACGACCGACAACGAACTGTTCGGCCCGACCGGGACGCCGTTCGACCCGGACCGCGTCTCGGGCGGGTCGTCGGGCGGGTCGGCGGCCGCCGTCGCAGACGGCCTGACCGCGTTCGCCCAGGGCTCGGACGGCGGCGGCTCCATCCGCATCCCCTCGGCCTGCTGTGGCGTCTACGGGTTCAAGCCCTCGTTCGGGCGCGTCCCGGACGACGCCCGTCCGGACGGCTTCGGCCACCACACGCCGTTCACGTTCCTCGGACCGATGACGCGCACCGTGGCCGACGCCGCGCTCGCGATGGACGTCATGGCCGGTCCGAGCGACCGCGATCCCTTCTCGCTCCCCGAGGACGGCACCGCCTGGCTGGACGCCGTCGACCGGCCGGTCGACGACCTCACTGCGGCCTACAGCCCGGGCCTCGATCTCTTCCCGATCGATCCGGCCGTCCGCGAGACCGTCGAGGAGGCGATCGACGCGCTCGCGGCCGCCGGCGTCACCGTCGCGGAGGCCACGCCCGACCACGACCTCACGTTCGAGGAACTCAGCGAGACGTTCCAGACGATGTACACCGCCGGGTTCGCCGTCCTCGCCGAGCGGGTCGCCGAGGAGACGGGCTTCGACTACCTCGGCGACGACCGCGACCGCGCCTCCCCGGGGCTCCCCTCGATGATGGAGATCGGGGCGGACCTGGACGCGGTGACGTTCGCCCGGGCCAACGAGGTCCGCACGCGCTGGTACGACGCCGTCCAGGACCTCCTCGCGGACTACGACCTCCTGCTCACGCCGACGCTGGCGGTGACGCCGCCCGAGATCGGCGACGAGCAGGTCCCGGTGGTCGACGGGCAGGAGATCGACCCCTACACCGGCTGGCTGCTCACCTGGCCGTTCAACATGTGCGACAACCCCGGCGCGTCCGTCCCGGCTGGCCTCGTCGACGGCCTCCCGGTCGGCCTCCAGGTGATCGGCCGCCGGCACGCGGACGCGACGGTGCTCGCCGCGAGCGCGGCCTACGAGCGCCAGCGCCCCTGGCAGGACACGTACCCCGGCGTCGAGTCGTGACTGCCGGGAACCACACGCACGGTCGGTTCTTGCGGAGATAACCGACCGAGGGGCGGGGAAAGCTCTTATTCCCCTCCGTGTCGACGTCTCGTTCGGGATGGGAACCGCGTACTGTCCGGACTGCAGCGAGAGCGTCGACGGAGGCCCCTTCCGGCTCCGGTGTCCCGACTGCGGCGGGGCGCTGATGGCCGGGCGCCCGGCGGTCGACCGCACAGAGGAGCCCTGATCGCTACGCCACGACCTCCTCGTCGTAGAGCCGCTGGACGTCGGCCTCCGAGAGCCCGAGCACCGTCCCGAGCACCTCCCGGGTGTGCTCGCCGAGCAGCGGCGGCCCGCGCCGGATCGACCGCTCGGACGCCGAGAAGTGGAGCGGGTGGCCGTGCAGCGTCACCTCGCCGACGTTCGGGTCGTCGTACTCGAAGACGTAGCCCTGCGCGCGGGCCTGCGGGTGCTCGACCACGTCCGAGACGCTGTTGAGCGGCCCGCTCGGGACGCCGAACGCCGTCAGCCGCTCGCGCCACTCGTCGGTCGTGCGCTGCCGGAGGACGGGGCGCATCACGGCCATGATCTCCTCGTAGTGCTCCTGCCGGCTGCGGGCGGAGTCGTAGGCGGCCAGTTCCGGGGCGTCGAGGATCTCCTCGCAGAACCGCTCCCAGCGCTGGCCCGGCACCAGCAGCGCGAGGTGGCCGTCAGCCGTCTCGAACAGTTCGTAGGGGACCATCGTCTGGTGGCGCGTCCCGAACGGCGTCGGGTCCTCGCCCGTGATGCCGTACATGGTGAGATACTCCTCCATGAACGAGACGATGGTGCCGAAGAGGTCGGTCGAGACCTTCTGGCCCTCGCCGGTCCGGTCGCGCTCGCGGAGCGCGGTCACGACGCCGATGACCGCGTACAGTCCGGCGCCGATGTCGCCGATGGCCTGCCCGACCTTCGCCGGCGGGCCGCCCTCGGGACCGGTCACGGACATGATGCCGGCCTCTGCCTGCATCACCAGGTCGACGCCCTTCCGGCCGGCGTCGGGCCCCGACTCGCCGTACCCCTTGATCGAGGCGTAGACCAGCCCGGGGTCGTCCGCCGACAGCGTCTCGTAGTCGAGGCCGAACTCCGCCATGACGCCGGGGCCGAAGTTCTCGACGAGCACGTCGGCCTCCCGCGCGAGGTCGGTCGCGATCTCTTGGCCGCGGTCGGTCTTCAGGTCGAGCGCGATGCTCTTCTTGTTCCGGTTGCGGGCGATGAAGTTCACGCCCATCCCGTTCTGTTCGGGGTAGGAGTCTCGCGAGGACTCCCCGACGCCCGGTCGCTCGACCTTCACCACCTCCGCGCCGAGTTCGCCGAGGATCTGCGTGCACCACGGCCCGGCGCGGATCTGGCTGAAGTCCAGGACCAGCACGTCGTCGAGCGGCGCGTCACTCATGCCCACCCCCTTCTGGCGGGGTCGGGTTAGGCGTTCCGGCGCCGTCGGGTCACGGCTCGACCGCGACGCGGTCGCCGACCTCGACGCCGTCGGCCGCGCCCGCGGGGAGTTCGATCACCGTGTCCGCGAGGGCGCGGCCGTAGCCGAGCCAGGGGCGCAACGTGTCGACCTGCTGGACCACGCCGTCGCAGAGCCAGAGCGCGTCGATCGGGAACCGGACGCACACCGTGTGGAGGCCGCGCTGGCGCTGGCCGTCGAAGGGGAACACGAGCGCGTACTCCTCGGGGACCGACCGCCGGAACATCAGCCCGAGCGCCTGGCTGACGAGCCCGTCGGCGACCTCGACGTCGCGGGCCAGCACTCGATCGCCGTGGACGACGCGCACGCCGGTGCGAGGTCGCGCCCGCAGTTATAGGCTCGGGCCGCGGGGGCTGCGCCCCAAACTGTCAAGCCGCGCCGCCGCGACGACGGCCCATGGACGTCGGCCTCTGGCTCACCCCGCAGGCGCCCGCCGGCGAGGACCCGGCCGCGCTCGCGACCGACCTGCTCGCACAGGCCGAGACCGCCCGCGAGTGCGGGTTCGACCTCCTCTCGACGGGCCAGCACTACCTCACCGAGTACGTCCAGCTCCAGCTGGTGCCGCTGCTCTCGCGGCTGGCGGCCGTCTCGGGCGACCTGACGCTGGCGAGCGGCGTCGTCCTGCTGCCGCTGCACCACCCGGTCGAACTCGCAGAGCAGTTCGCCACCCTCGACGCGCTCGCCGGGGGGTCGGTCGTCTTCGGCGTCGGCGCGGGCTACCGCGACCGGGAGTTCGCGGCCTTCGGCGTCCCGAAGGACGAGCGGGCTGGCCGGCTCCGCGAGGGCGTCGACCTCGTGCGCCGGCTCTGGACGGAGGCGTCGGTCACCTACGACGGCGAGTTCTACGCCGCGACGGACGCGTCGATCACGCCCCGACCGGCCGAGCGACCGCCGGTCTGGGTCGCCGCGAACGCCCGGCCCGCCGTCGAGCGGGCCGCACGGATCGGCGACGCCTGGCTGGTCAACCCGCACGCGACGCTCGCGGACCTCCGGTCGGCCAAGGACGCCTACGACGCGGTCCGGCGCGAACGGGGCGCCGACACGTCCGTCCCCGTCTTCCGCGAGGTGTTCGTCGCGCCGACGACCGAAGCGGCGGTCGAGACGGCCCGGCCGTACCTCGCGGACAAGTACGACCGCTACCTCGACTGGGGGCAGGACGAGGCGATGGACGACCCCGAGAGCCTCCACGGAACGTTCGAGTCGCTGGCCGCCGACCGCTTCCTGCTCGGGACGCCCGCGGAGGTGTGCGCGGAGATCGAGCGCTACCGCGACCTGGACGCCAGCCACCTGCTCTGCCGGGTCCACTGGCCGGGCATGGACGCCGACCGCGCCGTCGAGTGCATCGAACTGCTCGGCGACGAGGTCGTCCCCAACGTCTGAGCGCGGTCGCGCCCACCAGTGCGTTCAAGGGCGCGGGCGCCGGACGGGAGCGCGTGGAACGGACGCCGACCGGGACGCCCGTCGGGGTCGACGACCCCTACGCCCACGTCGAGCGGTGCGACCACCTCACCGACGACGGGCGGTGTCGGCTCGCCATCGAGCGGCCCGAAGCGGCGCCGGCGTTCGCCCGCGAGCGCGCCGAGGACGACTACCGGTGTCCGGCGGCCGACCCCGACGGGGCGTGGACGTGGCGTGACTGCCCCCGGATGGTCGCCCGGAGCCACGACCGCGAGTGCGTGCGCTGCGGGCTGGCAGAGCGCCGGATGGCCCACACCGACGAGCGCCCGCTCCTCGAAGAGCACCACCTGACCTACCCGGACGACGACCGCGAGGTCGATCACGAGGTGACGGTCGCGCTCTGCCGGTGGTGTCACGCGAAGATCCACGGCTCCTGGGCGCGCCTCGACGACGACGTCTCGCCCGACCCCGAGGCCCTGGCCGCCCGGGAGGGGCGCCGGAGCCGCGAGCAGGCGGAGCTCTCCTTCCGGACGGCCGCCGAGCGCCGCGACGGCGAGGAGTGACGCTGCCGGCCGTCTGTGCGTCCGGCGGCCGTCCGCACCGGGCCCGGCGCGAGCGCTACGCCGTCTCGGCCGGCGGCACCGTCAGGACCGGCACGGCCGCGTGCCGGACGACGCGCGCCGCGACGCTCCCGAGGAGCACGCGGTCGACGCCCGTGCGGCCGTGGGTGCCCACGACGATCAGGTCGGCGCCGGACTCGGTCGCGTGGGTGCAGATGGCATCCGCGGGGTGGCCCTCCACGACGCTCCCGACGACGTCGCCGCCGGCCTCGGCGGCGCGGTCGACCAGTTCGTCGACGGTCTCGCGGCCCTCGTTCTCGGCGGCAGCGAGGTACGCCTCGCTCCGGGCGTCGAGCGGGAGCGCCGACGGCTCCACGACGAAGGTCACGTCGAGCGTGGCCCCGAGCGTCTCGGCCAGTTCGAGGGCCGTCTCCGCGGCCCGTTCGGACGCCGCGCTCCCGTCGGTCGCGTGGAGGATTCGCTGGTACATGCGTTCGGGTACGCTCGCCGGCGACATGACGGGTCCGGCGGCTCTCGCGCACTGGGACCCTGGCGGGCGGGCCCGCGTTCCCCGCCGCTGCCGGCGTCAGACGCCCGAGCCACACATTCAGGAGGTTTTTATCTGCCGGGGGAATACCCCTCGCCAATGACGAGGATCGTCGTGGTGGACAACCACGGGCAGTTCACCCACCTCGAACGCCGGGCGCTCCGCGACATCGGGGTCGAGACCGAACTGGTGGCCAACACGACGCCGCCCGCGGAGATCGAGGCCGACGGACTGGTGCTCTCCGGAGGGCCGGACATGGACGACGTCGGGCGCTGTGCGGACTACCTCGACCTGGGGGTCCCGGTGCTCGGCATCTGTCTCGGGATGCAGTTCGTCGCCGCCGAACTCGGCGGCGAGGTCGGGGCCGGCGAGTACGGCGGCTACGCCGACGTGACCGTGCGGATCGAGGACGAGACCGACCCGCTCGTGGGATCGCTCGCCCCCGAGACCCGGGTGTGGGCCAGCCACGCCGACGAGGTCACCGCCCTCCCGCCGGGGTTCGTCCGGACGGCCACGAGCGACGTCTGCGACATCGAGGCGATGAGCGACGTCGACCGCGACCTCTACGGCGTGCAGTGGCATCCGGAGGTCGCCCACACCGAGGAGGGCGAGGCGGTCTTCGAGAACTTCCGGGCCATCTGCGAGGCGAGGTAACCGTCCCGGGACGGAGCCCACCATGACAGAGACGCAGGGGGACCTCGCCGCGCTCTCGCGGTTCATCTTTCGGGCACCCAGCTGGTACTCCAGCCTCGCGTTCGCCCTCTTCATCGCGGCGCTGGCCGGGATCGCGGCCTTCGACTCCCGGTTCGTCCTCGAGGACGCCTGGCAGGGCGTGTTCTTCGTCGGCATCCCGACGGTCGTGGCCAGCGTCCTCACGCCGTGGGTCGACCGCCGGCTCGGCGGCCAGCTCACGCCGAACCGGGCGTCGCTGCTCGCGCTCACCTGCGAGCTCCTGCTGGTCGCGCTCATCACCGGCGCCGGCGTCGCAGCCGCGCTGACGCCGCTCAGCCAGGGGTTCGTCTTCGACGTGCTCGTGGCCGCGCTGGCCTCCGTGTTCGCCTTCCGGCTGCTGATCGTCATGGCCGTCTCGCGCAACTCCATGCTCGTCGCGGCCGTCCCGGCGAGCATCCAGACGCTCGCCGCCGCCGTCCTGCTGTTCATCTACAGTGGGACGGTCCGCTACTTCGAGGTGGGCGGCACGCTCGTGGAGACGTTCCTCTCCCGACCCGAGAAGGCCCCGCCCGAACTGTGGGTCATCGGTCCCGGCGACTTCGTCCTCCTGGCGGTGATGTGCCTGCTCTACGCCGCCTCCGTGTGGCTGTTCCTCTCGGCGCTCGACCGCCCCTGGCGCGCCGGGATGGGCGTGAGCGTCATCGACTTCCTCCAGGGGTTCATCGGGCACATCGCCGAGGGGACCCGCGAACTGGAGGACTTCTTCGAGCAACTGGGCGAGGAGGCCATCGTCCCGGTGACCGTCCTCTCCTTCCGGCGGTCGGACGACACCGAGAAGGCCCGGTTCGTTCTGCCCATGATCCACCCCGGACCGATGGGCGACATCGGCGGCGGCAACCTCCCCCAGCGGATCGCGACCAGAGCCGAGGGGCTCGCCTTCCCGCCCCACGCCACCGCCGGCCACGACTTCAACCTCGTCACCGAGCGGGAGGTCGACACCATCATCGAGACGGCCGCCCGCGCCCACGACAGCATCGAGTACCACGAGGACGCCGCCCCCAGCGTCCGGACCGAGGCGGGCGAGGCGAAGGTGCTCGGCCAGGCGTTCGGCGACTCCACGTTGCTCGTCTCGACTTACTCGCCGTCCTTCGCCGACGACGTCGACTACGCCGTCGGGCTCTCGGCGATGGCCGAGGCGCGGGGGACCGGCCTCGACGAGGTGATGCTCGTGGACGCGCACAACTGCAACAACGGGCTGGAGGGCGAAGACCTCGGGCACGTCGTCCCGGGCAGTCAGCGCTCGTTCGACCTCATCGAGGCCGCTCAGGACGCCGGCCGACGCCTCGCGGACGTGGAGCGCCGCCCCTTCCGGCTCGGCACCGCCTGGGAACGGACCGACTGGACGCCACAGGAGGGCATCGGCCCGCTCGGGGTGCGCGTCGCCGTCGTCGAGGTCGGCGACCAGCGGACCGGGTACGTCCTCGTCGACGGCAACAACATGGAACCCGGCCTCCGGGACCGACTCGTCGCGGCGCTCACCGACGAGGGCCTCGACCAGGTCGAAGTGATGACCACCGACACCCACGTCGTGAACACCGTCGAGTCCACCAACCAGGTCGGCGACGCCGTCCCGCCGGCGGACCTGCTCGCGCTCGTGACGGACCTGGTCGAGCGGGCCAGCGCCGACCTCGAACCGGTCTCTGCGGGCATGGCGTCGGAGCGAGCGCGGGTCACGGTGTTCGGCAACGACCGGACCGAGGCGCTGGCCAGCCACGCCAACGCCGTGATCTCGCTGGGCGTCCCGCTGGCCGCGGCGCTGGTGCTCGCGGTCGTCGCGGTGAGCTTCCTCATCTTCCTGCTCACGTAGCCCGGCTCACTCCGCCGGGAGGAGCGTCGCGCCGGGCGGGTGGACCTCGCAGGTCGCCGGGTCGTACCCTGCGTCCGAGAGGCCGGTCCCGAGCGCGAACACCGTCTCGCCGAGCATGGCCATCGACGCGTCGCCGCCGGCCTCGCTCACGGCCTCGATCGCCTCGCGAACCCGGTCGGTCAGGAGGCCGGTCTCGCGGGCGAACCGCCGGGCGGCACGCATGAACGCCGACAGCGTCGGGTCCTCGACGACCGCGGCGAGGGCGCGCTCGCCCGCCGCCGAGAGCTGGTCGGTGTCGCCCCCCAGCACCTCGGCCGTCGAGAGCTGGCCGAAGGTGACGTACTCGATCTGCGAGCGGGCGGGGATCGCGTCCATCGTTCCGTGTGGCGGCGCGCCGGGATCCAGGCGGAGCGGAACGCCGCCCCGCGCCTGGGCGACCACGTCGCCGAGCCCGGTCCCCGCCTGCACCTCCGCGCCGTGGGCGACGGCGACGAGTTCGTTCTCCGAGAGCCGGCAATCGAAGGCATCGTTGGCGGCGAGCGCGGCGCCGAGCGCCGCCGCGCCCGAGACGCCGAACCCGGCGCCGAGCGGGAGGTCCGTCTCGACGGTCACGTGCGCGTCCACGCCCAGCGCCCGGAGCACGCGCTCGACGGCGCCGACCCCGACGCGTTCGTCCCCGAGCGTGACGCCGTCGCCCGGCGAGACGGACACCCGCGCGCCGGCCGAGAGCGCGAGGCCGCCGCCGCGGGACCCGGCCTCGATCGGGTCGTCTGCGGGACTGGGGGCGAAGAACCCCGTGACGTGTCCCGGAACGAACGCGCTCGCCGTCGAGTCGGTCATCGTCGGCGCGTCGGAGTCCCGGTGGTTAAGCCTTGACGATTCGATAGGTGACGGCCAGCTTTCAGGAACCGCGTCGGCCGAAAGGTCGAAACCCGGGGGCGCCGTTCGGTGCGCTGATGGGGTTCGGAACGAACAGGACGACGCTCCTCGCCTGCACGGTCGCGGCGCTCCTCGTGCTGGCGGGCTGCAACGCCGGCCCGATGGGCGACGGGTCGAGCGCGGCCTACACTGACAGCGGCGCGGCGCTGAACGGCACCACTCTCCGGCACGACCACGTCGAGCGCCTGTCGGCGGCCGGCTCGTTCACCACGACGGTCGCCCTCCAGCTCGACTCCGGCGACGGCCCCGCCCGGTTCTCGCAGACGACGGCCGTCAACCGGACCGGCGACCGCGCGCTCCAGACGAGCCGCGTCACCGCCGGCGGCTCGGTCGGCCACCTGGAAAGTGCGACCTACACCGCCGACGGGGTCACCTACGAGCGACTCGCGTTCGGGACCGGCGACAGCGCCACCGTCCGGTACCGACGGGGGGCGGGCGACGCGACGGGCGACCCCCGACCGGTGAACGTCTCCGGAGCCACCAGCGCCGACCTCGTCCGGCAGGTCGCCGAGCGCATCAACTGGACCCAGACCGGCGTCGTCGAGCGCAACGGGACGACGCTCACCCGGTACGCCGCCTCCGGCCGCGAGAACTTCACCGACTTCCGGCGGGGCGCCGACCTGCAACCGCTCGACGGCCTGAACGAGTCGGCTGCCGGCGCGAGCCTCGACGACGTGAACGCCACGCTCCTCGTCACCCCGGACGGTCTCGTCCGGGAGTTCCACTTCGCCTTCTCCGGCACGCGCGACGGGACGCCCGTCACCCTGCAGTTCACGGTCCGGATCACCGACGTCGGCTCGACCGACGCCGCACCGCCGGACTGGCTCGGCGAGGCCCGGGCACAGACCGGCAACTGACCGGTCGTCGGCCGATCCGGCGTCGCCCGTCCGGCTGTGCCTGCCCGTCGCTCCGCCCTACGGGCTCAGCCGCTGGCGGTCCCGGGGGAACAGCACGGCCTCGCGGATGTTGTCGAGGTCGAGCATCGTCATGACCAGCCGCTCGGCGCCGAGCCCCCAGCCGGCGTGGGGAGGCATGCCGTACCGGAACATCTTGGTGTAGTACTCGAAGGCCTCGGGGTCGAGGCCCTGCTGTTCGAACCCCTCGACGAGCGCGTCGTAGCGGTGCTCGCGCTGTCCGCCCGAGACCAGTTCGAGCCGCGGGTGCATCATGTCGAACCCGGTCGAGAGCTCGGGGTCGTCGTCGTGGTCCTTGATGTAGAAGGGCTTGATCTCGCTGGGCCAGTCGGTGACGAAGTAGTGCTCGCCGACGTCGTCGCCGAGCGCCTTCTCGGCCTCGGTGGGGAGGTCGTCGCCCCAGACCAGGTGCTCGTCGAGTTCGCCCGTGGCGTTGATGCGGTCGATGGCCTCCTCGTAGCTCAGCCGGGGGAACCCGGCGTCGGGCACCTCGAACGTCTCGCGGAGGCCGAGCGCGTCCAGCTGGTCCTGGCAGTTCTCCGCGACGCCCTCGTAGGCGGCGCGCACGACGTTCTCGCAGACGTCCATCGCCTCCTGGTGGTCGATGAAGGCCGACTCGAAGTCGATCGAGGTCGCCTCGTTGAGGTGTCGCGGCGTGTTGTGTTCCTCCGCGCGGAAGATGGGGCCGATCTCGAAGACCCGCTCCAGCCCGGAGCCGACCATCAGCTGCTTGAACAGCTGCGGGCTCTGGTTCATGAACGCCTCCTTCCCGAAGTAGGAGATCGGGAACAGCTCGGTGCCGCCCTCGGTGCCGGTCGCGACGATCTTCGGCGTGTTGATCTCCGTACAGTCCTCCGAGCGGAACTGCTCGCGGACGGCGCGCTGGATCTCGGCACGGATCTCGAAGATGGCCTTCGGCTCCTCGCGCCGGAGGTCGAGCGTGCGGTTGTTCAGCCGGGTCGAGAGTTCGGCGCCGACCTTCCCGGAGGGATCGAGCGGCAGTTCGGGATCGGCCGCCGCGACGACCTCGATCGACTCGGGGACGATCTCGACGCCGGTCGGGGCACGGTCCTCGGACTCGACCGCGCCGGTGACCGCGACGACGGACTCGCGGGAGACGTCAAGCCCCGTCTCCACGAGGTCGTCGTCCATCTCGTCCTTCTCGAATTTCACCTGGATGCGGCCCGTCCGGTCCCGGACGATGAGGAACGCGATGCCCCCGAGGTCGCGGAGCTCGTGTACCCACCCCGCGACGGTCACGTGGTCGCCGGGTTCGGCGTCCGCGGTGTGCGTTCGGTTTTCCATACCCCGGGATTCTGGAGGCGACGGCTTAAACCCACTTTTCTCCACTCGCGGGGCTCGCGCCGCGTGACTGGCGAACAGGCGGTCCGTCGCGTCGTTCGCGGGCCGGCGGACCGCTGGCTCGCAGGCCGCGCCGCGGCCCGCTCGCGTGCCCGAGGCGGCCGCGCGCCGCCTCGCACCTCCCGCCGTGACCGACCCGCGCGGGACGTCACGTCACGCGACGAGGTGGGCCCGGTCTCGTACTTGAACGCTCGGACCGGGTCAGTCGGCGGCCTTCGCGCCCCGGACGGTCTCCCGGACGGCGTCGCAGCCCTCGTCGTGGACGAGGTTGCCCACGACGACGGTGTCGGCGTGCCGGGCCATGGTGTGTGCGGTGTCGTAGTCGTGGACGCCGCCGCCGTAGAACAGCGTGGCGTCGGCGGTGGCGTCGGCCGCGGCTGCGACGACCTCGGGGTCGCCGAACGTCCCCGAGTACTCGATGTAGACGATGGTCTGGCCGAACAGGCGCTCGGCGACCTCGGCGTAGGCGGCGACGTCGGCCGGATCGAGGTCGCAGTTGGCGCCGGTGTACTCGGCGACCGAGGAGTCGGGATTGAGCACGACGTACGCCTCCGTCCAGGTGCGGGCCCAGTCGATGTCGTCGTCCATCTTCGCCCACTCCTTGTGTGCGCCGGTGGTCCAGACCACGTCGCCGGCGTTGAACACCGTCGGGACGAGGTAGCCGTCGAGCGCCCGGTCGTGGACGACGGCGGCCAGGTTACTCGGCTCGATGTAGAGCGGGACGTCGTAGGCGCCGCAGGTCTCGACGACCCGCGCCATCTTCTCGCCCGTCATCCCCGTCGTGCCGCCGGCGATGATGGCGTCGGTGCCCGTCTCGCACACGTCGGCGAACGTCTCGCCCGCCACCAGTTCCTTGTCCGGGTCCACCTTCACGACGTGGTCCCACTCCGCCCAGGGCACGCTCATGTCTCTCCGAACCGAGTGGGCGGGTAAAACCGCTTCGGATGGGGGACGGGTCGCCGTCGACCGGTCCGGTCACTGCCCGGGGAACAGCAGCAGTCTGGTGGTGACGAAGACGAAGTAGAGCACGACCAGGTACCCGCCCTCCCGGCGGGTGAGCGACCCGCCCGAGTAGCGGAGATAGCCCAGCACGCCGAGCGCGACGAGGAGCTTGAACGGCAGGTCCCAGACGACGACCGCGCGCGGCACCCGGTAGGTCGAGATCGCGCCGCCGAGCCCGATCCCGACCAGCGGGTTCACGATGTTGCTCCCGAGGAGCGTCCCGATGGCGACGTTCGGCGTCCGCCGCCGGACGGCGTCGAGGACCGTCGTCAACTCGGGGAGTGCGGCGGCGACCCCGATGGTGACGACGCCGACCATCGACCCGCCGAGCGCCAGGTGCTCGACGACCGCCTGGACGACCGGGAGCAACAGCGACGCCGACAGCAGCACGAGCGCGAGGAGCACGCCCGCGGCCAGCGCGTCGCGACGGGGGTCCGTGCTCGGCGGCTCCGGGACGAGCGTGGCCCGCTCCCGGTGGGTGACGCTGTAGGCGATGTAGACGAGGTACCCGGCGAGCAACAGGAGGCCGTCGAGCCGGGAGATCTGGCCGTCGACGGCCACCACCAGGACGCCGACGAACGCCAGCACCATCGGGACGTAGCTGGTGCGGACGAGTTCGTCCGAGACGTCGAACTGGCCGTACCCGACGAGAAAGAGCCCGAACAGCAGCAGTTGCTGGACGGTCGACGAGCCCATGTTCCCGCCCAGCACGACGGCGGAGCCGATCTCGTAGTCCAGCACCCCGGAGAGGATGCCGACCGACGCGGCGACGTGGGCGCTGATCTCGGGGAGGCTCGTCCCGAGCGCGACGATCGTCATCCCCACCAGGACCTCGGACACGCCGTAGTACTGTGCCAGCGCGAGCAGCCGGTCGATCGCGCGCTCGGCGGCCGTCACGAGCGTGTACAGCGCGACCGCGCCGACCGCCAGCTGCGAGACCAGCGCCGTGGTGACCGCCATCAGCGCGCCCCCTCGGCGCTCACAGCTGCGAGAGCCGGGTGTCCTGCCAGTCGATCTCGGCCGCCGGGTCGAGGCGCTCGCCCGACCAGGCCGGGCACTGCTCGCAGATCCACACGCGGGTCACGTCGTCGTCGACGACCGTCACGCCGACCGACGCCCACGCGTGTCGCTCACAGAACCGGTCGCTACCCCCGTCAGTCCGGCCGTTCTCTGCCATGCGCCCGTCCGCTTCGCGCCGGCGGGACTTGAAGGCTCGCCGGTCTACCGGTCGCGGCTCGTCGCCGGCGCCGCGTCGGCCAGGCAGACCACCCGCTCGCTGCCCGCGTCGCGACGGTCGACCTCGCCGTCCGCGGCCAGCGCGTCGAGCACGCGGTCGCAGGCGTCGCTGCCGTACGGCGTCTCCATCACCAGCCTCCGCTCGGGGAGCTGGCCCCCGGCGTCCGCGAGTCGGTCGAGGACGACCGCCCGCGGCGTGACGCCGTCGACGCGCGCGTCGGTGGGGTCTCGCACCATAGTCGACGCAGGGCGAGGAGCACCTTCAATGTCCGCCCGTCAGCTCGCGCCGGCCTGGGTCTGCCACTCGCGGACGCGGTCGGCGGAGACGCCCTGGACCTCGTCGGCCACGGTGTCGGCGTCGGCGTCCCGGAGGTCGTCCAGGTCGGCGATGCCGGCGTCTTCGAGCTTCGCTGCGGTCCGGTCGCCCACCCCGTCGAGGTCGCGGAGGTCGGTCGCACGCTGGCGCTCCTGGTACTCCGCGAAGTTGCAGATCGGGCAGCCGAGCTCCCAGGGCTCGTCGCCGCCGTTGTGGACGACGAGCTCGGGCAGGTCGTGCTCCTCGCAGTACTCGTCGGTCACCTCGATCTCGCCGCGTCGGGGGAGCGGGAGCGAGTACTCGCAGTCGGGATAGCGGGTACACCCCACGAGCCGCGACCCGGAGCGGAGGTGCTTGATGGCGAGTTCGCCGCCCGCGCGCTCGCCACACTCCGGGCAGGCGCCGATCACCTCGTCGTCGGTCTCGTCGGCGCGCTCGGCCTCGCAGCGCGGGCAGCCGTGGACGAACGTGTTCCGGCCGGCGATCATCTTCACGTGCCGGAGGTCGTGGTCCGGACACCGCTCGTCGAGGACCGTCGGCTGCCCCTGGTTCGGCAGCGGCAGCGTGTACTCGCAGTCGGGGTAGCCGTCGCAGCCGACGAAGTACGAGCCCCGGCGGCTCCGCCGGACGAGGAGGTCCTCGCCACACTCCGGGCACGGGCCGAGGGTCTTGTCGGCCTTCAGCGACTCGCGGAGGTGGTCGCCGATCGCCTCCCGGGAGTCGTGGAGTTCGTCGAAGATCGTCTCCAGCATCTCCCGCGACTCGTCGGTCACCTCCTCGAGGGTGGCCTCGCCCTCGGCGATGGCGGCCATGTCCGCCTCGAGCTGGCTGGTCATCTCCTCGCTGACGATGCGGTCTGCGAACTGCTCGGCCGCCTCGACGACCGCCATCGCGAGCTTCGTCGGGCGCGGCGGGTCGCCCTCGATGTAGCCCCGGTCGTAGAGCTTCTGGAGCGTCTCGTGGCGCGTCGACTTGGTGCCGATCCCGAGGTCGGCCATCAGCTCGATCAGCCGGGACTGGCCACGCCGGCGCGGCGGCTGGGTCTCTTTCTCCTCGAGCCGGACGTCGTCGACGTCGAGGACGTCGCCCTCGTCGAGTTCGGGCACGTAGTTCTCGTTGGTCGAGAGGTAGGGGTAGACCGCGTGGTAGCCCGGTTCGAGCAGCCGCTTGCCGTTGGCCTTGAGCTTCGCGCCGTCGGCGTCGGCGACGACGCGCAGGTGCGCCCACTCCGCCGGCTCGGCCACCGTCGCAAAGAACCGCCGGACGACGAGTTCGTAGACCTCCCACTCGGCGTCGTCGAGGTCCTGTCGGGGCGGGATCTCGCCCGTCGGGTGGATCGGCGGGTGGTCGGTCGTCTCGTCCTCGCCCGCCGTCGGCTCGATCGACTCGCTGGCGAGCAGCGACCGGGCGTCCTCGTCGAACGGCGGGTGGTCGACGAACGCGTCGAGCAGGGCGGACGGGTCGAGGTCGTCCGGGTAGACGGTGTTGTCCGTCCGCGGGTAGGTGATGTACCCCGCGGTGTACAGTTCCTCTGCGACGCTCATCGCGCGCTGGGCGGAGTAGCCGAGCGACCCCGCCGCCCGGATGAACTGGGTGGTGTTGAACGGCGCCGGCGGCTCGTCGGTCCGGGTGCGGCGGCGCACCTCCTCGACGGTCGCGGTCTCGGCGCCCGACAGCACGGCGTGGACCTCCTCGGCCCGGTCCGCCTGCCAGACCCGCTCCTGCTCGGTGCCGTCCTCGCCCTCGTAGAAGTACTGGGCCTCGAAGGCGTCGCCGGCGTTCGCCTCCGCGAGGGCGGCGTACAGCTCCCAGTAGTCCTCCGGCTCGAACGCCTCGATCTCGCGCTCGCGCTCGACGATGAGCCGGAGCGTCGGCGACTGGACTCGGCCGACCGAGATGAAGTCGTCGCCGAGCTGGCGCGCCGACAGCGAGAGGAACCGCGTCAGTGCGGCCCCCCACACGAGGTCGATGATCTGGCGCGCCTCGCCGGCCGCCGCGAGGTCGAAGTCCAGGTCGTCCGGGTTGGCGAACGCCTCCTTGACCTCCCGCTCGGTGATCGAGGAGAAGCGCACCCGCTGGACGGGCAGGTCCGCGACTGCCTCGACGAGTTCGTAGGCCTCCTTCCCGATGAGTTCGCCCTCGCGGTCGTAGTCGGTCGCGATGACGGCCTCGTCGGCCTCGCGCGCCAGTTCCTGGAGCGTCCGGACGATGTTCTCCTTGGTCGGCGTCTTGACGATGTCGGCCTCGACCAGTTCGACCGGTTCGACGTCGCGCCAGTCCTCGTACTCGGGCGGGAAGTCGACCCCGACGACGTGGCCCGACAGCCCCACGACCCGGTGGGCGCCCCACCGGTAGACGTTGACGCCGTTCCGGCGCTCCACGGTCGCCGACCCGTCGCTCAGGATGTCCGCGATGCGGCGGGCGGCGTTGTCCTTCTCGGTGACGATGAGTTCCACGGCGGCGGTGTCCTCCTGATGGTGGATACGCCAACTCCGTTTTTGAACCTTTCGTCGGCGAAATCAGCCGGAGGCGCGCCTGTGCGCCCGGATACGCGCCCGCGAGTGCGCGCCCGAACGTCAACCCGGCGCCGTCGCTCAGCGCCCGCGCGGTCCGATCCCGGCGGTCGCGTCGGCGACGCCGCGGGCGTAGAGGTACGTCGCGACGACGTCGACGTAGAACCCGACTGCGGCACCGACCACGACGCCCACGACGGGCACCAGCGCGACCACGCCCGCGACGGCGCCGCCGAGGACCGAGACGACCAGCGCCAGCAGCCACGCGACGGCGTAGGTCTCCGAGGCGAGCACGGGCCAGAGGCGACGGAGCGCGAACCCCGCACCCGTCCGGCCGACGAGGGCGACGTTCACCAGCGCCGCGGGCAGGACGTACAGCGCGGCGAGTAGCGCCGGGACGCTCAGGACGGCGACGACCCACGCCACGACCGTCACGACGCGCGGTACCGGCCCGGGGAGCGCCACGAAGACGGCCGCCAGCGTCCCGACCACGAGGACGCCGGGTACCAGGAGGTAGGCCACCGCGACTGCGATGGCACGGAGGCCGTCGACGAACAGGGCGGCCCAGTCGTCCCAGGCGGGCATCGCCTCTCCGGCGACGCCGGCCCGGGCGACTCGCAGCGTGTAGCCGGCGACCAGCACCAGCGGGAGCAGGAGGAAGCCGAGCAGGGTGAGGAGGACGCCGACGAGCAGCGCGCCCGCCCCCGCGCCGTCTCCGTACGGATATCTGAGTGCGTCTTCGAGCATCGGAATCTGTGCCGCGCTGCGTCGCGCGGATCGTGTACGAGAGGCGATCGTGGCTCTTGAGCGTGTCGCGCGTGGGGGCGCCGTCCGTCTCAGCCGAGCGAGCTGACGACCGCCACCGCCTCGTCGCGGAGGACGTAGAGCGCGACGCCGACGCCGGTGTACGTGAGCGGCTGGAAGAACAGCCCGGGCACGGACCGGTACAGGCCGTAGACGACGAGCAGCGCGGCGATCGCGACGACCGCGTACCGGACGTACCGCTGCGTGTTCTTGGTGCGCTTGCACTCCGAGCAGACGGTCCGCTCGACGCTACGGCGGACGAACAGGTCGAGCGTCTGGTCGGCGACCCGGTACCGGACGGTCGCCAGCAGCGCCAGCCCGATCAGGACGGAGCTGGGCACCAGCCCGCCCTTCAGGTAGAGCGGCTTCTGGAACAGGGGCCGGGTGAGCGTCCCGAGCAGCCGGGGGAACAGCACCGAGAAGACGAGCGGCACCCCCACGGCCAGGACCAGGCCGAGCAGGACCCGGCGGCTGCCGCTCCGCTCGTAGTCGGGGAGGGTCGCGTCCGTGACCTCGCTCGCGCCGTCCGTACAGACCGGCGTCCCGCAGACGCCGCAAACGCCGACCGCGCGGTCGCCGTGCTCGGCGCAGGCGAGGTAGTCCCGGACTTCCTTCCGGACCGACTCGGCGTCGGTCGTCGCCATCAGGACTGCCCCCCGAGTTCCTGCTCGAACGTCCCGATGAGCTCGCTACTCAGCTCCGAGGCGGCCGACCGGGCCTTGATCTCGACCGCGGACTCCCCGCGGCTGTCGAGCCCGCCCATGTCGGCGCGCACGAGGCGGTCCTCGCTCTCGTCGAAGGCCGACACCTGGCTCTCCTGGGAGATCGCGGTGAACTTCCCGGTCACGGTGAGGTCGGCGTACACGACGCCCCGGTCGCCGTACTCCTTCTTCACGCTCAACCGCCCGGCGTTGCCGTCGTGCTCGGTCACCTCGAAGACGCCGTCGCGGTTGAGCACCGGTTCCGCGTCGCCGACGTCGCTCGACTCGCGGATGTGGATGCCGTTGCTCGTACAGACGTCGCGGAGCTTCGCGTAGAGGTCCTCCGGCGTCGTCGAGACCGAGACCGTCGCCCGGCTCACCTCCTGTGCCTTGCCCGCGAGCGCGCCGGGATCGATCTCGGCGTCCAGCCCGACCGTCACGGTGTGGTCGATCGCCGGCCCGTTCTCGCCGGTGAACGCGGCGCCGCTCTCGTCGTAGACGTCCTCGATCGCCACGCCCGAGACAGTGCTCCCCGAGAGCGTGCCGCGGAAGCTCGCGTTCACCCGGTCGACGTCGATCAGCTGGCCGATGGGGCCGAAGATGACGTACGTCGCGGCCGAGCCGGGCGTCACCTCGCCCCGGGTCCAGGTGATCCGCTTCGCCTCCGGATCGTAGGTCGCCCCCGAGAACGGCTCGTACTCGATCTGCGGGAACGTCCGCGACAGGTCGACGTTCAGCCGGTCGATGCGCAACACGTCGCGGCCGCCGGTGGTCTCGCGCAACTCGACCTCGATCGCCAGCCCAGCGAGTCCCTCGTACTGCTGGAACTCGGTGTCGCCGCTGGGGTTGGCGTCCAGCTTCTCCGCGAGCGTCACGGCGTCGCGGTAGAGGTTCGCCCGGACGATGACCGGCTGGCGGTCGTGGGGCAGGCCGGCGATGTCGTACTGGCGTTTCAGCACCCGCATCTCGCCCTCGCTCAGCGCCTGCCGGGCCTCGCCGGCCGACCAGTCGGCCTCGAACTCGAGCGTCCCGTTCTCGGGCACGCCGTCGACGTCGACGGTCGAGATCTGGCGGTCCTCGCGGTGCGCCTCGTCGTCCTGGGAGACCGGCGGCGTGCGGTAAAGGCCGACGAAGAACCGCTCGCTCGGGAAGGAACTCGACGCGACCGCCGAGGCGGCGACCTCGGACAACCCGACCGGCGGCGACTCCCGGTCGCGGATCGCCTCCTTGTCGGGGTTCACGAACGCCCGCACCTCCCCCTCCATCGTGTGATCGCTCTGGTACTGCGACTCGGTGATGTCCAGGTCGATCTGTAACTTCTCGAGTACCTGGACCCGTTCGACTGTTCGGTTGACTTCCAGCCCCCGCATGTCGGGTAGGGCGAAAGGACCCCACTTCAATCTCTCGAATCGACAGTCAGGCCGGCAGACAGGAGCTGCGGGGCCCTCGCTCACTCGGCGAGTTCCGCCCGCAGCACCTCGTTGACCGTCCCGGGGTCGGCGCTGCCGCCGGTCTTCTGCATCACCTGGCCGACGAGGAAGTTG
>JBDGSV010000005.1:0-30066 GCA_042217375.1 Haloarculaceae archaeon | reverse complement strand
AGGAGGTCGAGTTCGAGATCGTCGAGGCCGAGAAGGGCCCCCGCGCGAAGAACCTTCAGAGGCTGTAACGATGGCTACTGGAAAAGTCGCGTTCTTCAACGACACCGGCGGTTACGGGTTCATCGAGACTGACGACGCGGACGAGGACGTCTTCTTCCACATGGAGGACGTGGGCGGTCCCGACCTCGAGGAAGGGCAGGAGGTCGAGTTCGAGATCGTCGAGGCCGAGAAGGGCCCCCGCGCGAAGAACCTTCAGAGGCTGTAACGATGGCTACTGGAAAAGTCGCGTTCTTCAACGACACCGGCGGTTACGGGTTCATCGAGACTGACGACGCGGACGAGGACGTCTTCTTCCACATGGAGGACGTGGGCGGTCCCGACCTCGAGGAAGGGCAGGAGGTCGAGTTCGAGATCGTCGAGGCCGAGAAGGGCCCCCGCGCGAAGAACCTCACGCGCCTGTAGGCGGGATGCCAGACTTCGTCGACGAGGACCTCTACCGACGCGTCGAGCAGCTGCTCCAGCCCGGCGACGTCGAACTGAACGGGCTCGTCGTCCACACCGACCTGGGGAGCGACGAGGAGAGCCGGATGCACCAGCTCACCATCGAGGTGGGCGACGTCATCGCCGCGCACGCGACCGACGCCGACACCTACGTCTACTCCGGGAACGACGACCCCGAGTTCGGGATGAACCAGCACCAGGGGCTGACGATCGCAGACGACGCGTTCGTCTGGGAGTGCCAGCAACTGCTCCGCGAGGAGACGTACGACCTCGTCTTCTACTACGAGGCGAGCGCCGACCACGAGGCGATCCTCGACGACCTCGACGACCGCGGCTACGACGTCGTCGGCGTCGAGGGATAGACTGCCCGGAGCCGGTCGAGGACGGCGTCGACGACGGTCGGGTGGTCCGTCCAGAAGCCGTGGAACCGCCCCGGACCGCGCTCTTCGGCGAGGAGCGCCCGCTTCTTCTCCTCGTCGCCGTCGTACACCACGAACCAGGTGTCGGTGATCTCGACGGCGTCGGACGTGTGGACCGCGATGTCCGTCGGCGGGATCGACCAGTCCGGCGCCCCGTAGACGTGGGTCTCGACCCTGCTCGCGAGGCGCGTGTACAGGCGCCACTGGTCGCGCGCGTTCGAGAGGCGCTGGAAGCCGGCGTGCAGTTCGCCCTCGCGCTCCTCCCAGGCGTGGCGCTCGATCCGGCGCGAGGCGCCGATCATCCGGGCCTTGTCGTAGGAGGTGAACGCCGTCTCGTCGATGTTCTCGACCACGGCCGGGATCTCGATGCCGGCCGGGTCGGTCTCGTCGACCAGGTCTGACTGCCGGCGCACGGCGTCGTACACCGCGCGGACGGGCGAGGCGGCGACGAACTGTTCGCCGTCGTGGAGCACCATGAAGTTCTTCGGGAGGGCGCTGTCGGTCTGGCCCCGGCGGAGGGTGACGCTCTGGCCGTCGAAGTAGTCGGCGAGCGTGCTGGCGACCCGTTCGGGCACCGAGAGGTTGTACGCGACCAGCGTCTGGATCCGCTCGTCAACGGTGTAGACGATGTCCTGCAGGCGAGCAGTGTCGTCCCCGTCGGCTACCATAGTCACGGCCACGAATGCCAGCAGGAAAACAGTTCGCTCCGGAGCGAGGCCCTTATGCCGGTTCCGTCCCGAGACCCGGGTATGAGTCAGGCCGCCGAACTGGACGAGCTCGACCGGGCCGTCGTCAACGCCTTCCAGGGCGGCTTCCCGGTCGTCGAGCGGCCGTTCGCCCCCGCCGCCGCCGCGCTCCGCGACCGCGGCGTGGACGTGACGGCCGAGGAGTTACGCGCGCGGATCAGCGCGCTCGACGAGGCAGGCACCCTCTCGCGGTTCGGTCCGCTCGTCGACGCCGAGGCGATCGGCGGCACCGCGACCCTGGTCGCGATGCACGCGCCCCCCGAGCGCTTCGAGGCGGTCGCAGACCAGGTCAACGCCCACCGCGAGGTCGCCCACAACTACGAGCGCGAGCACCCCCACCTCAACATGTGGTTCGTCGTCTCGGTCGCCGACGCCGACCGCGTCGACGCGGTGCTCGCCGAGATCGAGTCGGAGACCGGCCAGCCGACCTACAACATGCCGAAAGAGCGCGAGTTCCGCGTCGAGGCCAAGTTCCTGGTCGACGGCCCCGTCGCCGACGGCGACGTCGACCTCTCGGCGCTCGGCCCGTCGGTCGACCCGGAGCCCGACGCCCCCCTGACCGACGCGGAGGTCGACCTCCTGCTCGCGGTCCACGACGGCCTCCCGGTGACCGAGACGCCGTACCGGGACGTGGCCGCCGACCTCGGTCGGCCCGTCGAGTGGGTCACCGCGACGCTCAAGCGGTTCCTCGCAGAGGGGAAACTCCGTCGCGTCGGCGTCGTCCCGAACCACTACGCCCTGGGCTACACGGAGAACGGGATGACCGTCTGGGACGTCCCCGACGACCGCGTCGACGAGGTCGGACCGGCGGTCGCCTCGCTCCCGTTCGTCACCCACTGTTACCGGCGCCCGCGCCACGAGGGCGTCTGGCCGTACAACTTCTTCGCGATGACCCACGGCCGCTCCGAGGCGGAGAGCGAGCGCCGGATCCGGGAGGTCCGGGACGTGATGGCCGACCACTGGGCGGTCACGGACGCCGACTGGGACACCCTGTTCTCGACGCGCATCCTCAAGAAGACGGGGATCAGGCTGGACGAACGCGCGCGCGCCAGCACCGAATGATTCCGCTCCTGCACGAGTTCGCCGGCGCGACCGTGCTCGTGTTCGGCGGCGGCCCGGTCGGCGCCCGGAAGGCCCGGCGGTTCGCCCGCGAGGCGCGCGTGATCGTCGTCAGCCCCGCCTTCGCCGACGCGGAGTTCGGCGACGCCGAACTGGTGCGCGCCGCGCCCGCGCCCGGGGACGCCGCGACCTGGGTCGACCGGGCCGCCCCCGCGCTCGTGGTCGCGGCCACCGACGACCCCGCGCTCAACGACGCCGCGGCCGCCGCGGCCCGCGACCGCGGCGCGCTCTACAACCGTGCCGACCGGTCGGACGCAGACGGCGCCGGGCGCGTCGTCGTTCCAGCCACCGTCCGCGAGGACCCGGTCGTCGTCGCCGTCGCGACCGGCGGGACGAGTCCCGCGCTGAGCCGGTACCTGCGCGAACGTCTGTCCGACGAGCTCGCCGGCGCCGGCGAGATGGCGACGCTCCTCGGCGACCTGCGGGACGACCTGTCCGCGTGGCCGGCCGAGCGCCGGCACGAGGCGCTCCGGCGCGTCGTCCGGGACGAACGCGTTTGGAAGGCTTTAGGTGATGGGGGCGCCAACGCCCGGCAACTGGCGACTGACATCGCGTCCGCCGCGGGTGATTCGGAGTGAGAGAACTGGGAATAATATCTGGCGTGAGCGTCTCTCACGAGCGTGCGTCCGTCGAGCAGATCGAGGCCGTCATCGGCCCCGAAGAGGAGACGGTCGCCGCGCTCGTGGCCGACCAGGACGTCCGCGAGGCAGTCGCGATCGCGACCTGCAACCGGTTCGAGGCCTACGTCGTCGCGGACGACCGCGAGACGGGCCGCGAGGCGCTCGCGCCGCTGGTCTCGGAACTCCCGTCCGAGGCGGTCGCCGAACTGGGCCACGAGGCGAGCCTCCGGCACCTGATGCGGGTCGCCGCCGGCGTCGAGTCGCTCGTCCTCGGCGAGGACCAGATCCTGGGCCAGGTCCGCGACGCCTACCAGACGGCCCGAGAGGCCGGCGCCGTCGGCCGCGTGCTCGACGACGCGCTGGTGAAGGCCATCCGCGTCGGCGAGCGCGCGCGCACCGAGACCGCCATCAACGAGGGCATCGTCTCGCTGGGGAGCGCGGCGGTCGAACTCGCCCGCTCCGAGCGCGACCTCTCGGACGCGACGGGACTGGTGGTGGGCGCGGGCGAGATGGGCTCGCTCGCGGCCGCCGCGCTCTCGGACGCGGTGGCCGACCTGATCGTCGCGAACCGGACGCTCGAACGCGCCGAGCGGGTCGCAGCCGAGGTCGACGCCAGCGCGGTCGCGCTCGGCGCGCTCCCGGTCGCACTCTCGGAGGCCGACGTCGTCGTCGTCGCCACCAGCAGCACCGACCCCGTGGTCGACGCCGACGCCCTGGCGAACGCGGGCGAGACGTTCGTCGTGGACATCGGCCAGCCCCGCGACGTCGCCCCCGACGCGGCCGACCTGCCGGCGGTGACGGTCCGCGACCTCGACGCGCTGGAGACCGTCACCGAGGAGACCCGCGCCAGGCGGCGGGCGGCCGTCTCCGCCGTCGAGGACCTCGTCGACGAGGAACTCGACCGCCTCCTCGTCCAGTACAAACGCAAGCGTGCAGACCAGGTCATCGCCACGATGTACGAGGGCGCAGAACGGGTCAAGGAGACCGAGATCCGGAAGGCGACCTCGCAGCTCGCGGCCGCGGACTCGCCGGACGAACGCGAGGCGGTCCTGGAGGCGCTCGCGGACGCGCTCGTCGGGCAGCTGCTCGCCGCGCCCACCCAGAGCCTCCGCGAGGCGGCCGAGAACGACGACTGGGAGACCATCCACACCGCGCTCAAGCTGTTCGACCCGCAGATCGACGACGCCGTCACCGACGACTTCTCCGAGGCGGTCGGCGTCCCGCCCGCCGTCGTCGAGCAACTCACCGACGACTGAGCCGGCCGCCTCCACCGGCGACCGCCGGGCCGGCCGGGACAACCGTTTTCCGCCTGCCTCCCGTGCGTGGAGCCATGGCAGACCTGCTCTCCGACGACGAGATCGAAGCGCAGCTCCCGAACGGCTGGGACCGCGACGGCGACGAGATCGTCCGCACGTTCGAGTTCGAGAGCTACCTCGAAGGCGTCGGCTTCGCCGCCGGCGCGGGCGGGCTGGCCGAGGAGGCGTTCCACCACCCCGACATGTACGTCGGCTGGCGGGAGGTCCAGGTCCGGCTGACCACCCACGACGCCGGCGGCATCACGGCCAAGGACGTCGACCTCGCCGGCCGGCTCAACGAACTGGCCGACTAGCGATGCCCGCCGACGAGCGCGCGGCCGACGGCGAGGCCCACTACGTCTTCCGGGTCCGGTTCCGGCTGGCCCCGCGCGCTCGCGGCGTCACGGTCGAACCGGCGTCGTTCGAGACGGTGCTCCGCCGTCGGGCCGACCCGCCCGGCGAGGACGGGTGGCTGTTCTTCCGGGACAACCTCTGGCGCGGCGAGGTCAACGACCCCGCGCACCTCCGCGACCTACTCGAAGAGACGCTCTCTGTCACGATCGAGTCGGTCACGTTCAGCGAACTCCAGACCGACGCGGCCTACCTGTCGGCGCTCCGGGACGCCGTGGCGGCCGACCTCGACCAGTTCCGCGCCGACGACGTGCCCGCGGTCCTCTCGAAGTACCTCGGCTCCTCGGTCCGGGTCCGCGACTGACGCGGGACTGCCGCGGCCGGTCCCGCGGGCTCGCCGACGCGACGCTGGCGTGCCGCCCAGCGCCGGAACACTCATGCGTCGAGGTCGCCTAGCCGTCGGTCCGATGGTGGCCGACGCGTACGACTTCTGGCTCCTGGACCTCGACGGGACGCTCGTCGACGTCGAGCCGGCGTACGTCCAGGAGGTCGTGGGCGAGGTCGGCGCCCGCCTCGGATACGACTTCTCCGAGCGGGAGGCCGCGAGCATCTGGCACGGGTTCGGGACCGATCCCAACCAGCCCATCGCGGACGCCGGCCTCGACCCGGGACGGTTCTGGGAGACCTTCCACGAGGTCGAGGACCCGATCGCCCGCGCGGAGTCGACGTTCCTCTACGACGACGCGGCGTTCGTCGCCGACCTCGACCGGCCGACCGGGCTGGTAACGCACTGCCAGCGCCACCTCACCGACCCGGTGCTCGACCGGCTCGACATCCGGAACTGGTTCGACAGCGTGGTCTGTTGCACCGACGAGACCGGCTGGAAACCCGACCCCACCCCGGTCGAGCTGGCGATGGCGGACCTCGGCGCCGAGGGCGAGGGCGTCCTCGCCGGCGACGGCGTCCACGACGTCGGCGCGGCCTGGAACGCGGGCCTCGACGCCGTCCACGTCGAGCGCCACGACCCCGCAGTCCGGGGCCAGTGCGTGCTCGGCGACCACCGCGTCGAGGGGTTCGACGAGTTCTGAGCCGCGGTCACTCGGTCGCGGCGTACCCCGGGAGCGACCCGAGCACGTCGCCGGCGTCGTCCACGGCCGCCGCTAGCGCCTGGACGCCGGGTTTTTCGGTCCGGTCGGGATCTGCGAGGACGCGGACCGTCTCCTCGCCGACCGGCACGAACCCGAGGTCGAGGCGCTCGGCCGTCGCCCGGAGGCCGAGGCCGGCGTCGGCCGCCCCCGCGCGCACCTTCCGGGCGGGGCTCTCGTGGGCGCGCACCGCGAGGTCGAAGCCGTCGACGGCCTCGACCAGGTCGCGGCGGTCGACGCCGCGCTCCTCGGCCAGCGCGGCCAGCGCGTTGCCGAGGCTCGTCCGCAGACCGGACGCTGTCGTGCGGTTGACGAACCGGAGGTCGCGGTCCACCAGGTCGGCCACGCCCTCGACGCCGGCCGGGTTCCCGGCGGGGACGACCAGCCCCCACTCGCGGCGCCACCGGCCGAGCTCTGTCACCTCGAAGCCCGGATCGCCGGGCGCGGACGTGACCGCGACGTCCGGCACGCCGTCCCGGAGCCGGCGGACGCCCTCGCGGCTCCCGACCGCGAGGTAGCGCGGGCGCTCGACCCGGTCCAGCAGCCGCGAGAGCGCCGGATCGTCCTCTCCGACGCCGAACACGTCCGGCGACCGGACGTCCGGAGAGAACAGCCGCACCGTGACCGTCTCGCCCTCGTCGAGGTAGCTCGTGTCCGCCGGCACCTCGACCAGGCCGTCCGCCTCGACCAGGCTCGTCGTCGCTCCCGACCCCTTGTCGACGGGGTAGACGAGCGTCTCGCCCGTCGCGTCCTCGACGAGGCCGACGGGCATCAGCCGGCGCCGGCCCTCGGCGTAGCGCTCCTGGCGGGCCATCCGCCCCTCGACGGTCGCGGTCCGCGGCTCCGGCAGGCCCGCCGCCCGGCGGACGGCCGGTGCGACGAACGTTCGGAAGATGGTCAGCGCGCTCACCGGGTAGCCCGGCAGGCCGACGTAGGCCGACCCGTCGAGCCGGCCGACCAGCATCGGCTTCCCCGGCTTGACCGCGACGCCGTGGAGCAACAGCTCCCCCTGTTCCTCGACGACGCGGTAGATCACGTCCACGGCCGAGGCGGAGGTCGACCCCGAGGACAGGACGAGGTCACACTCCCGTGCGGCCTCGCGGAGCACCCGCTCCAGCTCCTCGTAGTCGTCGCCGGCGTGCGGGTAGAGCTCCGCGACGCCGCCGGCCTCCTCGACCGCCGTGGCGATCGTGTAGCTGTTCACGTCGTAGATCTGGCCCGCGCCGCTGTCGAGGTCGTCGCCGGGCCGGACCAGTTCGTCGCCGGTCGAGACGATGCCGACGCGCGGCCGCCCCCGGACGGGCACGGTCTCGACGCCGAGCGCCGAGAGCAGGCCGATCTCGCGGGCCGTGAGTTCCGTGCCCGGACCGAGCGCGCGCTCGCCCGCGGCCACGTCCGCGCCCGCGAACATCACGTTGTCCCCGGGCGCGACGGCCGCGCGGACGAGGACGTCGCCGTCGCTCGCTTCGTCCGTGGCTTCGTCGCTCGACTGGGCTCCCGGTCGGTCGGCCACGCGATCCGTCCGCTCGACCATCACGACGGCGTCGGCGCCCTCGGGGACGACCGCGCCGGTCGAGATCTCGGCCGTCTCGCCCTCGCCGACCGCGACGTCCGGCGCCTCGCCCGCGTGGACCGCCCCCACCTGCGTCAGCCGGACGGGGTCGGCCTCGTCGGCGCCGAAGGTGTCCCGGGCGCGGACCGCGTACCCGTCCATGCTCGCCCGGTCGAACCCCGGCACGTCGAGTTCGGCGTCGATCCGCGCTGCCAGCACCCGCCCCCGCGCCTCGCGGAGCGGGACCGACTCCGGCTCCGGTTCGAGGTCGAGCGAGGCGATCGCCTCGTGTGCCCGCTCGGGCGGCGCCAGGTCGCGGAACTCCTTGCGGTCGGTCATCGCGCTCCCTCCACCTGGCGTGGCCGGGTCGCCGCCGCCAGCGGCGTCGGGACCGTTCCTGTCGGCGTCTCCTGCCGGCACGGGAGCGTCCGCGCGCCGCAGGGGCGCGGTTCAGCGCGAGCGCCCTGCGGGCGCCCGCGGCGTCGTTGGTCCGGCGCGTTTGCGCGAGCGGGGCGCCGCCGACCACCTGTTCCGTGGCGGCGTCGCCGCCACGCGGCCGCGCGAAGCGCGACCCGGGCGGAAACGCGGTGGCCGGTCACGGCCACCACTCCCAGTTCTGGACGGCGACGGTCTCGCCGGCTGCGAGCCCCTCCCGGCCCTCGGAGACCTCGACCCAGCCGTCCGCGAGGGCGACGCTGGAGAGGACGCCGGACCCGCTGGCGCGGGTCGGCGTGGCGACCCGGTCGCCGTCCACCTCGCTCAGTCGCACGCGGACGAACGACCGGACGCCGGGTTCGCTGGTGACCTTCCGCGCGAGGCGCGCGGTCGTCGTCGGGTGGTCCTCGACGGGCAGGTGGCCGGTCCACTTCAGCGCCGGGCGGAGGAACTGGACGGCGTTGACGATGCAGGCGACGGGGTAGCCCGGCAGCACGACGACCGGGGTGTCCCGGATCACGCCGAGCGCGACGGGGTGGCCGGGCTTGAGCGCGACGCCGTGGACCAGCACCTCGCCGAGGTCGTCGACGACCGCCGGGACGAGGTCGCGCTCGCCGACCGACGACCCGCCGGTCGTGACGACGACGTCCTTCGTGAGGTCCCGCTCCAGGGCGGCCCGGATGGCCTCGCGGTCGTCGGGGACGACGTTCCGGCGGGTCGCCTCTCCGCCCCAGCGCTCGACGTAGCGGGCGACGGTGGTGCCGTTGGTCTCGACCACCTCGCCCGGGCCGGGGTCCGCCTCGACCACCTCGTCGCCCGTGGGGAACACGCCGACCGTGGGCCGCTCGTACACCTCGACGTTGACGACGCCGCTGGCGGTGAGGAGGCCGAGGTCGGAGGGGCGGAGGCGGTGGCCGGGATCGTAGAGGTGCTGGCCGGCCGCGACGTCCTCGCCGACGGGCGCGACGTTCTCGCCCTCGGCCACGGCGTCGAACACCTCCACCTCGGCGCCGGCGCGGCTCGCGGGTCGGTCCTCGCCGCTCGCCCGGTCCGTGGCCTCCCGCTGGTCGGCCACGCGGGCGGTCTGTTCGACCATCACGACGGCGTCTGCGCCCTCGGGCATCGCGGTGCCGGTGTGGACCCGGACGGCCTCGCCCGGGCCGACGCGGTCCTCGCGCTCGCGGAGCACCTCGGGCGAGCGGTCGCTGGCGCCGAAGCTGTCGGCCGCCCGGATCGCGTACCCGTCCATGGCCGCCCGGGCGTAGTGGGGGACGGCCCGCTCCGCGGTGACCGCCGCCGCGACGACCCGGTCCTGGGCGGTCGAGACCGGGACCCGCTCGGTCCGCTCCGTGGGCGTGACCGCCTCGGCGAACCGGTCGCGGGCGTCGGCGAGTCGCGTCACCTCCTTGAATCCCGACTCTCGCAGGTCGCTCATACTGTCCCGTTCGTGCGCGCGGCCAAAAGCCCTCCCCCGCGTCGCGTCTCGTCGCCGGGTCGTCCGGTGGTCGAGGCGGCCGGTACCGGGGGATTTTTCGCGCCCCCGCTCCTACGACTGGTCATGTCAGCGCTCCGTGAGGCGTTGCGAGATCTCCCCGACGCGGTGTTTGCGGACCTCCTCGAGAGCGAGGACGCCTACCTTCTGGTCGTCGACCTGCCGGGTGCGACGGCCGACACCATCGACGTCACGGTCGACGGAGCACGACTCCAGGTCGAGGCGCGGCGCGAGAAGGACACGCCCATCGAGTACCGCTACCTCCGGGAGGAGCGGCCGCTCTTTCTCGACGCGGAACTCCCGCTCCCGCCGGACGCCACCGGTGCCAACGCCGAGGGGACGATGGAACGCGGGGTGCTCGAACTCCGGCTCCCGAAGTCCGGTGCGACGCCGGGGACCAGGGTTCCCATCCGGGGTGACGACGACGGGGACGCGGAGACGTAGCCCCGAGGTGGCGCCCCGGTGGTGATCCTGCGCTCGTACCGGCGCTTCTTCGTCGTCGCTTACCAGTTTCTCCCCGTCCTGTTCGCGTACGCCCGCGACCGGCACCGGTACGTCCTGTTCGGGCCGCCCCGGCAGGTGACTCCGGAGACGCGCAAGCGACGGGCCCGGTCGCTGCTCGACTCGCTGCTCCGCCTCGGGCCGACGTTCATCAAGCTCGGCCAGTTGCTCTCGACCCGGCCGGACATCCTCCCGCCCGAGTACATCGACGAGTTCGAACAGCTCCAGGACCGCGTCCCGCCCGCGCCCTGGCCGGAGGCCCGAGCGGTCGTCGAGGCGGAACTCGGCCCGCTGGCGGAGGCCTTCGACGACTTCGACGAGGACGCGATCAGCGGGGCCAGCCTCGGCCAGGTGTACGTGGCCGACCTCGACGGCCAGCAGGTGGCCGTGAAGGTCCGCCGCCCCGGCGTCGAGGACCTCGTCGAGGCCGACCTCCGGGTGATCCGGTTCTCGCTCCCCCTGCTCCTGCCGTTCCTCGACGAGGCGCGGTCGTTCTCGCTGGAGACGCTCGCCGACGAGTTCGCGAACGTCATCCGCCAGGAGATGGACTACGAGCGGGAGGCCCGGATGCTGGAGGAGATCAGGTCGAACTTCGTCGACGATCCCACCGTCCGCATCCCCGCCAGCGTCCCCTCGCACTGCACGCCGCGCGTCCTCACCATGGAGTACGTCCCGGGGACCAAGATCTCCGACATCGACGACATCGACCGCCTCGGCGTCGACCGCGACCGCCTGGCCGACCGCCTCCAGCGCGTCTACCTCCAGATGATGATCGAGGACGGCGTCTTCCACGCCGATCCGCACCCGGGCAACCTCGCCGTGCAGGACGACGGCACGCTCGTGTTCTACGACTTCGGGATGAGCGGGCGGGTCGACCCGTTCATCCAGGAGAAGATCGTCGACTTCTACCTCGCGGTCGCGGAACAGGACGTCGACGCCATCCTTGACACGCTCGTCGAGATGGGGACGCTCAGCCCCGAGGCCGACCGCGAGGTGATGGCGAACGTGATGGAACTGGCCATCGCCGACGTCCGCGGCGAGGACATCGAGCAGTACCGCATCCAGCAGGTCATCTCGCAGGTCGAGGACACCATCTACGAGTTCCCGCTCCGCCTCCCCTCGAACCTCGCGCTGATCATGCGCGTGGCCACCGTCGTCGAGGGCGTCTGCGTGACGCTCTCGCCCGACTTCGACTTCATCGAGACCGCGCAGGACTACCTCCGCGAGGAGGGCTACCTCCAGGAGAGCGCCCGCCAGTACGTCCGCGAGCAGGTCCAGGAGGTCAACAACGCCGCCCAGTCGGCGGTGCGTCTCCCCCGGAAACTGGAGGAGACGCTCGACCGGATCGACCGCGACAGCCTCACCGTCCAGGCGCAGGTCCGCGACGAGAAGCGGGTCCTCGACCGCCTGGCGCGCCGGGTCGTGCTCGGCGTGCTGCTCGCCGCGACGCTGCTCGCGACGACCGTCCTCTACGCGTTCTCGACGCTCGACGCCGCCACGCTCGGCCTCGAACTCCCCGCCGTCGGCCTGGTCGCGTCGCTCGTCCTGCTCGCGCTCCTCTATCGCTCCTTCCGCCGCCGCAAGGGAATCCGGGCCACCCCGCAGTTCACCCGCCAGAGCATGCGCCAGCACCAGGACGAGACGGCCGCCCTCGGGATGACCGACCGCGAGGACGCTGACGCGAGCGACGATCGCGACGAGTCCTGAGGCGCGGCGACCGACCGGTCCCGCGGTCGACGCTCTTTTGCTCGCGAGGCGGCGACTCCGCGCCATGGAGATCGAGCCGTTCGCGCTCGAACGGTGGTTCGCCCGGCACGAGCACGGCAACCTCATGCTCGCCGAGAGCGGCATCCGGAGCCTCCCGGCGTCCCGGTTCGACACCGACCCCGGCGACCTGGGGTACGTCGTCCCGACCGACGGCGACCCCACGCTCCGCGCCCGCGTGGCCGACCGCTACGGGCGGTCCGCCGACGAGGTCTGTTTCACCTGCGGCACCCAGGAGGCCAACTTCGTCGCGTTCGCGGCGCTGATGGGCGAACACGCCGTCGTCGTCACGCCCACCTACCAGTCGCTGCACGCCGTCCCCGAGGCGTTCGGCGAGGTGACGCGGGTCGGCCTCTCGCCGCCGGACTGGACGCTCGACCCCGACGCCGTCGCCGCCGCCGTCCGGCCCGAGACGAGCGTCGTCGTCCTCAACAACCCGAACAACCCGACCGGCCGCTACCACGACCGGGCGACCGTCGAGGCGCTGTACGACGTTGCGGCCGACGCCGACGCCTACCTCCTCTGTGACGAGGTGTACCGCCTGCTCGCCGCGGACCCGCTCCCGCCGGTCGCGAGCATGGGCCCCCGCGGCGTCTCGACGACCAGCCTCACGAAGGCGTTCGGGCTGGCCGGCCTGCGCTTCGGCTGGCTCGCCGGCCCCCGAGAGGTCGTCGAGGCCGCCTGGCGCTGGAAGGACTACACCACCATCTCGCCGTCCGCGTTCGGCCAGCACGTCGCCCGGCAGGCGCTCGACCGGGAGGCGGAGATCCTGCGGGAGAACCGCGCGCTCGCCGCCCGGAACCGGGACCGGGTCCGGCAGTTCCTCGACCGCTGGGGGCTGGCGTGGCACGACCCGGTCGGGGTCAACGGCTTCGTCGCCGTCCCCGAGCCGTTCGACACCGGCGAGGCCTTCTGCGAGCGCCTGGTCGACGAGGAGGGCGTCGTCCTGGCTCCGGGCGACTACTTCGGGCATCCGGGCTACGTCCGCGTCGGGTTCGGGCTGCCAGCCGATCGGCTGGCGACGGGGCTGTCGCGGCTCGACGACTTCCTCTCGCGCCACGTCGCGTAACCCGTACTGCTGGCGGCTCCCGCCGGTCGCGTCACTCCTCGTCGCGCTCTGGTTCGTCGCGGGCCTGGCCGAACGTCGCCTCGCTCCAGACGTAGTCGGTCTCCTCGGTCGTCCAGAGGGGGTAGGCGTCCTCGAGTTCCTCGACGACGGTGCGCCCGAGGTCCGCGAGTTCGTCCGTCAGCAGGTCGGCGCTGCTCCCCTCGACGGCCGCGACCTGCTCGGCCGTCGGAGAACCGGGGTCGATGCGCGGCGTCTCGACGTCCAGGCCCTCGGCGTCGGGATCCCAGAAGAAGTCGAACGCCTGGAACACCCCGAGTTCCGCCAGGGTCGCGATCTCGGCCCCGGTCAGGTCGGTGTAGGCCGCCCACTCGTCGAACGCCTCCTGCCAGGCGCCCTCGGCGAGCGCCGTCTCGAGTTCCGCGCGGCGGATCTCCTCGAGATCGCCCGTCTCCTCGACGCCAGCCTGCTCCCGTGCCCGGCCGCGGTTCGTCAGCTCCGGCGCGGCCGGAACGTCGATGTCCTGTCCCATGGTCGATCGTTCGTCGCCAGGGGGCAAAGTCGCTGTCGCGGCTCTCATCCCGTGAGACCCGCGCTCCCGCTCCTGGCTCCCGCGTTCCGCACCGTTTATACTGCGTCACCCGGATAAGCCCCGTATGGCGAAAGAGCAGACGGAGGTCCGCGATCTGCAGGAGGGCAACTACGTGATGATCAACGACGTTCCCTGCACCATCACGTCCTACAGCACGTCCAAGCCCGGCAAGCACGGCAGCGCGAAGGCCCGCGTCGAGGGGAAGGGCGTCTTCGACAGCCAGAAGCGAAACTTCACCCAGCCGGTCGACGCGAAGGTGTGGGTCCCCATCATCAACCGCAAGCAGGGCCAGGTCGTCTCGGTCACCGGCGACGACGCCCAGGTGATGGACCTGGAGACCTACGAGACGTTCACCATCCGCCCGCCCGAGGGGATCGACCTCGAACCCGACGACCAGATCGAGTACCTGGAGATGGAAGAGCAGCGGAAGATCGTCTCCGCGTAGGCGTCCGACATGTTCCCCGGCGCGCGCGCCGACCGGTCCGCGGCCGACTACGTCCTCGTCGGCGCGCCGCTGGACGTCTCGACCTCCTTCCGACCCGGGACCCGGTTCGGGCCCGAACGCGTCCGCTCGGTCGCCCGCGGGTTCGAAGACTACGATCACCACACCGGCCTTCAGTTCACCGACTGCGCCGTCCACGACGACGGCGACCTCCGCGCCTGGGACGACGCCGCAGAGTACCTCGCCTTCCTAGAGGAGACGCTGGCCGACGTCAGCGAGACCGCCGTCCCGCTGGTCGTCGGCGGCGAGCACACGGTCTCCGTGGCCGCCGTCCGCGCCTGCGATCCGGACGTCTTCGTCTGTCTCGACGCGCACCTCGACCTCCGCGAGCGACTGGACGGCAACCCGCTCAGCCACGCCACCGTCACCCGGCACGCGCTCGACGTCGCCGACGAGGCCGTCGTCCTGGGCGCGCGCGCCGGCAGCGAAGCCGAGTGGGAGCGCGCCGCCGCGGCCGACGTGACCGTCGTCCCGCCCGAGTCGGTGGCCGACTGGACGCTCGACGCCGACGGCGACGTCTACCTGAGCGTCGACGTCGACGCCGTCGACCCCGGGTTCGCACCCGGCACCGGCACGCCGGAGCCCTTCGGGCTGTGCCCGCACGACGTCCACGCGGTCGTCCGGGCGGTCGCCCCCGCCGCCGTCGGTTTCGACGTCGTCGAGGTCAACGACCGCGACGACGGCCAGGCGGCCACGCTCGCCGCCAAACTCCTGCGGGCGTTCGTCTACGCCCACGCCGCGGGCTGACGCCGGCGACAGCGCTATGTCGTCGCCCGCCCATCTAGGCGGGCATGACGCTCAGCGCTCGCAACCGCCTCTCGGGCACCGTCACGTCGATCGCGACCGGCGAGGTCGCCGCCGAGGTCGTCGTCGAACTCGACGACGGCCAGACGGTCACGGCCACCATCACGCGCGGGTCGGTCGAGCGACTCGGCCTCGCGGAGGGGGACGCGGTCGACGCCGTGATCAAGGCCAGCGACGTGCTGATCGACGCGGACTGATACGGTACCTGGTCACCGCTCCGACCGCCAGCAGTCGGGCGGTCGATGCGGCCGTGACTGACAGCACGCCGTACGAGCCGCGGCGCGGTGCCGTTATCCCCCCGGAGCGACTTCCGGGACGACATGGACGCTCAGCGGTCCCGGTACGACGACGCGCTCGCGGCGCTGGCCGACCACCACGCGCTCGCGGTCGACTCCCGGTTCCTGTCGGTCGACGTCCCGCCCGTCGAGCGGGTCCACTGTCTCGTGGCCGGCGACGGGCCGCCGCTGCTGTTCCTGCACGGGGTGGGCGTCGGGGCCACGAGCTGGCTCCCGCTGCTCGCCGACCTGGCGGCCGACTACACCTGTTACGCGACCGACCGGCCCGGACGCGGGTTGTCGGACCCGCTCGACCACACCGCCGTCGACTTCCGGTCGTTCGACGCCGCCCTCCTCGACGCGGTGCTCGACCGACTCGGGATCGACTCGTGCCCGGTCGTCGGCAACTCGTTCGGCGGCTACCAGGCGCTCCTGTTCGCGCTCGACCGGCCGGCCCGGGTCGACGCCCTCGCCCTGCTCGGGGCGCCCGCGGGCCTGAGCGGCGACTATCCGCTGCGGATGCGGCTGGGGGGCCTGCCGCTCCTCGGGCCGAAGCTCGTCGCCCTCGCGGAACCGGACGACGTCGACGGCGCGCGCGACCTGTTCGGTCGGGTCGCCGTCGTCCACGAGGAGGCGCTCTCGACGCCGCTGCTGGAGGCCTACCTCGCCGAACTCGACCGGCCGGACGGGGCCGCGAGCCTCGCCTCGGCGTTCCGCGACACGCTCCGGCTCCGCGGGGCACGCCCCGGCACCGTCGTCCGCGAGGAGGTCCCGGACGTCGCGCAGCCGACGCTGTTCGTCTGGGGGAGCGAGGACCAGTTCTTCCCGCCGTCGGTGGGGCGGCCGGTCGCCGCGGCGATGCCGGACGCGCGATTCGTCGAACTCGACGGGCTCGGCCACGCGCCCTGGCTCGAACCCGACGACCGCCCCGCGGCCGAGACGCGGGCGTTCCTCGACGCGGCGTGACCGCCCGCCTTTTGGCCCGGCCCCCGTAGACGGGCGCATGGAACTCCCGGAGTTCTGTGCCCGACTGGACGAGGAGCTGCGGACCGCAGACTACGCCGACGTGGACGCCAGCGCCAACGGCCTGCAGGTCGGTCCCGACGAGGGGACCGTCGACGTGGCCGCCTTCGCCGTCGACGCGGCGATCGAGACCGTCGAGCGCGCCGTCGCGGCCGACGCGGACGTGCTGGTCGCCCACCACGGCGTCGTCTGGGGCGGCCTCGACCGGGTCACGGGGCGGCCCTTCGACCGCGTCGCCCCGCTCGTCAGGAACGACTGCGCGCTCTACGTCTCTCACCTCCCGCTCGACGGCCACCAGCGACTGGGCAACGCGGCGGGCGTCGGGGACGTGCTCGGACTCGACGACCGCGCTCCGTTCGGCGACCACGGCGGCGAGACGATCGGCCAGCGCGGCCGCCTCCCGGAACCGGCGGCCGTCGACGACCTCGCGGCGACGCTCCGCGAGGCCCTCGACACCGGCGACGGGACGGTGCAGGTGCTGCCCTTCGGGTCCGGACCGGTCGAGGACGTCGCCATCGTCACGGGGAGCGGCGCCGACTGGCTGGACGAGGCCGTCGCCGCCGGTGCGGACTGTCTGGTCACGGGCGAGGGCAAACAGCAGGTCTACCACGAGGCGCGCGAGGCCGGACTCGACGTGGTGCTGGCCGGCCACTACGCCACCGAGACGTTCGGCGTCCGGTCGCTGCAGGAACTCGCCGGGGAGTGGGGGCTGGAGACGACCTACGTCGACTGCCCGACCGGGCTCTAGTAGAGGCCGAAGAGGTTCGCCAGCGCCAGCCCGAGGATGACGGCGATGGTGAAGTGGAACACGGCGAGCAGGAGCGCCGACCGGAGCTTGAGCCGGTAGACGAAGCTGATGGCGATGAGGTCACCGAGGAACGTCACGGGGACGACGACCAGGGGGCCGTACCGCTGGAGGAGCAGCGAGACGACGGTGGGCACGAGGGCGGCCATGACCGCGCGCTGGTGCGGGACGTCGCCGACTACGTACAGGGCGGCGAGGTGCAGCGTGAGTGCGTAGAAGACCGTCGCGACGAGGAACGTGACCAGGAGAGCCAGCGGGCCGCCGCCGGTCAGGTCCACCTGCGCCGGAATCATGCCGGCCGTAACGGTGCCCCACGCATGTAGGCTGCGAAACTCAGCCCTCGAGCAGGCCGAGATCCTCCAGCCGGGAGACGATCTTGTCGACTGCCTCGCGGGCGTCGTCGGGCTTCTTCCCGCCCGTGATGACGAGCTTGCCGGAGCCGAAGAGCAGGGCCACCACGTCCGGATCGTCGAGCCGGTAGACGAGCCCCGGGAACTGCTCGGGCTCGTACTCGATGTTCTCCAGGCCCAGGCCGATGGCGATGGCGTTGAGGTTCAGGTTCCGGCCGAGGTCCGCCGAGGTGACGATGTTCTGGACGACGATCTCCGGGTCCTCGTCGACCTCGATGTTGAGTTCGCGGAGCTTGTCGAAGACGATGCGGAGGCTCTCGTGGACGTCCTCGGTGCTCTTGGCACCGGTGCAGACGATCTTCCCCGACCGGAAGATGAGCGCTGCAGACTTGGGGTTCTGCGTCCGGTAGACCAGCCCCGGGAACTGCTCCGGGTCGTAGTCCGCCCCCTCCAGGTCCATCGCCACGCTCTGCAGGTCGAGCTCCTGGCCGATTCCCGTCGAGGCCACGACGTTTTCGATATTGATAGTATCCTTGGGATCGGTCATGCCACAACTTAAGTCACGTATTTAAGGCTTATAAAGCTTCAGGGCACCTCCGTGACGTGTCCGGTTTCTGGCGCGTCAGACCCGGCAGCACTGTCCGGTAGATGCTGCCCCGGCCATCGGTAGGCTCATTGGCCGCCGCGGCCGAGAGCCCGGCGTGTACCTGCTGGAGCTGGCCGGCGAGGACGACGCCTTCGCGTCGCGGGAGGCGGCCACTGCCTGCACGGACGTGACGGTGCTCGCGCCCGGGCTGGCGACCGCCCGGGGGCTCACCGGGCGCGTCCGGGGCCTCGCCTACACGCACCGCGCGAGCGACCTCGTGGGCACCTGTGCGCCCGATGTCGAGAGCGCGGTCGCCCTCCTGGAGGCAGCGTCGATCGACCGGACGGGGACCGTCTCGGTCCGCGCCCGCGACGTCCGCGCCACGGCCGGCGTCGACGCGCGCGCCGCCGAACGCCGTCTCGGGCGCGTCCTCGTCGAGCGGGGTTTCGCGGTCGACCTCGACGACCCCGACCACGAACTCCGCGCCTGCTTCTCCGAGACCGCCGCGCTCGGCTGGCTCGCGGCCGAGAGCGTCCGGGACTTCGGGACCCGGCAGCCGACCGACAAGCCCTTCTTCCAGCCCGGGAGCATGGACCCGCTGCTCGCGCGCGCCGTCGCCAACCTGGCAGGCGCGCGCCCCGGTCGCCGGCTCCTCGATCCGATGTGCGGGACCGGCGGCGGCCTCGTCGAGACCGGCCTCGTCGGCGCAGACGTGCTCGGCGTGGACGTCCAGGCGAAGATGGCCCGGGGCGCGCGCGAGAACCTGGCCCGCTACCTCCGCGGGACCGCGCCCGTCGGCGTCCCCGCGGGCGAATTCGCCGTGCTCCGCGGCGACGCGACCCGGCTCCCGCTCCGGGCGGACGCGGTAGACGGCGTGCTCTTCGACGCGCCCTACGGTCGGCAGTCGAAAGTCGCGAACGAGTCGCTCGACGCGCTGGTCGCCGGCGCGCTCGCCGAGACGCGCCGGCTCGCACCCCGCGGGGTCCTGGTCGCGGACCGCGACTGGACCGCGAGCGCCGAGGCAGCGGGCTGGCGCGTCCCGGCGCGCTTCGAGCGGCGCGTCCACCGCTCGCTCACGCGCCACGTCCACCTGCTGGCCTAGTCGTCGCTCGCGATCTCGGTCCGCCCCGCCAGCAGGTTCCGGAGGTCGCGCTCGGTGGCGTTGTCACACCGGATGGCCTCGCGGGGCGAGCGCCCCATCGACTCGACGGTCTCGATGGCCTCGTCCGGCTCGTAGCCGCGGCCGCGGACGAGCCACGCCGCGAGGACCTGCCCCGTCCGCCCCAGGCCGGCCGCACAGTGGACCACGGTCGGCTCGCCGGCGCGGTCGGCCTCGCGGAGGAAGGAGACGATCCCGTCGATCGTCTCCGGATCCGCGAGGTGGTAGTCCTTGATCGGGGCGTGGTGGACCCGGTCCGGACCGAACGCCTGCTCGTACTCCCCGATCAGGTCGAGATAGCGGGCCAGCTGTGGCGCGTGGAGGAGACAGCAGACGCGCTCGATGCCCGCCTCGCGCATCGACTCGACCCAGGGTCCGACCGGATCGTCCGTCGCCGTCCCTGGGGCGTACCCGGGGCGGCACGCCCCGTGGGCGATCGACTCCTCCGGGGCGGCGCGGTCGAGGTAGTACTTGTGGGCCATGTGTACTCGTCTCTCACGTGTCGGCCGTCCCGACCTATCAGCGTGTCGGTCGCGGCACGCTCCGCTCCCCGACGGGGAGCAGTCCGCGGTGCGACGCGCGGCCGGCCGGCGGTCGCGCCGGCCGCGGCCAGCCGGCTCACTGGCCGAGTTCTGCGAGCAGGCGGGCGAGGTGGGTCCGGTCGCTCGTCCCCTCCACGAGGTCGAGGTCGACCTGGCCGGCCAGTTCGTAGACCCGCGCGAGGTCGTCCCCGGAGTAGCGCGAGCGGGCGACCCGGAGCACGTCGGAGAGCACCTCCTCGCCGGACACGCCCTCGTCGAACAGCAGGTCGTCGAGCGTCCCGCGCGCGTCGCCGAACTCGCCGCGCTCGGCGGCCGCGACCATCGACTCGACCTGATCGTCGTCGCCCACGCTCCCGAGCGCCTCGTGCGCGGCGGCCATCGTCACCTCGCCGCCGTCCTCGGCGGTCGCCTGCGCGCCCAGGACGGCCTTCCGGAGGTTCCCGCCGCCGTACCCGGCGACGTACTCCAGGCCGTCCTCGTCGTAGTCGACGCCCTCGGCCGCGACGATCCGTTCGAGCTCCGTCGCCGTCTCCTCGATGGAGGGGGCGCGCATCGGCACCGAGAAGCACCGCGACTCGATGGGCGGGATGAGCTTCGACGGCTGGCGCGTGGCGATGACGAACTGCGTCGTCTGGTGGTACTGCTCCATCACGCGCCGGAGCGCCTGCTGGAAGTCCTCGCGGATGGCCTCCGCGTTGTCCAGCAGGACGGTCTTGAACGTCCCCGAGACGGGCGCGTAACTCGCCGACTCCTTGAGGACGTGGTTGATCATGTCCCGCTTGGACATGGCGCTCCGGCCGGTGAGGAACGGCCGGAACCGCGGGTCGTCCCGGATCTCGGACTTCGTCCGCTGGAAGAAGTCCGCGACGTTGATCTCCACGAAGTCGTTGTCGGGGTCCTCGTGGGCGGCGTTCGCGAGCGCCCGCGCGGCCGCGGTCTTCCCGCAGCCGACCGGCCCGTAGAGGACGAGGTTGATCGGGTCGTCGACGGCCCCCTCCAGGTAGTCGCGAACGGCGGGCTGTGGCAGGTCTCCGAGGGCGGGCGCGTGCGTCTCGGTCCACAGCGGAGCGTCCATCGACCGTCCGTAGCCGGCCGGCGGACAAGAATGGTTCGACAGCCGACCGGCCCGCCGGGTGGCGCCGCCGGTCCGGCCGTCCTACGCGGGCGTCACCGTCGGATTGACGGGGCCGAGCGTCCCGGTCGCAGTCGGCGTCCCAGTCGCGGTGGCGGACGCGGTCGTCCCGGCCGTCTCGGTGGGGACCGGCGTCACGGTGGGCGATTCGGTCGGCACGCCCGGCGTCTCGGTCGCGTTCGGCGTCTCGGTCGCGTTCGGCGTCGCCGTCCCGACTGGGGTCGCGGTCGTCGTCGGCGTCACGACGCCTCCGGCCATCACCTCGTGCTGTGCGACCGCGCCGTTCGGCCCGGCCTGCACGCTGACGGTGTAGCTCCCGGGGTCGAGCGTCGCGGTGTCGAGTTCGAAGGCGATCTCGCCGGTGGCGTCGCCCTCGACGGACAGCGCCTGCGTCTCCACGAGGTCACCGTCGACCCGGAGTTCGACGAGCTGGGCGTCCGCGAAGGCGTTCGGGTTCTCGACGGTCGCCGTGACGTTCACCACGTCGCCCTGCGTCGAACTCGTCGGCACCGAGAGGTCCATCACGTCGAAGGCCTCGATGGTGTCCGTGGGCGCACCGGGCGTTCCGGGGGCCGGCGTCTCGGTCACACCGGGCGTTCCGGTCGTCCCTGGTGTTCCGGTCGTTGCCGGCGTCTCGGTCCCGACCGTCGGCGTCCCGAGCGGTGGTTGCGGGGTCGGCGTCCCGCCGTCCTGTGCGCCCACGGGCATCACGACTGCACCGACCGTGAGCACCAGCGACAGGGCGGCGAGCGCCGCGAGTGTCTGTCGTGTGTTCATGTGTATCCGGCCTATCGGCCGCTCTCGCGGCTTCTACGGACGACCGATTAATTGGGACAGATCGTTCACATCTGTAGCTGACACGTACCCGGAGTAGGGTGATTTCGGCGGATCGGTAAGGGGCTCGAACGGCGACGGGCGCTGCCGGTAGCGCGGGCTACCGGGAGTAACCTCGCCTTTGTCCGTGGCTCGCCGGTCGGCGGCCGGCCCCGTTCCGAAGCGCGTTTCACCGTCGCCCTCGATTCGGCTGACGATGCGGGTGACGTTTCTCGGGACTGGCGGCGCCGTGCCGACGACGCGGCGCAACGTGAGCGCCGTCCTGCTCCGGCGGGAGGGCGACCGGTTCCTCTTCGACTGCGGCGAGGGCACACAGCGGCAGATGATGCGGTTCGAGACCGGATTCTCCGTCTCTCACCTCTTCGTGACGCACACCCACGGCGACCACGTCCTCGGGATCCCGGGACTGCTCCAGACCTGGGACTTCAACGACCGGGAGGCGCCCCTGGCGATCCACACGCCGGGCGGGACGCGCGGGACCGTCGAGGGCCTGATCTCCGCGACCGGGGCCCGGCCGTCCTACCCCGTGCGCGTCAACGAGGTCACGCCCGGCGACGTCGCGCTCCGCGCCGACGACTTCGAGGTGCGGGCCTTCGAGACGGACCACCGGGCGACCTCGGTCGGCTACGCGCTGGTCGAGGACGAGCGGAAGGGCCGGTTCGACCGCGAGCGCGCCGAGGAACTGGGCGTTCCGGTGGGCCCGAAGTTCTCGACGCTCCACGGCGGCGAGCCGGTCGAACTGGCGGACGGCCGGACCGTCCGCCCGGAGCAGGTCGTCGGGCCGCCCCGTCCCGGCCGGCGGGTGGTCTACACGGGCGACACCCGGCCCACGGACGCGACAGTCGCGGCCGCCGAGGACGCGGACCTCCTGATCCACGACGCCACCTTCGCGGACGACCGCCGCGAGCGCGCCGGCCAGACCGGCCACTCGACGGGGCGGCAGGCGGCCGAGATCGCCCGGCGCGCCGGCGCGAAGCGGCTCGCGCTGACGCACGTCTCCAGCCGCTACGCGGGCGACGCCTCGCCGATCGAGGACGGTGCCCGCGAGGCGTTCGACCGCGCGTTCGTCCCGGAGGACGGCGACGACGTCGACGTCCCGTACCCGGACGACTGACTACGGCCGGTCGTCGGCGTCGCGGTCGTCGGCGTTCCGGCGCGCGATCCGCTCTGCGTCCTCGCGGCGCATCGTCGGCCGCTCGTGCTCGCCGCGGACGAGCAGGTAGAGCACGAGCGGTGCGAAGAGGCCGAGCAGGACGACGAGCAGGACGACGGCGCCGCCGGCCATCACCCGAGGAAGATGTCCACGATGTCGCTCGCTCCGGAGGTGGTGTCCCGGTACAGTTCCGAGTAGCCGCAGTTCAGACAGGAGACCACCTTGAACGAGTTGGTCTGGATGTCGAACATCTTGCTGAGGCCGCCGCCGGTCGTCGAGATGCGACCGACGTCGGTCTCGTCGTGACCACACTTCGGACAGCCGCGCTGGTCGGAGGGTTCGGGGACCATTGCGAGCGGACCTGGGCGGCGGAACGGTATCAATCTGTGGGACCGTGCGGCACGTGATTTATCACCGTCCTCCCCGTACTCGTGGGCGTGAGCACCCGTACGCGCGCGCTCGACGCGCTGGTGTTCGGCGTTGACGTCCAGAGCGGCGACGTCCGGGGCGACTCCCCCTCCTACGCGCTCGTGGCGTTCGACGGCGAGCACGTGGACCGGGACGTCGTCTCCTACCGGAAACTCCGGCGCCTCGTCGAGCGCGAGACGCCGGCCATCGTCGCGACCGACAACATGTACGAACTCGCGGCGGACAAGCAGGCGCTCGTCCGGTTCCTGCGCGACCTCCCGAGCGAGACGAAGCTGGTCCAGGTCACCGGCGCCGAGCGGCCCGAACCGCTCTCCCGGGTCGCCTCCCGGCACGGCGTCCCCTACGGGAAGAAGCCGATGAAGGAGGCGGAGGCCGCCGCCCGCCTCGCGGCCATGAACGTCGGCCACGAGGTGTCCGCGTTCACGGACACGACGCAGGTGAAGGTGTCCCGCGGCCGCTCGACCGGGAAGGGCGGCTGGTCGGAGGACCGGTACACCCGTCGCATCCACGGCTCGGTGAAGCGGGCCGCGCGCGACGTCGAGGCCGACCTCCAGGAGGCCGGCCTCGACTTCGAGACGGAGATCACCGAGAAGTACGGCGGGTACTCCCGCGCCGTCTTCGAGGTCGAGGCGCGACCCGCCGACCTCCCGGTGTCGCCCCGGCGGTCGGGCGACGTCCGCGTCGAGGTCGAGCGCGAGCGCCGCGACGGCATCGAGTTCCGGCCGCTGGCCAAGCGCCGCGATCCGGTGCTCGTCGGCATCGACCCCGGGACGACCACGGCTGCCGCCGTCGTGGACCTCGACGGCGAGGTGCTCGACGTGCTCTCGACCCGGACCGCGACCACCGCCGACGTGATCGAGTGGGTCATCGCGCGCGGCCGCCCCATCGTCGTCGCGGCGGACGTGACGCCGATGCCCGAGACCGTCGAGAAGATCCGCCGTTCGTTCACGGCCGCCCGCTGGACGCCCAACAGCGACCTCCCCGTCGACGAGAAGCAGCACCGGACCCGCGAGGAGGGGTACGACAACGACCACGAGCGGGACGCGATGGCCGCCGCGCTGTTCGCCTTCGACGCCCACCAGGACCAGTTCGCGCGCATCGCCCGGAAGGTGCCCGCCACGGTCGACCTCGGGAAAGTCACGGCCCGGGTCGTGGCCGGCGAGGAGTCCGTCGAAGCCGTCCTGACGGACATGCAGGACGACGAGGAGGACGACGCCGAGGAGAGCGAGCACACGCCCCGCGAACTCACGCCCGAGGAGAAAGAGATCAAGCGCCTGGAGTCACGCGTCGAGCGGCTGGAGGCCCACGCCGAGGACCTCGACGAGCAACTCGCGGCCAAGGACGAGCAACTCGAGGAGTACGAGCAGAAGCTCACCGAGGCCCGTCGCGAGGAGCGCCGGGAGGCCCGCGAGCGCCGGGCGGTCACCCGGCTCGAACGCGAGAACGAGCGGCTCGAACGCGAACTCGCCGACGAGCGCGACCGGGTCGAGGAACTGGAGGACAAGCTCGAACGGCTGAAGGCCCTCTGGAAGCTCGACCACTCCAACTTCGCCGACGTGGACGGCGCGGAACGAGGGCTGGTGCCGGTCAAGCCCGTCGAGCAGTTCACGACTGCCGCCATCGAGGACGCTCACGAGCGGTTCGGGCTGGCCGAGGGCGACGTCGTCCTGCTCCGCGACGCCAGCGGCGCCGGGCGCTCGACGGCCGAGCGCCTGGCCGACCTCGATCCCCGCGTCGTCCTCAAGCACGGCGGGCTCTCGGACGTGGCCGACGAGGTGCTCTTCGAGCACGAGATTCCCGTCGGGCCGGCCGACGACGTCGCGATCCAGGAGGTCGACGAACTGGCGGTCGCCCGCGAGCAGGAGGTCGAGGCGGTCGTCGACGACTGGGTCGAGCGCGCCGAGGACCGGCGGAGCCAGCAGAAGGCCGAGACGCTCGACAAACTCATCAGCGAGCACCGCGCCGAGCGCCGGCGCGCCGCCCGCGAGGGTGAGTGACCAGGGACCTTTTTTCTTCGTCGGGTGCGCCTTCGGCGCACCGCTCCTCGAAAAAAGCTCCACCAAAAAAAGCCGGCCGCTCGCTTCGCTCGCGTCCGGAGAACCGCTCGGCGAGCGGAGCGAGCCGAGCGGACGCTGGTGACCGAACTGACCTACATCATCCCGCCGAATCCCATCGAGGAGACGACGGCGTTCAGGAGGCCCTTGGCAAGGAGCCCGACGCCAGCGATCACGAACGCGAGGCCGGCCGCGACGATGAGTGACTGGTAGGCGACCAGCGCGAGGCCGGCCAGGAGCAGGATGAGGCCGACGATGCCGACCACGCCGAGCTTCTGAAGCATATCCCACGAATCCCGGCTGTGGCACTTAATATCGGTGGTTCCGGAAGGAGAGTGACGCGCGGCGCTGTCGTCTCGCATCCGCTCGGCTCGCTCCGCTCGCCGAGCGGTTCTCCGGACGCGAGCGAAGCGAGCGGCCGGCTTTTTTTGGTGGAGCTTTTTTCGAGGAGCGGTGCGCCGAAGGCGCACCCGACGAAGAAAAAAGGTCCGTTAGAATTCGTCGATGACCGGGAAGCCGATCGTGTCGAAGTCGCTCATCTTGTCCAGGGTCTCGGGCACCTCGTCGAGGCTGACGGTCTCGGCGGCGATCTTCGAGGGTTCGAGCTTGCCCGTCTGCATCATCTCGAAGATCTCGTCGAAGCGGTGGGGCTGCATCCCGAACGAGCCGATGAACTCGCGCTCGGTGAACACCATCTCGTCGACTGGGATGGGGATCTCGCCCTCCTCGTCGGCGGTCGTCAGGCCGAGCTGGAGGTGCTTGCCCCGCTTGCCCAGGCTGTCGAGGGCGTTGCGGCACGTGACCTCGATGCCGAGCGCGTCGACGGCGACGTCACAGCCGCCGCCGGCGATCGCCGCGGCCTCGTGACCGGGGCTGTCTACCTCGGCGCCGTTGATGGTCTCGCTCGCGCCGAGTTCCTCGGCGAAGTCGAGCTTCCGGTCTTCGAGGTCGATCGCGACGACGTTCGCGCCGGCGGCGTTGGCGATGTGGACCGCAGAGAGGCCCACTCCGCCACAGCCGTGGACGGCGACCCAGTCGCCGGGTTCGACCTCCGCGCGGTGGACGATCCCGTGGAACGCCGTCGCGAACCGGCAGCCAAGGCCGGCCACGTCCATCGGGCTGACGCCGTCCGGGAGCGTGACGGCGTTCACGTCCGCGTTGGGCACCTTGAACTGCTCGGCCCACGCGCCCTGGGCGTTCGGCACGAACCCGAGCGGGACGAGGTTGTCGCAGATGTTCGACCGGCCGGCCCGGCACTGCGGGCACGTCCCGTCGGCCATGTTGAACGGGACGGTCACCTGGTCGCCCTCCTTGACGTTCGTGATCTCCTCGCCGACCTCGATCACGGTGCCGGCCGGCTCGTGGCCGAAGATCTGGCCCTCCGGCGGCATCACGCCCACCCAGTGCCAGTCGCCCTGCCAGACGTGCCAGTCGGACCGACAGATCCCCGAGGCCTCGGTCTCGACGACGACCTCGTCGGGTCCGCACTCCGGCTCGTCTACCTCCTCGATCTCGAGAGGTTCGCCGACTTCCTTGAAGACTGCTGCACGCATCACGTGCCTACACACCCCACACTCTGTAATAAATCATTGGCATAAACCAGCACGGACCGGGGGACTGCGCCCGGATCTGCGGTTCGCGTCAGTCGCGGCTCCCGGGCGGGTCGCCGGCGCTCACGGGTTCGGGTCGGCGTTCGAGAGGACGTACTCGAGGAGGTCCTCGCCGGTCACGGACAGGCCCTGGCGGGCGAAGAAACTCGCCACGTTCTCGCAGTCTCGTTCGAGGAACTCCCGGCTGTTGGGGTGGTGGACGGTCACCGCCTGGCCGAGGTCCAGGACGGTGAGTTCGCCCTCGTGGACGACGACGTTGTACTCGGAGAGGTCGCCGTGGACGAGGCCGGCGTCGTAGAGCCGCCGCATGTACTCCCGGACCACCTCGAAGGCGGTCTGTGGGTTCTCGACGTCCACCTCCGCGAGCCGCCGGGCGCGCTGGTCCTCGGCGCCGAGATACTCCATGACGAGCACGTTCCGCTCGACGGCGTACGGTTCGGGGACCCGGACGCCGGCGGCCTGCGCTCGCTTGAGGTTGGCGAACTCCTTGCGGGTCCAGGCGACGACGACCTTCTTCTTGTCGGCGCCGATGCCCTCGAACCGCGGGTCGCCGTCGAGGTACTCGCGCATCGTCCGGAAGTCGGAGGCGTTGATGCGGTAGATCTTGACGGCGACCTCCTCGTCCCCGCGGAGGGCGGTGTAGACGTTGGCCTCCTTCCCGGTGGAGATGGGACCGCCGAAGGCGTCGATCTCGCCGTCCTGGACCAGCTTGTAGAGCGCGCCCAGGGTGGCGTCGTCGAACACCGACGCCTCGACCTTGAACTGGTCTGCGTCCTTGATGCGCTTGCGGAACTGGAGGAACTCGCGGTCCTGCTTGCGGGCGATGCGGTCGGCCTCGGTGTCCGAGACGTCGATCTCCTCCCACTCGTCGCCGGGCGTCTCGACCTCGTCGGCGTCGAGCAGGTCGTACTCGCTCACGTGCGCCACCTCCCCGCGCGCGAGCGAACGGTGGCGGCGATCATGTGGTCACGTTACGCACGCTCCTGGATGTGGCCCTCCTCGCGGAGCTGGTCGGCCTCCTGTTTCTCGTAGCGCCAGACGATGTCGGCCTTCTCGTCCTGCCAGTCCCACGGCTCGACGAGGACCACGTCGTCCTCGCGGATCCAGACCCGCTTTTGCATCCGGCCGGGGATGCGCGCGGTTCGCTCCTCGCCGTCCATGCACCGGACCTTGACGCGGTTCGCCCCCAGCATGTCGGTCACGACGGCGAACACCTCGTCCTCGTCGGGCATGCGGAGGTTCTTCCGTCCGCTCTCGTTGTCGCTCATGGTCGAGGGTTCGTCCGGCGGAGGTTTAAGTTTTTCAAGAAACCGACTCAGAGCGTCGCCTCGCGCGACGACCGCGGTTCGGACGTCAAACCAACGCTTAAATTCGCGCACACGGTACGGCTCTCTATGCAGCACGTTCGGATTCCGGACGACCGGATCGGCGTTCTCATCGGCGAGGGGGGTGAGACGATGCGCGAGATCGAAGAGCGGGCGGAGGTCCGGCTCGACATCGACTCCGAGACCGGGTCCGTCCGGATCGAGTCCGTCGGCGACCCGGTCACGGGTCTGAAGGGTCCGGACATCGTCAAGGCCATCGGGCGCGGCTTCGCCCCCGAGGAGGCGTTCGGCCTGCTCGACGACGACCTGATGATGCTCGACGTGGTCGACCTGGAGGCGGCGACCCGGAACCGGAACGACCTCCGGCGCCAGAAGGGGCGGCTCATCGGCGAGAACGGCCGCACCCGCGAACTCATGGAGGAACTCTCCGGTGCGTCGGTCGCCATCTACGGCTCGACGCTGGCGATCATCGGCGGTCCCGAGCAGGTAGAGGTGGTCCGCTCGGCGGCCGAGATGATCCTCGACGGCGCGCCCCACGGGGCGGTCTACTCGTTCCTGGAGCGTCGCCACGACGAGATGAGACGCGAGGACATCAGCTACCACCGCTACTCCGGCGACACTAGCACTTAATCGCCCGCCGCGATCCGTCCGGGGGACGCGGTGTGCGACGGTTTCACTCGCTTCGTTCGGTACTTTTTTATAGAATCACATTCAATCCCTCGATTGAACATGGCTCAGCAGATGGGTAACCAGCCGTTGATCGTCCTTTCCGAGGAGAGTCAGCGGACCTCCGGACGGGACGCACAGTCGATGAACATCACGGCGGGGAAAGCCGTCGCCGAGGCCGTACGGACCACACTCGGTCCGAAGGGCATGGACAAGATGCTCGTCGACTCGATGGGCAGCGTCGTCGTCACGAACGACGGCGTGACCATCCTCAAGGAGATGGACATCGAGCACCCCGCGGCCAACATGATCGTCGAGGTCGCGGAGACCCAGGAGGACGAGGTCGGCGACGGGACGACCACCTCCGTGGTCATCGCGGGCGAACTCCTCGCGAAGGCCGAGGACCTGCTCGAACAGGACATCCACGCCACCATCCTGGCGCAGGGGTACCGCCAGGCCGCCGCGAAGGCGAAGGAGATCCTGGAGGACATCGCCATCGAGGTCGACGAGGACGACGCCGAACTCCTCCAGAAGATCGCCGCCACGGCGATGACGGGCAAGGGCGCAGAGAGCGCCAAGGACCAGCTCTCCGAACTGGTCGTCGACGCCGTGCAGGCCGTCGCCGACGAGGACGGCATCGACACGGACAACGTGAAGGTCGAGAAGGTCGTCGGCGGCTCGGTCGACGAGTCCGAACTCGTCGAGGGCGTCATCATCGACAAGGAGCGCGTCCACGACAACATGCCCTACTTCAAGGACGACGCCAACATCGCGCTCGTCGACACCGCCCTCGAAGTCAAGGAGACCGAGATCGACGCCGAGGTCAACGTCACCGACCCCGACCAGCTCCAGCAGTTCCTCGACCAGGAGGAAGACCAGCTCCGCGAGATGGTCGACCAGCTGAAGGACGTCGGCGCCGACGTCGTCTTCTGCCAGAAGGGCATCGACGACCTCGCCCAGCACTTCCTCGCCCAGGAGGGCATCATCGCCGTCCGGCGCGCGAAGAAGTCCGACATGAAGCGGCTCGCCCGCGCGACGGGCGGCCGCATCGTCTCGAACCTGGACGACATCACCGAGGACGACCTCGGGTTCGCGGGCCGCGTCGCCGAGAACGACATCGGCGGTGACACCCGCATCTTCGTCGAGGACGTCGAGGAGGCCCGCGCGGTCACGCTCATCCTCCGCGGCGGCACCGAGCACGTCGTCGACGAGGTCGAGC
>JBDGSV010000075.1:26471-30160 GCA_042217375.1 Haloarculaceae archaeon | reverse complement strand
CGCCGAAGCGGTCGAGGTCGTGCTTGACCGCGTAGGTGTGCATCATCTCGATGCTACAGCAGGCGATGCCGAACTGCAGCATGAACATCGACGACCCCCGCACCCAGTTCATGAACTTGTCGAACTTGGTGAGGATGAACGGCGAGGAGCCGAACGCCTCCCGGAGTTTCGAGTTGAACCGGCTGTCGACGCCCTCGCCCATCCGGGCCTCCTGCGTGCTCTGGATCCGATTCGCCTCGCTGTCGGGGGTTGGCTGGTCGCTGCTCATGGTTGGTCAACTCCTGCAGAGTGCGTGCCGCGGGGACTGCGCACCCACTTGATGGCGCCGTTCCGCCACGCCCACGCGAGTCCCACGACCAGGACGCCGATGAACACCAGCATCGGCACGAGGGCCTTCGCGAGGCCGGCGGTCCCGACCGCGTTCCGGTAGATGACCGTCCACGGGAAGATGAGGACGGTCTCGATGTCGAAGATGACGAACAGCAACGCCACCATGTAGTACTGGATGTTGAACCGGATGCGCGTGTTCCCGGTCGGGATTTCGCCGCTCTCGTAGACGGCTGTCTTCCCCTGTTCGGGCACCCGTGGCCGCAGCAGCGCCGAGAGCCCGATCATCGAGACCGGGATCAGCACCGCCACCAGCGCCAGGGCGCCGATCGCGATCCATGGATTGCTCACGGTTGTATCGCTAGGGCGGTTCGGAGGGTTCCTACATAAGAATGTCCGTTTCACGCGCGGGCCGGGGGCGAAATCGGCCGATGTCGGCCGCCCCCGACCGCCGCCCGCGACGCGTCACGCGGGTCGACCACCGCTCGCGGCCCACGCGTTCGCCGCTCGCGCTCGTCCGGGGCGGGTCGCCCCGCTCAGCGTTCCCGCTCCCGGAACGCCACCGTCCCCATCTCGTGGAGGTCCTGCGAGACGGTCGCGACGTCGGCCTGGAGCGCCTCGTGGTAGTCGACGAGCCGGCCCTCCAGTTCCTCGTGCTCGCGGGCGAGCATCTGGACGGCCGAGAGGGCGGCGTTGTAGGACTTCCCGGCGTCGACTGCGACGATGGGCGCGCCCGTCGGCATCCCGAGGACCGAGTCGACCGACTTCTCCTGGACCGGGACGCCGACGACCGGCAGCGGATAGGCCAGCGAGGCCGTCATGTTCGGGAGGTCAGCCGACTTTCCGCCCGCACCGGCGATGACGACGTCGAGCCCGCGCGCTCGCGCCGTCTGCGCGTAGACGTACATCAGCTCCGGCGTCCGGTGCGCCGAGACGACGTACGTCTCGAAGGTGAACCGGGCGTCCGGCGGGTCGTCGTAGTCGGTGACCTCGGCGAACCCGAGGTCGGTGAGCGCCTCGTAGGCGCCGTACATCGTCGGCAGGTCGGAATCAGACCCCATGACGATGCCGACTTCCGGGGTGTCCTCGTCCGGTCGTTCGGTCGCCGCCTCCTCCTCCAGCGCCGCGACGAGGGCCGCGAGCGGATCCTGGTCGTCGCTCATAGCCGTGACGCCGGCGGGCCGACGCTTTGGCGTTGTGGTTCGCCGGCAGAGTAATCTCACCGTTCCCCGGGTAGGCGCGGCGGCGCCCCCGCGGTTCGCGCCGGAAATCCGGGCTTTCCCCGGATGCCCGCGAGTAATCCCGTCCTTGTGTGCGACGCCTCCGCGCCTACTCCCGACAAACCGGCTCATAACGAAGCAGCCGTTCGTGCAAGCCTGCTCGATGAGACGAGAGAACCGGACCGACGGAACGGACCGCGCTCGCGCGCTGGCGACGGTCGTCGCGGCGCTGGTCGTCGTCGCGAGCGCAGCGACGGTCGGCGTCGCGCTCGGTGACGGCCCGTCGGCCGCCGACGGATCCGCTCAACTCGCACCGCAGACCGGGACGCTCGCGGGTGAGCTCCCCCTGAACGACTCGACCACCCGACTGCTCGGTGCGGACGGCGACCACGCCGGCACCGTCGTCGTCGGCGGCGTCGACGTGAACGGCGACGGCGCACACGACCTCCTGATGGCGGCGCCACGGAACGACAGCAACGGACCGAACAGCGGCGCGGTCTACCTGTTCTACGGGCCCGTCGATCCCGGCGACGTCGACGCGAGCGAGGCCGACGCGCGGCTCGTCGGTGCGCCCGGCGACCGCGCCGGACTGGCGGTGGCCGCCGGTGACTTCGACGGCGACGGCGCCGCGGACGTGGCCGTCGGCGCGCCGCAGAACGACAGCGCCGGCCGGAACTCGGGGGTCGTCTACGTCCTCCGCGGGAACGCCTCGCTGTCCGGCGAGGTCGTCCTGCCCGAGGCGGCCACGACGCTGACCGGGAACGCGACCCGCGACCTCGCCGGGACCGCGCTCGCCAGCGTGGCCGGGGACGACCGGGACGCGCTCCTCGTCGGCGCGCCCGGCGTCGACGCGCCGGACGTCGGCCGGAACGCCGGCGTCGCCTACCTGCTCCGGGACCCGCTCGCCCGCGACGCCCCCCTCCAGTCGGCCGCGAACGTCACGTACGTCGGCGCCGGCCGGTTCGACCTGGCCGGGAGCGCCGTCGCGGACGCGGGCGACGCCGACAACGACAGCGCGACCGAGGTGCTCGTCGGCGCGCCGCTGAACGACAGCGTCGCGAACAACCGCTCCGACAACACCGGCGCGGCGTACCTCCTCGACGCCGACGCGGAAGGTCGGGTGTCGGTCACCGAGGGCGCCGTCCTGTCCGGCGTCGGTGCGCGCGACCAGACCGGGCGCGCCGTCGCGGGCGTCGGCGACGTGAACGGTGACGGCATCGCTGACGTGGCGGTCGGCGCGCCGTTCAACGACACCGCGGGCGACGACGCCGGCGCAGCCTACCTCGCGTACGGTCCCATCGAGGGCGCGCGGCCGCTGGCCGACGCGAACGTGACCCTGACCGGCGAGGGGGCCGGCGACCGCGCAGGGTGGGCCGTCTCCGCCGCTGGCTCCGGCGACGTGACCTGCGACGACCTGGCCGACGTGCTCGTGGGCGCGCCGTACAACAACAGCACCGCGCCGAGCGCCGGCGCGGCCTACCTGGTCTACGGCGGCGGTCCGTCCGGGAACCGGAGCCTCGCGACCGCGGGCGCGAAACTCGTCGGCGAGGGGGCCGGCGACCGCGCGGGCTACGCGGTCGCCGAGGCGAACGACTCCACGGGCGACGGCCAGGAGGACGTGTTCGTCGGCGCGCCGTTCAACGACAGCCGTGGCAACGACTCCGGCGCCGCGTACCTGCTCGCGGGTCGCTGCCCGGTGACGCCGACGCCGACGCCGAGTCCCACGCCGTCGCCGACGGTCACACCGACGCCGACCGCGACGCCGACCGCGACGCCGACAGCCACGCCGACGCCGACCGCGACGCCGACAGCCACGCCGACGCCGACCGCGACGCCGGCGCTGGAGCGGGTGACCGTCCGGAAGCGGTGCACCGACCAGGGCGCTGAACTCGTCGTCACGAATCCCACCCCCGTCCGGGTCCGGGTGCGCGTGACCGGGCCGGAGGGCTACGAACGGCGCTTCGCACTCGGCGCGGGCAAGAGCCTGACGCTCGGGGACCTCGCGAACGGCGACTACGCGGTGCGGACGCGGACGCGCGACGACAGCCGACAGATCGGGCGCCTCCAGCGGCTCACGATCGACTGCATCGCTCCGAGACCTCCGACCGCGACCCCGACGGCAACGCCGACCGCGACCCCGAC
>JBDGSV010000075.1:0-26371 GCA_042217375.1 Haloarculaceae archaeon | reverse complement strand
CCGACCGCGACCCCGACGGCAACGCCGACCGCGACGCCGGCGCCGCTCCAGCCGGTCAGCATCGGCTTCGTCGGCTGTGAGGAGGTCGAGCGTGGCAGCTTCGAGGTCACGTTCGTCTACGACAATCCGAACGACGTGCCTGTCACCGTCCCGGTCGGGCCGGAGAACAAGTTCACGCCGGCCCCGCAGAACCGCAGCCAGCCGACGACCTTCGACCCCGGGCGCAACGAGTTCACCGTCACGCTGCCCGAGAGCGAGGCGTCGGGGACGCTCGTCTGGACGCTGACCTCGGGCGAGGGCGACGCCCGGTCGACGCGGACCACCACGGCCGACCTCGACCGCTGCCGGCGGCTCCCCGAACCCGACGGCCCGACGGTGACCTTCATCGGCTGCGGGAACGTCGAGATCACGGGCGAAGGCATCGGCCCGGGGACCGAGGTCGTCTACCAGGTGTACAACCCGGCGACCGGCTACTCGGAGAACCAGACTGGCGAGCTCGGCGCCAACGACCGGCTGGACGGCAGCTCGGGCGGCAGGCTCGTGGCCGTCTCCGTCGACGGGCTGGCGTTCCAGAACCCGAACTTCCGGACGACCGATCCGAACAACTGCCTCGGCGGGCAGGACGCGGGGATCCCGATCCAGGGGTTCCCACCCTTCCAGCCCGCAGACGCGACCCGGATCGAGGCCGCGGCCGCGAGCGACCGTGACCAGGACGACGACGGCGGGTTCCTCTCGGGGATCGACCTCCCGTTCGTCTAGACCGGCCGCGTCGCCGGGCCGCGTCTACCGGAACGTCAGGCCGTCCCGGAGGGCCTGCGCCGTGGCGAGCGGCTCCGACGCGTCGCCGGCGTCGTCGTCGACCACCGTCACGTGGCCCATCTTCCGGAGCGGCCGGACCTCGCGTTTCCCGTACCAGTGGAGGTTCGCGCCGTCGGTCGAGAGGACGCGCTCGACTCCTGACAGCTCCGCGGGGCGGGGGTCGTCGACGTCCCCGAGGACGTTGGCGGTCACGGTCGGACACCGCCGGTCGGTCGCACCGAGCGGCCACCCGACGACCGCCCGGACGTGCTGGGCGAACTGCGAGGTGAGACAGCCCTCGATGGTCCAGTGCCCGGAGTTGTGTGGGCGCGGTGCGATCTCGTTGACGAGGATCGACGGGCCGTCGGCGGCGTCGCGCTCGAACAGTTCGATGCCGAACACGCCCCGGCCGTCGAGCACGTCGAGCACGTCGCGGGCGACCGCCCGCGCCCGGTCGCGGACGGCCGGGTCGGTGCGCGCGGGGGAGACGGTCTCCCGGAGGATCTCTTCCCGGTGGACGGTCTCAGTGACGGGGAAGACGTCGGTCTCGCCGTCACCGCGGACGCCGACGACGGCGAGTTCGCGCGCGAAGTCGACCATCTCCTCGGCGAGCGCGCCGCCGTCGCCGGCACCGACCGCGGCCAGCGCGCTCTCGGCCTCGTCGGGACCGGCGACTGGAAGGTTGCCCCGGCCGTCGTAGCCGCCCTCGCGGGCCTTCAGCATCACCGGCCAGCCGAGATCCTCGCCCGCCGCACGGAGGTCGGCGGCCGAGTCGACGCGCCGGAACGCCGGGACCGGGATATCCGCGTCGGCGAGCGTCTCCTTCTCCCGGAGTTTGTCCTGGGTGGTCCGGAGCGCCTCGGGAGCCGGGTGGACCGGCGTGCCGGTCTCCTCGCGCACCCGCTCCAGCGCGTCGGCGTCGGCGAGTTCGATCTCGTAGGTCAGGACGTCCGCCCGCTCGCCCAGGGCGTGGAGCGTCTCGTAGTCGTCGAAGTCGCCGACGACCTGGTCGCGGACGACTGCCGACGCCGGGCAGTCGGGCGTCGGGTCGGAGACGACGACCTCGACGCCGAGGGGACCGGCGGCCTCGCCGAGCATCCGTCCGAGTTGCCCGCCGCCGACCACGCCGAGCGTCGGGCCGGGAGACGTGAGTTTCATCGGGCGACGGTTCCCGCGGCGCGGGCATAAGGGTTGATTCTCGTCCCGGCGCCCCGGGGTCGCTCCGGTCACCCCTTCCGGAGGAAGAACACGGTGTTCGTGTCGAACGAGCGCAGGAGGTACTCGTGGGCCTCGTAGTCGTCGCCGAGGCGGCGAGCGACCTCGCTCCGGTTCGTGGTCGGGACGATGACGACCGGCGGCGGGTTCGCCGCGAGTCGCTGGTTCAGGTCGTCGCCCGAGGTTGCGCAGGCGACGTCGATCTTCCCCTTCTGCCAGTACCAGGGGAGCGGGAGCGAGTTGAACCACTTCGCACAGGCGGGCGCCCGGGTGGCCTCCGTGTCGCCGTCCACGAAGTAGTCGCCGTAGAGGAGCACGTCCGGCCCCTGGTCGTTCTTCGCGGCGAGGTCGGCCATCCTGTCGAGCGTGGGGTGGAGGCGCCCCTCCGGCTGGGCGTACTGGACCAGCTCGTTGCTCCGGGACTGCGGGGCGACGTAGGAGGTGTACACCGCCGCTCCGGCGACCTGTCCGGCGACGAGCAACAGGAGCCCGAACGCGAGCGCGACGCTTACGCGGTCGTCCTCCGCCAGCGCCTCGGTCCCCCAGCGGTAGATGAGGGCGGCGCCGACCGCGGCCGGGATGGCCAGCGGCAGGACGACGTGGACGGCAGCCCAGGGCGCCTTGATGTCGGTGATGATCGGGTAGCCGAACAGCGAGGCCACGCCCCAGTAGAAGGCGAACATGACGAGGTCACGCGGCGCCGCGTCGCCGTAGCGGTCGGCGACGAAGCCGATGATCCCGAGGAGCGCGAGCGCGCCCGCGCCGTACCCCACCGTCAGGGCGAGGTCGCCGAGGAAGGGGAGGTAGGGGTTCCCGCTCCCGCCGATCCACTGGCAGGCGAACACCTCGAACGAGCCGGCGGTCGAGACGATCACGACGTCGGGGATGGCGCCGGGATGCGCCAGGAGCTGGCCGAACCCGACGACGTTGCCCATGTCGACCACGCGCGGGGTGGACGAACAGAAGCGGTAGAACGTCCCGTTCGAGGGGACGTCGCCGCGCGGGGCGTAGAAGACGACGATGACCAAGACGAACGCCACCAGGGAGACGAGGAGCTGCGGAAGCGCCGACCGGACGGCGCGGCCGACGCGGCGGATCTCGCCCGTCGCCACGTCGCCCCAGGACGTCCCCTCCTGGTCGCGGGCGCGGATGAGTCGGTGGTCGAGCAGCAGGACGCTGGCGCCGACCCAGGCCGCGAGGTAGGCGAACGCGTTCTCCTTGGCGGTGAACGCGAGCGCGATCGCCACGAACGACGGCAGGAGGTACCACGGGCGACGGGTGTCGATGCCGCGCACCAGCAGCGCGAACCCGACGAACATGAAGCCGCCGACGACGACGTCGCCCCGCATGAACCGCGAGAAGTACAGCAGGATCGGGTTGGCCGCGAGGAACAGCGAGAGCGCGACGACCTCCGAGTCCCGGAGCCGGGCCCGGAAGAGCAGCGCCGACAGCGGGAGGAGGCCGCCGACGAGCGCCGCCGCGACGCGCATGCTGAAGTCGCTCGCACCGATCAGCCCGAACACGAGACGGTTGACCTGCTGGAAGAACGGCCCGTGGACGATGGGGCGGTAGTAGTAGGTCCCCGTCCGCGCGAAGTCCAGGATCCAGTAGCCGACGCGAGCTTCGTCCCAGTGGGCCACGCGGTCGCCGAGGAGGACGAACCGCGCGAGGAGGGCCAGTGCGGTCACCGCGGCGACGGCGAGGAACAGACGGCTGTCCCCTGCGAGGCGGTCGCCGGGCACGCGGTCTGGGGCGTCCATGGGGGCCATCTGCACCGGGGCGACTTAGTAGTCTTCTCATTCAGCCGGGCCGGCACGGTCGACTCGGCGGCGTTGCCGGGCCGGAGCGGTACTTCTTTTATCACCGACAGCCACCCGCCGCACATGGTATCTCTCGGACTGGTGGTCGCTCAGTTCAACAAGGAGCGACCGATTACCCACGAGATGGCGGAGCGCGCCCACGCCGCCGCCAGCGAGCACGATGTCGACATCGTCGAGACGATCGAGGTGCCGGGCAGCTACGACACGCCGCTCGCGGCCGACCGGCTCGCGCGCCGCGAGGACGTCGACGCGGTCGCCGTGCTAGGTGCGATCGTCACCGGCGACACGGACCACGACCGCGTCATCGCCGACGCCGCCGCCCAGGGGCTGACCGACGTGAGCCTCGACCGTGACACGCCGGTCACGCTCGGGATCACCGGCCCCGGTATGAGTCAGGCCGAGGCCGAGGAGCGCGTCGACCACGGTGCAACCGCCGTGGAGAGCGCCATCGACATGGCGGAGGCCCTGGCATGAACTTCGACTTCGCGTCGCGCGTCGAGCGCGTCGAGCCGAGCGCGACCATCGCCATCAGCAACGCCGCGTCCGAACTCGAAGCGGACGGCGTCGACGTCGTGGACCTGAGCGTCGGGGCGCCGGATTTCCCGACGCCGGAGAACGTCTCCCAGGCCGCGAAGGACGCCCTGGACGCGGGCCACACCAGCTACACGCCCTCCAGCGGGATCCCACAGCTCCGGGCGGCCATCGTCGACTACCTCGACGGCTGCGGACTCGACTACGCGCCCGACGAGATCGTCGTCACGCCCGGCGGGAAGCAGGCGCTCTACGAGGTGTTCCAGACGCTCATCGACGACGGCGACGAGGTCTGCCTGCTCGACCCCGCGTGGGTCTCCTACGAGGCGATGGTGAAACTCGCCGGCGGCTCGCTGAACCGCGTCGACCTCTCGCCGTACGGCTTCCAGCTCGGACCGGCGCTGGACGACCTCGCGGCCGCGGTCTCCGACGACACCGAGCTGCTCGTCGTCAACTCCCCGAACAACCCCACCGGCGCCGTCTACTCCGACGCCGCGCTCGAAGGCGTCCGCGACCTGGCGGTCGAGCACGACGTCGCGGTCATCTCCGACGAGATCTACCGGGAGATCACCTACGGCGAGACGCCGACCAGCCTCGGGTCGCTCGACGGGATGGGCGACCGGACCATCACCGTCAACGGCTTCTCGAAGGCCTACTCGATGACCGGCTGGCGCCTCGGCTACTTCGCCGCCCCGGCCGACCTCGTCTCGCAGGCCGGCAAACTCCACTCGCACTCGGTGACCTGTGCGACGGCGTTCGTCCAGCACGCGGGCGTCGAGGCGCTCCAGCACACCGACGAGGCCGTGATCGAGATGCGCGACGCCTTCGCGGAGCGCCGCGACCTGCTCGCCGACCTGTTCGCAGAGCACGGCAAAGACGTACCGCTGGGCGACGGCGCCTTCTACATGATGCTCCCCGTCGGCGACGGAACGGAGGGCGAGGAGGCCGTCGATCAGGCCTGGTGCGAGCGGGCCATCGAGGACGCGCACGTCGCGACGGTGCCGGGAAGCGCGTTCGGCGCGCCGGGCTACGCGCGCCTCTCGTACGCCGCCAGCCAGGAACGCCTCCAGGAGGGCGTCGAGCGGCTGGCGGACGAGGGACTGCTGGACTGAGCGAACAGGCGGCGCGTTCGCCGGCGTGCGGAACGGCGCGCCGCGCTCCCGCCTCGACCATCCCGCCGCGTCGTCTACGTCACGTCCCGGAGTCGTCCCGTCCTGGTACTTGAACCTCCGTCGGCTCGCCGGCGTCACGCCACTTAACCCGGCGACCGGCGTAGTAGCGGTCCGCGATGGTACGATCCCCCGAGGAGCGCGCCGGCGTCGCCGACGTCGACCTCTCCGACCGGACGGTGCTCGTCACGGGTGCGACCGACGGGATCGGGCGCGAGACCGCGCTCGCGCTCGGCCGACTCGGCGCGGCCGTCCTCGTCCACGGTCGCGACCCCGGGAAGGGCGAGGCCGTAGTCGCGGACCTCGACCGGACGGCCGCGGCCGACGCCGCGTTCGTCGCCGCGGACTACACCTCCCTCGACGCCGTGCGCGACCTCGCGGACGAGGCGCGCGCGTACGGCGTCGACGTGCTCGTGAACAACGCGGGCGCCTACTTCCCGGACGGCGCGCTCACCGACGCGGGGGTCGAACGGACGTTCGCGGTCAACCACCTCGCGCCGTTCCTGTTGACGAACCTGCTGGTCCCGTCCATGCCCGCCGACGGCCGCGTCGTCACGGTCGCGTCCGCCGTCCACCACCGCGCCGAACTCGACCTGTCGGCCGCCGGATCGGTCGACGACTACGACGGCCTCGCGGCCTATCGGCACTCGAAACTCGCAAACGTGCTGTTCACGCGCGAACTCGCCCGGCGGATCGACCAGCCGGCCAACTGTCTCCATCCCGGTTTCGTCCCCGGGAGCGCGATCTGGCGCAGCGCGTCCTGGCGGGTCGCGCTGTTCGTCGGGCTGGTCGACCGCCTCCCGCGCGCGCTCGCCGGCCGCATCGCCGAGACGGTCCCCGGGGCGGCCACCACGTCGGTCTACCTCGCGGCCGCGCCCGCCGCCGGCGAGGTGACCGGCCGCTACTTCGTCGACTGCGAGCCGGCCGACCCGGCGCCACAGGCCCGTGACGACGCCGCTGCCGGCCGGCTCTGGGCCTGGAGCGCCCGGGTCGCGGCCGTCGAGCCGGTCGGCGACGACCCGTGACGGCCAGACTGCGCCCGCCGCCGACGGGTGGCCGAGAATCACAATCTTGACTACCGACGCTCTCGAAGCGCCGGCCATGACAGACGACAGCGGCGTGTCGCGTCGCGGATTCATGCGGGCCGCGGCCGGCAGTACCGCGGTCGCAGCCACCGCCGGGACTGCCCAGGCACAGGACAGCGGAAGTGGCGGTCAGCCGGACTACGGCGGCTGGCTCGACCAGACCAGCAACTTCGACGGCTCCACGGCCGACAAGCGCGGGAGCAAGGAAGTGACGATCCACGTCGGCGCCGACGGGAACGGCGGTTCGTTCGCGTTCGACCCGCCGGCGGTGTGGATCGACACGGGGACGAAGGTGACCTGGAAGTGGACGGGCAACGGCGGCGGGCACAACGTCCACGCGATGGAGGGCGGGGACTTCTCCTCGCAGATCCAGTCCAGTTCCGGCGCCACCTTCGAGCACACTTTCGACAGCGGCGGCATCGTGAAGTACCAGTGTGACCCGCACGCGTCGCTGGGGATGAAAGGCGCCATCGCCGTCGGCGGCGACGTCCCCACCAAGGGCGGCGGCGGTGGCGGCGGTGCGGCCGCCGGCCCGCCGCAGATTCCGGACAGCGCGAAGACGCTCGGCATCGCCTCCACGATCGCGCTGGGGTCGACGCTCGGTCTCGCCTACTTCTTCATCAAGTACGGCGGCGACTACCAGACTGACTAGGCGTCCGACGGCCGGGCGTGAATCTCGAGGTCGACGGACCGCGCCTCCCCTTCGAGGTCCGCGACGATCCGGCGGACGACGCGCTCCGCCTCGCGCTGGACGACGGGCGTGACGCGCTGGATGATCCGGTCGACCGGGACGAAGCGCGGCAGGTCCAGCCCGGTGGGGTCGGCCGACTCCGGCCGGAACGAGATGTGGAACCGGACGCGGCTCGCCGGCTCGTCCTCGCTGCGGGCCGACTCCGGCGCGGGTTCGACCGCCCAGTGTCCGGTGGCGTCCAGGTCGCGGACGACCGCCCAGTCGATGCGACGGGGCGGATCGACGTCTGTCACGCGCGTGTGCGCGGTGTACGTCAACTTCCACCACGAGAACGTGAGGTGGTAGTCGGTCCCGGGCGAGCCGTCTCCCTCGCGGTCGACCGAGCGCAGGTGCTCGGAGTAGTTCGCGTACCGCGGGAAGTCGACGAGGAACTCGTAGACGTCCTCCGGGGCGAGGTAGACGACGGTGCTGACCTCGATCTCTTCCACACGGTTCCCTGGGGCGGCCGACAGGTAAACGTTGTCGCGAGCGCGAACCGGGCAGTTTGTATCGGGGGGCCGGCTACCGCCGTCCATGACAGACTACGACGTGGTCGTCGTCGGCAGCGGCGTCGCGGGCCTGACGGCCGGCATCTTCGTCGAACGCGCGGGCCTGGACGCGCTGCTGGTGGACGACGGCGAGTCCATCCTGGAGCGCAACGCCCACCTGGAGAACGTCCCCGGCTTCCCCGCCGGCGTCAACTCCCGGACCTTCCTCGACCTGACCAGAGAGCAGGCCGAGCGCAACGGCTGCTCGTTCGCCGACGGGCGGGTCGCTCGCGTCGACGAGACCGCCGACGGGTTCGCGCTCCGGGTCGAGCGCGAGGACGACGCCGACGAGGTCGAGGCGACGTACGTCGTCTGCACCTCCTGGTCGGACGTCGACTACCTGGCGGACCTGGACGTGGGGTTGATCGACCGCGGCTCGAAGACCTACGTCGATGTCGACGAGTTCGGCCGGACGGGCGTGCCCGGCCTGTACGCCGCGGGCCGACTCGCCGAGAAGCCCCACCAGACCGTCGTCGCGGCGGGGCACGGCGCCGAGGTCGCGCTCGCGCTCGTCGACGATTCCGAGGTGCCCTTCTACCACGACTGGGTCGCGCCCGAGGGGTACTTCACGGGGCGGGGGCGCGAGGTGCCGCCCGGGTGCGAGGAGATCGACGAGGCGGAGCGGCGGCGCCGCGAGCGGGAGTCGCTCGACCTGCTCTGCGAGCGCTTCGCCGAGCCCCACCCGGGCGAGCCGACGCAGCACCCGAGCGTCGCCGAGGACGAGGAGTGACTGCGGACCGACAGGGGGCCGTTTTTATTCCGGTGGCCCGAGACCTCAGACGAGAATGCTAGAGGGTGTGAACGTCGCGCTGGGCGTCACCGGCAGCATCGCGGCGGTGAAGACGGTCGAACTGGCCCACGAACTGCGCCGGCAGGGCGCGTCCGTCCGGGCCGTGACCACTGGCAGCGCGGCGAACATCGTCCACCCCTGGTCGCTCGCGTTCGCCACCGACGCGGACGTGGTCACCGAGATCACGGGCGCGGTCGAACACGTCGACCTCTGTGGCTACGACGGCTGGGCCGACGCGTTCCTCGTCGCGCCGGCCACGGCCAACACCGTCGGAAAGATCGCGGCCGCGATCGACGACACGCCGGTCACGACCTGCGCGACGACCGCGCTCGGCGCCGGGCTCCCGGTCGTGGTCGCGCCGGCGATGCACGAACCGATGTACGACCACCCCGGCGTCCTCGACGCGCTGGACACGCTGGCCGAGTGGGGCGTCTCCTTCGCCGACCCCCGGATCGAGGAGGGGAAGGCCAAGATCGCCGCCGAGGAGACCATCGTCCTGGAGGTGGCGCGCGCGGCGGGCGAGCGCCCGCTCGACGGTCGGCACGTCGTCGTCACGAGCGGCGCGACGAGCGAGCGCGTCGACCCGGTTCGCGTCCTCACCAACCGCGCCTCCGGCCGGACGGGACGGGCGGTCGCCCGCGGCTGTTACGCGCTCGGCGCGGACGTGACGCTCGTCCACGACGGCCCCACCGTCCCCTACGCCGACGTCGTCCAGGTCGAGAGCGCCGCCGAGATGCTGGACGCCGTCCTCGACGCCGCCCCCACCGCCGACGCGCTGGTGTCGGCGGCCGCCATCTCCGACTACACCGTCGAACAGGCGTCCGAGAAGATCCGCTCCGGACAGGACCTCGTCCTCGAACTGGAACCGACGCCGAAGCTCATCGACACCGTCCGGGAGTCCCACCCCGACCTGCCCATCGTCGGGTTCAAGCTGGAGACCGAGGGCGACGACGACGCGCTCGTCGAGAAGGCCCGCGAGACGCTCGAACGGGCGGGTCTGTCGTTCGTCGTCGGCAACAACGCGAACGTGATGGGCGAGGCCGAGACGCGCGTGCTCCTCGTCGGCGCCGACGACGTCCGGGAGTACGAGGGCTCGAAAGACGGCCTCGGGGTCCGCGTCGCAACGGACCTGGCCGCCGAACTCGGCGACCGGTAAGACGACGACTGCGTGTTCTCCGGCGGGCGCACCGCGACCAGCCGCGCGACCAGCTGTGCGAGCCCACGCCGGGCCGTCTACTGGACGAGATCAGATATAGCCAATCGTGTTCAAAAATCTCGACCAGAGGAACGATCTTAGGAATATCTAGAGAATAACTGAACTAGCACAGAAGTTTTATCTGTACATCGAAACACTTGGTGAATATGATGTCCGCGTACGACGGAACCTACCACTCGGCCAGTTACGCACCGTGTTTCGACTGCGAGGAAGGCGCACTCGTCTGGGACGAGGAGGCCGGCGCGAGCAGGTGTACTGCCTGTTCGGTCGGTCCGGAGGCGTGATGTCGCGCGCCGATCTGCCCGAGTGGCCGGCGCTCGCCGGCTGGCTCGGGGTCGTCCTGGCCATGCTGTGGCTCGCCGAGCCGTCGGCGGCTAGCGGGCCGGTGCAGGCGTCGACCCTCCTGTTGCTGGCGTGCTGGGGGTACGGGGTCGCCCGGCTCCTGGCGCCCCGGGCGCAGCGCCGCCTCGGGGTCGGCGATCGGTGGGAGCTGCGCTAGACCGCGGCTCGTGCGATCACCGCTCGTCGAGTTCGCGCTCGCGGAGCTCCTTCCGCTGGATCTTGCCCGTCGTCGTCTGTGGCAGTTCGTCGACGAACTCGATCTCGCGGGGGTACTCGTACTTGGCCAGGTCGTCGCGGACGAGTTGCTGGAGTTCCTCGCGGAGGGCGCCGTCGCCCGCGACGCCGGCGACCGGCTGGACGAAGGCCTTCACGATCTCGTTGCGCGTCTCGTCCGGAACGCCGATCACGCCCACCTGCTCCACCGAGGCGTGTTCGAGGAGGGCGCTCTCGACCTCGCCGGGGCCGACGCGGTAGCCGGCGGTGATGATGAGGTCGTCGTCGCGTGACTTGAACCAGAGGTAGCCGTCCCGGTCCCGCGCCGCGAGGTCGCCGGTGAGGTGCCACTCGCCCACGCTGGCCGCCGCGGTCTTCTCGGGCTGGTTCCAGTACTCCTCGAAGATCACGGGATCGTCGTCGCGCCGGACCGCGATCTGGCCGATCTCGTCGGGGGGCTCGACCTCGCCGGTCGCCTCGTCCACGACCGCCACGTCGTGGCCCGGGACGGGCTTGCCCATCGACCCGGGCCGGGCGTCGAACCAGGACCGGCAGTTCGCCACGAGGAGGTTGGCCTCCGTCTGTCCGTACAGTTCGTTGACCGCGACCCCGCCCAGTTCCTCGTCCGCCCAGTCGAGGATCTCCGGCGTGAGCGGTTCTCCGCCCGAACAGACGGCCGCCAGGTCGAGGTCGTAGCGCCCGGTCGGGTCGTCGACGGACATCATCATGCGGATGGCCGTCGGCGGCAGGAAGGCGTCGGTGACCCCGAACGTCTCGCAGATCTCGTAGGCGGTCTCGGCGTCGAACTGGCCCATCGGGTGCCCGACCACCGGCCGGCCGTAGTGCCAGGCCGGGAACACGAGGTCGCCCAGCGCGCCGATCCACGCCCAGTCGGCCGGCGTCCAGAACGTGGCGTCCGCGACCGACCGCTCGAAGTACATCAGGAACGCCGGGCAGTGACCCACCCACACGTCGTGAGTGTGGAGCACCCCCTTCGGCGGCCCGGTGGAGCCGCTGGTGTACATCACGATGGCCGGGGTGTCGGCGTCCGTCTCGGCGACGGCGAACTCGTCGGACCGGTCCGCCAGGAGGTCCTCGAACTGCGGGTCGCCGCCGACGGGCGGCCCGTCCACGGCGACGACGTGTTCGAGTTCCGGGCAGTCCTCGCGGACGTCGTCGAGCGCACCCGTCACGGCGGCGTCGCCGACCGCGACCCGCGCGCCGCTGTCCTGGAGCCGGTACCGGAGCGCGTCCTCGCCGAACAGGACCGACAGCGGCAGCGAGACCGCGCCGAGCTTCCAGCAGGCGAGGTGGGTGAGCGGGTTCGCCGGCTTCTGCGGGACGACCACCGCGACGCGGTCGCCCCGTCCGACGCCCAGGTCGGCGAGCGCGTGCGCCAGGCGGTTCGAGAGCCGGTCGAGGTCGGCGAAGGTGTAGGTCTCGCGGTCGCCGTCGACGGACAGCTGGTGGAGCGCGACCCGGTCGGGGTCGTCGTGTTTGCGGAGCAGGTCGTGCGCCGCGTTGTACCCGTCGGGGACGTCCCAGGTGAACTCCTCGACGGCCGTCTCGTAGCTGTCGTAGTCGAGCGTTACGTGCCACGCCATACCACGGCGTACGGCCGGACCACTATAGATGGCGGGGTCGGTCTCACTCCTCGGGCTGGTCGTCGCCCTCGCTCCCGGCGCCGCGCGGCCAGGTCGCGCCCCCGGCGAAGGGGACGCCCATCTTCTGGGCGGACCGCGAGATCATGTGTGCGCCGGTCGGCGCGGTCAGGAACAGGAAGACGATGCCGACCAGCGAGACCAGGCCCGCGCCCTGCGGGCCGTAGTAGACGAATCCGGCGAGAAAGATCGAGGCGGCGCCCAGCGTCGTGGCCTTGCTGGTGGCGTGCATCCGGTTGTAGACGTCGGGCAGGCGGACGAGGCCGACGGTCCCGACGATCAGGAAGAACAGTCCGACGACGACCAGCGACGCGACCAGGGCGGCCTGCAGGACGTTCATCGTCATTCGATGATGTCACCCTCCGTGACGTAGCGCGCGACGGCGATGGTGCTGATGAAGCCGATGATGGCGAGCACGAGGCTCACGTCGACGAAGAACCCCGCGCCCGTGGCCATGGCGAACAGGACGGCGATGGCGACGACGTTGGTGCCGATCGTGTCGAGCGCGACGACGCGGTCGGGCGTGGTTGGGCCCCGGATGACGCGGTAGCCGGCGAGCAGCGTCACGCCGGCCGAGAGCACCAGTCCCGCCTGGACCACGACCGCCAGGAACCCGGGGACGTCAGCGGTCACCGTCGTCACCTCCCGAGGTCGGGTCGTCGCCGTCGCGGTCCCCGGCCCGGGGTGCCGGCGTCGACGGGTCGGCTTCTTCGTCGAAGAGCACGAGCGCGTAGTCCTCCCAGGTCCGAATCGGCGCGAGGACGGCCTCGCGGTCGCGTCCGGTGATGCCGTGGACGTAGAGCGTGTTCGTCGCCTCGTCGTAGTCCATCGTCAGCGTCCCGGGGGTGAGGGTGATGCTGTTGGCGATGGTGGTGATGGCGGCGTCGGTCTCGACCCGGAGCGGGACCTCGACCACGTCCGGCTCGATCGGGAGCGAGGGCGAGAGCACGCGGTAGGCGACGTCGAGGTTCGCGGTCAGGAGTTCCCGGAGGAACACCAGCCCGTAGAGCACCGCGTAGGGAGCGACCCGGAGGTTGCGAGCGAGCCGGGTCCGGTCGGTGTAGAACGCCCGGAGCAGGAACGCGACCGGCAGGCCGACCGCCAGTCCGACGAGGAACTCCCCGAGGATCGCGCGCGCGTCGAGGTGGACGCCGCGGACGAACAGCCAGAGGACCGCCAGCACGACGCCGACGACCGGCCACTTCCTCATACGATCACCCCCAGGACGACGTCCACGTAGCCGGTTCGGTCGAGCGCCGCGGCGGCCGCCGCGTGCGCCGCCGACAGCAGGGGGTCGAACCCGATCCCGAACGCGACGAGCGTGAGCGCGAGCGCGACGACGACCGCGACGAGGCGCGGACGGCGCGTCCGGCCGAGCACGGCCGCGCCCGGCTCGCCCCAGAACCCGCGGTTCCAGGCCCGCGAGACGTAGCCGATCGTGAGGATCGCCCCCGCGAGCGCGACCGCGAGCGCGAGCCAGGCGCCCGCCTGCCCGGCCACGTCGAAGACCAGGAGCTTCCCGAAGAACCCGGTCAGCGGCGGGATGCCGACCAGCGAGAGCGCGCTCACGAAGAACGCCGCCGAGAGGACCGGCGCGCTCGTGGCCAGGCCGCCGAGGTCGTCGAACGATCGGGTGCCGGTCTCGGCGCGCACGGCGCCGCTGGCCAGGAACAGCGTCCCCTTCGAGAGGCCGTGGTTGACGGCGTACACGAGGGCGGCGGTGATCCCGAGCGCGCGCACGCCGGGGTCGCTCGCCGTCGCGGCGATCGCGAGCGGGAGGACGACGAACCCGATCTGTCCGATGCTGGAGTACGCGAGCAGGCCGTCGACGTCGCCGCGGTTCATCGCGCCGACGCCACCGACGACGATGCTCGCCACGCTCATCAGGAACAGGACCGGGCCGTAGAACGCGAGGAACGACCGTCCGGAGAGGCCGGGCAGCGCCAGCGACGCCGGGAGCGTGGCGGCGGCGAAGACGGTGAAGTAGAGCCGGACGATCGCGTAGACGCCGACCTTCTTGACGACGCCGGCCAGCACGGCCGTGACGGGCGCGGGTGCGGCGCGGTAGGTCTCCGGCACCCAGAACTGGAAGGGGACGATGCCGGCCTTCAGGGCGAAGACGACGAACAGCAGCGCCGAGAGACCGAGCACGGGCGCCGGATCGATGCCGTACTGGCCGGCGTTCGCGAGCCGCCGCGCCATGTCGGCCATGTTCAGCGTCCCGGTCGTGGCGTAGAGCCCGCCGATGGCCAGCAGCATCAGGCCGCTCCCCACCAGGTTGAGCACGAGATACTGGAGCGCGGCCCGCGTCTGGTCCGGCCCCGAGTAGAACGCGACCAGCACGTAGGAGGACATCAGCATCACCTCGAACCAGACGAAGAGGTTGAACACGTCGCCGGTGAGGAAGGCCCCGGAGACGCCGACGAGCATGAAGTGAAAGAGCGGGTGGTAGGACAGCGACTGGCCGAACTCGTCGATGGCGAGCACCGAGTAGGCGAGCGCGGCGAGCGACACCACCGCCGCGAGCGCGAGCATGAGCGTCGCCAGCGAGTCGGCCACGAACGTGATGCCGTAGGGAGCGGGCCAGCCGGAGAGCTGGTAGACCAGCGGCCCGCCGGTCCGCACGGTCTCGAACAGGAGCGCGACCACCGCCAGGTAGCCCACGCCCCACAGCAGGCTGAGGCCGCGCTGGAGCCGGGGACGGGGTCGGGCGAGCAGCGTCGTGATGGCCGCCACGAGCGCGACCAGCAGCGGGCCGGCGACGAGGTCGGTCACTGCCCCTCACCTCCGCGCGCGAGGTCGCGGGTGTCGATGGTGCCGTGCTCCTGGTACACCCGGTAGGTGAGCACGAGCGCGAACGCGGTCGTCCCGAAGCCGATGACGATGGCGGTCAGGACGAGCGCCTGGACGAGCGGGTCGGTCACGCCCGCCGGATCGGCGCCGTGCCCGACGATCGGCGCGCTCCCCGAGACGCCGCCCATCGTGACCAGGTAGAGGTTGGCCGCCTGGCTGATGACGGTCACCCCCCAGACGACCCGGACGACGTCCCGCCGCAGGACGAGGAACGTCCCCACGGCGAACAGGAACCCGAGTACCAGCGCGAGGAGCACCTGGGTCATTCTGCGCCCACCACCGAGATGATCGTGAGGAGCGCGCCGACGACGACGAGGTAGACGCCGACGTCGAACGCGAACGCGCTGGCGACCTCCAGTTCGCCGTAGAGCGGGAGGTGCTCGACGAAGACCACGCCCTGCGTGAGGAAGGGGTGACCGAGCAGGATCGCCGTCAGCCCGCTTCCGGCGGCCACCGCGAGGCCGGCCGCGAACGTCGCGCCGTAGACGTCGGCGGCGCCGGGGAACTCCCGCTCGAACGACGGAGCGACGCGGACGAGGTCGCGCTCGACGACGTCGCTGCCGTAGATGACGTAGACGAGCGCGAACGCCGTCACCGTCAGGACGCCGGCGATGAAGCCGCCGCCGGGGAGGTTGTGCCCGCGGAGCAGGAGCGCGATCGCCGTCACGAGGATGATCGGGACGACCGTGCGCGTGACCGTGCGGGCGATGACGGTCGGCTCGCGCTCGCTCACTGGCTCTCACCCCGTTCCCGCATCCCGAGCAGCGTCAGCACCGCGAGGGCGGCCATCGAGACGACCGAGATCTCGCCCATCGTGTCGAACGCCCGGAAGTCGACGAGGATGACGTTCACGACGTTGGCGCCGCCGCCGAAGTCGAGGAGGAACCGGCCGTGTTCGGCCGGCACGCCGCCCCGTTCGAGGAAGAAGGTGAAGATCGGGTCGGCGGGCGTCGCGCCCGTCGCGAGCAGGACCGTCAGGGCCACCGTCACCCCGACCGCGAGCGCGACCGCCGCGTCGACCGCGACGCGGCGGTCGGCCCCCTCGCCGTAGAACGCCGGGAGCTTGTCGAGGACCAGCAGGAAGATGACGAGCACGAGCGTCTCGATGACCAGCTGGGTGAGTGCCAGGTCCGGCGCCTGGGCCAGCACGTAGAAGACCGCGACCATGAACCCGAGAATCGAGAGAGTGAGCACGCCCGCGACGTGGGAGGGCGCACGCCCGACCGCGACCGCGCCCACGACGGCGACCAGCAGGACGAGGATCGTCGGCACCGAGAGCGCGAGGCCCGTGGCCGCCGGCAGGACGACCGCGCCGGCGGCGTACCCCGCGAGCACGAGGACCGCGACGCCGGCGAACAGGGCGCCCGCGTAGGTCCGGAGGACGCCCGTGTGGAGGTGGCGCGGCACGAGGTCGCTGGCGTCGTTCGCCCCCGCGAGGAGGGCGTCGTAGTACCAGTCCGGGCTGACGAGCGAGACGGCCCGGAGCCGGCGGACGCCGCGGTGGAGCCGGTCGTAGAACGGGTAGGCGACCCCCCCCAGGCCGATGGTGACCGCGCTCATCAGCACCGGCGGCGTGAGCGCCGTCGGCAGGCCGACGTGGACGTCGTGCACGGCAGCGACGGTCGTGCTCTGGACGGCCGTCCCGACGATGGCGTCGACGGCGGCCTGGGGCACCGCGCCGATCGCGGCCGCGACGACGGCGAGCAGGAGCGGCGGCGCCAGCATCGAGAGCGGCGGCCGGTGGGCGTGCAGGCCCTCGGGTTTCTCCCCGAAGAACAGCGAGAGGAACCGGATCGAGTAGAGGAAGGTGAACACGCTCCCGAAGACGGCGACGGCCGGCAGCAGCCAGGTGAGGCCGCCGTCGTGGGCGGCGACCTCGTAGGTGGCGTCGAACAGCAGTTCCTTGGAGTAGAAGCCGTTGAACGGCGGGACGCCGGCCATCCCCAGCGCGGCGACGGTGGTGATACCGGCGACGATCGGCATGTCGTGGCGGAGGCCGCCGAGGTCCTCGATCGCGCGGGTGCCGGCCTCGTGGGCGACGATGCCGGCCACGAGAAACAGCGTGGCCTTGAACACGGCGTGGTTGAGGATGTGGAAGACGCCGGTCTCGGCGCCGATCACGGTCGAGACGCCGAACCCGGCCACGATGAGGCCGAGGTGCGAGGCGGTCGAGTAGGCGAGCAGTTCCTTGATGTCGGTCGCCCCGACCGCGAGAATGGCGGTGACGGTCATCGTCACGAGGCCGAGCGCGACGAACAGGAGCATCCACTCCTCGGAGAGGAGCAGCGGCCGAAACCGCCCGACGAGGTAGACGCCGGCCTTGACCATCGTGGCCGAGTGGAGGAACGCGGAGACGGGAGTGGGCGCCTCCATCGCGTCGGGGAGCCAGATGTGGAGCGGCACCTGGGCGGACTTGGCGGCGGCGCCGACGCCCAGGAGCAGGAGGACGGGGACGAACAGCCCCCGTGCCTCCAGGGCGTGTCGCATCGCCGCGGCGTTGGCGAGCATCGAGCCCTGGGTGCCGATCAGGGTGAACGTGTGGGCCGGGAGGGCGTCGCCCGAGACGGACGCGAGCAGGAGAAAGCCCACGAGCATGAACAGGCCGCCGGCGACGGTGACGAGCATCGACTTCCGGGCCGCGTACTGGGACCGCTCCTCCCGCTGGTAGTGGCCGATGAGGAGGTAGGAGGCGACGCTCGTCAGTTCCCAGAACAGGAAGAGCGCGATTAGGTCGGCCGCGAGCGCGACGCCGAGCATCGCGCCCATGAACGCGAGCATCGTGGCGTAGTACTTCGCCTGCCCGGGTTCGCCGTGCATGTAGCCACCCGAGTAGGTGAACACGAGGACGCCCACGCCGCTGGCGAGAAAGCCGATCAGCAGCGAGAGCCCGTCGAGGTAGAGGGTGAACGAGACGCCGAGCGCTGGAATCCAGGGGAGCGAGACGCTCCCCTGGGCGCCGTACTGCGTCGCCAGCAGCCCGAAACAGGTCAGCGCGATGGCTGCGGCGACGTAGGCCGTCCGTTCGCCGAGCAGCCGATAGACGACTGGCGCGACCGCGGCTCCGAGGAACGGGAGCGCCAGGGCGGCGAACAGGACGCCGGCACTCGGTTGCACGGGCGCACCTCCGGCCAGACTCGACTTAATGCTTCTCAAAGCGACACGAGCGCGGGCGACGGGCGTCCGCGACGGTCGGACGGGCGCGTCCGGACCGTACTTATTTACAGGCCAGTGCGGTATCCGCGACGGGTGTTGCCAATGCTCAGAGACCAGGGGTGGCGACTGCTGTTGCGCTTTCCCGACGCCCTGGCGCGGCTGGGGCTCGTCGACCGGCGGCGAGCCCGCGAGACCTTCGAGCTGGCCGTGCCGTCCATGGTGTCGGCGGGAATCTGGACGGTCCTGCGGATCACCGATTTCGTCATGGTGAGCCTGGCGCTCTCGGACGCGGCTGTCGCGGCCCTGGAGTTCGCGTTCCAGTACTACTTCGTCGGGTTCAGCCTGGCCATCGCCGTCTCGAGCGGGACGATCAGCCTGGTGGCTCGGTTCAAGGGGGCGGGCGACCACGAGACGGCCGACTTCGTCGTCAAGCAGTCGCTGTGGTTCGCCGTCGCCATCTCGGTGCCGCTCATCCTCGTCTCGTGGCTGTACGCCGACGCGCTGATCGGCGTCCTGACCGACAGCCCACGGGTCGTCGCTCTCGGGAGCGTCTACCTCCAGATCGTGATGCTGGCGCTCGCGTTCCGGTTCTGGAGCATGATCGCCGCGCGCGGGCTGGAGGGGAGCGGCGACACGCGCACGCCGATGTACATCAACCTGGTCGTCATCCCGCTGAACATCGTCCTGAACGCGCTGTTGATCTTCGGCGTCGGGCCCGTGCCGCGCCTCGGCATCGCCGGGGCGGCGCTCGGCACCGCCATCGCCAACACGCTCGGCGCCGCGGTCTACGCGGCCATCTACCTCTCGGCGCGGTTCCCGATCCGGCTCCGGCTCGGCGGCCGGCAGTGGGACGCGGGCATCGCGCGCGAGATCGTCCGCGTCGGACTTCCGCTGGCCGGGAACCGGCTCGTCGGGACCGTCGGCCGGTTCCCGTTTCTGTTCATGCTCGGAGTGCTGGGGACGCCCTACGTCGCGGCGTTCGCCATCGGCCGCCAGATCGTCCAGCTCGCCATGATCCCCGGGTGGGGCTACGCGACGTCCGCGAGCACGCTCGTCGGGCAGCGTCTCGGCGCCGGTGCCGACGACGACGCCGCGGCCTACGGGTGGGACACGGTGACCGTCGCGCTGGCGACCCAGCTGCTCCTCGCGGCCGCGTTCGCGCTGCTCGCCCGGCCCATCGCGGTCCTGTCGGGCACCGAGTCCGTAGCGCTCACGACGACGTTCGTCCGGGTGTTCACGCTCAGCGTCGCGGGCGCGAGCGTCGCACAGACGCTCCAGGGCGGGCTGCGGGGCGCGGGCGACACGACCTGGCCGCTGTACGGAGCGGCGCTCGGCACGGTCCTCCGGCTCGCGATCACGGCGCTCGCGCTCCCGGCCGGGTTCGTCCTCCTGACCGTCGGCGGCGTCGCGCTGGCGCCCGGGCTCGGGCTGGGCGTGAGCGCCGTCTTCGCGGCCGTCCTGGCGGACCGGTACGGGCGCGCGCTCGTGAACGCGGTGCGCTTCCGGAGCCGCGCCTGGCAGACGGTGGCCCGACGATCGCTCGCCCGGGACGAGTCCGGCGCCGAGCCGGAGGCGCCAGACTGATAGGTTCCCGTCCCCGTTCCCCGCTCCGACCGCGACAGTCGGGCGGTCGATGCGGAACTGGCGTACCGGAACCCGTACGACGCGTGGGCCGGCGCGCGCCGAGCGAGGCGGCGTACTCGCTGACCGTCAGCTTTTACCGCGGGGTTCCAGTACCGTCGGCATGGACCAGCTGAAGCAGTCGCTGCTGGAGGCGCCCATCATCGAGAAGGAGGGTTATCACTACTTCGTCCATCCCATCAGCGACGGCGTCCCGATGCTCGAGCCGGAGTTGCTCCGCGAGATCGTCATCAAGATCATCCGGAAGGCCGAACTCGAAGACGTCGACAAGATCGTCACGCCCGCGGCCATGGGCATCCACATCTCCACCGCAGTCTCCCTGATGACCGACATCCCGCTGGTCGTGGTCCGGAAGCGCCAGTACGGCCTCGCGGGCGAGGTCGCGCTCTCGCAGGTCACCGGCTACTCCGAGAACGAGATGTTCATCAACGACGTCCACGAGGGCGACCGCGTCCTCCTGCTCGACGACGTGCTCTCGACCGGCGGCACGCTCGCTGGCATCACGGGCGCGCTGGAGGAGATCGGCGCCGAGGTCGTCGACATCGTCGCCGTCATCAAGAAGGTCGGCGGCGAGAACCAGATGCGCGACTACGACGTCAAGACGCTGATCAACGTCGACGTCGTCGACGGCGAGGTCGTCGTCGTCGACGAGGACGGCGACGGCTGATCCGGGCGGTCAGTCGAGCCGGTAGGTCGTCTCGTTGAGCCGGCGCCGTGCCAGCTCCGCGAAGTCCCCGTCGGCCGCCACCTCGGCGTTCGTCCCGTACATCGGCGCGAGGTCGTCCGTGCGGTCGGACTCGCGGGCCGCCGCGACGCTCGCTTCGAGGTCGGCCACGAACTCGTCGACCGCGTTCCGGTGGTGGTACATCACGCTGGCGTGGATGCTCGGCGGCTCCTGCTGGCGGCCCAGTCCCCAGCCGCGCTCGGTCATGCGTCCGTGGACCTGGTAGACGTCCAGGTCCGGGTCGGTCGACTCCAGCGCGAAGATCGTCGTGTCGGGATCGCTGACGACCGCCAGCCCGTCGATCGCGCTGGCCCGCGCCATCAGCTCCTCGGCCGTCTCCACGGTGGTCGCGGCCAGGTCGAGATAGCCCTCGTGGCCGAGGCGCTGCAGCACGGCCCAGGCCGCCGCGATCGGCCCGCCCGGCCGCGTGCCGGCCATGGTCGGGCCGGCGTAGACGCCGCCCGGCCAGTCGTCGAACGCGAAGTACTGGTGGTAGCGGTAGTCCGCGTCGGTCCACAGCAGCGTGGACGCGCCCTTCGCGGTGTAGCCGTACTTGTGCGGGTCGACGGAGAGGGAGGTGACGCCCTCGACGGAGAGGTCGAACGGCGGGACGTCGCGCCCGAGGTCGCGGAGCGAGGCCAGCACGATGCCGCCGATGCAGGCGTCGACGTGGCACAACACGTCGCGCTCGTCGGCGATCGCCGCGATCTCCGGGACGGGGTCGACGACGCCGTGCGGGTAGGACGGACTGGACGCGACGAGCAGCGCGGTCTCGTCGCGGACGGCGGCCGCCATCGCGTCGGGGTCGGCGCGCCAGTCCGGTCCGCACGCGACCCGGGTCTCCTCGACCCCGAAGTAGTGTGCGGCCTTCGAGAACGCCGGGTGCGCCGTCTCCGGCAACACCACGTGCGGAGTCGCGACGCCGCGCTCCTCGCGCGCCCAGTCGCGGGCCGTCTTCACCGCCAGGAGGATGCTCTCGGTGCCGCCCGTGGTCACGTTGCCGACGGTGGCCTCGTCGCCGCCGAGCCAGTCGGCGAGCATGCCGACGATCTCGTTCTCGAAGCGCCGGAGGCTCGGGAACGCCGAGGGCGACAGCGCGTTCTGCGTCGAGTAGAGCGCGTGCGCCTCGTCCTTGAACTGCTTGTGCTCGTCGTCGAGGTGGTAGACGAGGCTCCACGTCCGCCCCGCGCGCCAGTCGGCGTCGTCGTCGCGGAGGGCCGCCATCTCCGCCAGGATCGCGTCGTCGTCGCGGCCGGTCTCGGGGAGCTCCATGGTACCGCCACGCACGGCCGGGAGCGATAAATACGCTCGGCACCGGTCGGCGCACGGCCTCGCCAGAGTTTTGCCTCCGGCCCGCCCAGGCGAGCGTATGGGACTCTTCGGTGCCGTCGGTGCCTTCGTGAAGCTCGGAACCGCGCTCGTGGCTCTCCTGGCGGTGATCCTGTGGCCGTTCCGGGCCCGGCTCCGCCGACTGACCGGCGGCGACGGCTCGACCTCCTCGACCGCCGACTGACCGGCGGCTCGACGGTGACGGCGCGAATCGGACCGCCGGAACGAGTGCGGCGACGTTCCGTGATCGGTCCGGAAGAAGTAGCGGGAGGACGATTTGAACGTCCGGTCTCCGGGTTATGAGCCCGGCGGAATCTCCTGGCTATCCCATCCCGCTACCTCCCGATAGCCGGGTGCACCAATTAAGGGTTGTGATTCGCGAGATGGCGTCGGGATTCGTCAGGCGTCGTGGACGCGCCAGGTGAGGAGGCTCTCCGCGACGTAGTTCACCACCATCCCGGCCACGATGCCGGTGCCCTTCGCGACCACGAACCAGCCGTCGACGCCGGCCACGGTCAGGTCGACGTGGAGGAGCCGGAACACCGCGGAGAAGGTCACGAGCTGGACGAGGATGCCGCCCGCGCGGACCAGGTTCGAGGTGGCCAGCCGCCGGAGCGTCGGCCCGAGGCCGGCGTGTCCCTCGTCGGCGAACGTCCAGTTGTCGTTGAGTAGGAACATCACGACGATGGCGACCTCGATGCCGGCGAACGCCGCGACCTCGGGGAAGACGCCGGCCACGGACAGCGCCGTCGAGGTGGTGACGTCGAAGACGAAGCCGACGGCGCCGACGGAGACGAACTGGCCGAACCGGTCGCGGGAGGCGAGCGTCGCCGCCTGCTCCCGTCGGTCGCTCATCGGCGGTCTCGCTCCCTGTCGACCAGCGTGGTCGATCCCTCCCGGCGGGCGGCGATGGCGTCGTGGAGGCGCGAGTCGCCGAGCCGCTTCGCGCGGTGGCGCGCCAGGAGCAACGCCTTGCCCATCGAGAGCGCCGTCTCGACGGGCGAGACGGTGGATCCGGGGCGGTCCTCCCAGGCGATCGGCGTCTCGGCGATGCGGAAGTCGAAGGCCGCCGCCATCGCGATCAGTTCGACGTCCCAGGCGAACCCGGGTTCGTAGATGTGGTCCCGGACCGTCGCCCAGGCCTCGCGCGTGAGCGCCTTGGCGCCACACTGGAAGTCGTAGAGCGAGACGCCGAGCAGCTGTCGGGCGACCCACGCGAACCCGTCGCCGAGGCGGCGGCGAGCGAACGTCTGGTGGCCGAGAATCTCCGCGTCCGGGTGTCGCCGCGAGCCGACCGAGAGGTCCGCCTCGCCGCGGCAGACGGGCGCGAGCACGTCCGCGGCGGAGTCGGCCGGCGTGCTGCCGTCGGCGTCGAAGAAGGAGAGCACGTCCGTCTCCAGCGCCTCGAAGCCGGCCGTCACGGCCGCGCCCTTCCCCCGTCGACGCGGTGCGGTCGAGACGGTCGCGGGGAGGTCGGCGAGCGCCTCGACAACGCCCGGCTCGGGAGCGTCGAGTTCGATCCGGACGGCGTCGGGCGCGAGCGTCGCCACGAGGTCGCGCACGTACGTCGACAGCACCGACACGTCCGGGCGGTAGGCGGGAACCACGACGCCGACCGAGCGACTCATCGTTTCCGACCAGCATACCGTCGGGGAAAAACTGTTCGGGTCTTCCCGTCGCCGGGAACGGGACCGGTCCACAAGAAGTATAGCGACGAGCGACGACCCTCCCTTCGATGGAGATCGGGCTGGTCGTCCTGTGGCTCGGCACGCTGCTCGTGCTCGGCGCCGTCGCGCTGCCTGCGACGGCGGCGCTCCTGCCCGACCTCGAACACGGGGCGTTCGCGATCCCGGTCGCCCTGGCGGTGCTCGGCGTGGTGGGCCACCTCGTGGGCCACCTCGCGTTCGCCTGGCCGGCGCTGCTGGCGGGACTGGTCGTGCTGGTCGGCGGGTCGCTGCTCGCGGCCCGGCACGCCCAACCCGACCGCCGGTCGTTCGCCGAGGCCGCCGTCGTCTTCGCCGCCAGCTTCCTCTTCGTCGTCGCGCTCCGGGCCGTGGCCCCGGCGGCCGCGCCGCTCCCGCTGGCGATCGGCGAGAAGTTCCTCGACTTCGGGCTGTTGCGCACGCTCGAACGCTCGTCGACGCTCCCGCCCCAGGACATGTGGTTCGCGGGCCAGCCGGTGAAGTACTACTACGGCGGTCACCTGCTGACCGTGCTGCTCGCGACGCTCACCGACACGGCGGCGCGGTTCGCCTACAACCTCGGGCTGGCGACGTTCTACGCGGCGCTCGTGACCGCGGCCTACGGGCTGGCCGGCTCGATCGCCGCCGGTCGCGACGCGTCGCGGCGGCTTGCCGGCGTGCTCGGCGCCGTCTTCGTCGGTCTCGCGGGCAACCTCGAACCCGCCGCACAGCTGGTGCTGTGGCTGCTCCCGGCGGGCGTCGCGAACTGGCTCGTCGGACTGCTCGGCATCTCACAGGCGTCCGCCAGCTGGACGCCGTCCGCGTTCTGGTACTTCGACGCGAGCCGCGTGTTGCCGGTCGACCCCAGCGCCCAGCAGACCTTCCAGGCGGCCACCGAGTTCCCCCTGTTCGCCTGGCTCAACGCCGACCTCCACGCCCACATGATGAGCCAGCCGTTCGTGCTCCTCGCGGCCGCGCTCCTGCTCGGCTACTGGCGGGCCGACAGCCGGTGGCGCCGGCGCGCGCTCGTGTTCGGCGCGCTCCCGGCCGTCGCGGGGCTGCTCAGCGTGGTCAACCTCTGGTCGTTCCCGACCGTCGGCGGGCTGGCGGTGCTCGCGGTCACGTTCGCACCCGGCGACCCCGCGCGCCTGTTCCCCGACGCGCTCGCCGCTCGGCTCCCGCCCAGCGAGTCGGCCGGCGTCGAGGAGGTGCGACGCGTCGGACTGGCGGTCGGCACTGCCGTCGTCGTCCTCGTGCTCGGCGCGGCGTGGGCGCTCCCCTTCTGGCTCGGACCGATGCCGCGGGGCCGGGGACTCGCCCCCTGGCCGCCCTGGTCGCCGCTGGGCGGCCTGTTTCTCGTCCACGGCGCCTTCCTCGCCGCCTTCGTCCCGTACCTGGCGCGGCGGGCGGGCGCGGTCCTCGACCGCCCTCGACTCGCCGGCGGAATCGCCGTCGCCGTCGCGCTCGTTGCCGTCCTGGTCGGTGCGCCCGCGCTCGCGCTCCTGCCCGTGCTCGCGGTGGCCTGGTGGCTGCTCCGCGCCCGGGCGGACGTCGGCTTCGAGACGGTGCTGATCCTCGCGGGGCTGGGGCTCGTCCTCCTCGTGGAGGTGGTGACCGTCGACGGCGAGCGGTTCAACACCATCTTCAAGCCGTACGTGGACGTCTGGCTGTTCTGGGCAGTGGCGACAGCCGTCGTGCTGACGCGGCTGGCAGACGGGGCCGGGGCGCGGGCCCCGTCGCTCGGCGCGACCGTCGACCGCGAGCGATGGCGGCGCACCGGGATCGCGCTGACGGTCGTGATTCTGCTCTCGACCGGCGTGTACGCCGGGTTCGCGCTCCCGGCGCACTTCGCCGACCGGAGCCAGGTCGTCGAGCAGCGCGGCCCGACGCTCGACGCGACGGCCTACCTGGAGGTCCACTACCCCGGCGAGGCGCCGGCGATCCGCTGGCTCGACGCGCGCGAGGGGCAACCGGTCATCGTCACTGCCGCGCCCGGCGGCTACCGGTGGCGTCCCGACGAGGGGAAGGGGGCCAGCGCGCCCGCCAGCCTCACCGGGCTGCCGACCGTCCTCGGGTGGCAACACGAGCGCCAGTACCGCGGTCCCGACCCCTACCAGCGGCGGCTCCAGGACGTCCGGACGATCTACGAGGGGACGCCCGACCAGCAGTCGCGGCTCCTCGAACGGTACGACGTCCGGTACGTCTACGTCGGCCCGGTCGAGCGGTCGACCTACGACCTGACGATCGACGACCACCCGGGGCTCGACCCGGTCTTCCGGGGCGGGGACGTGGTGATCTACGCGGTCGACCGCGACCGGCTGTCGGGCTAGGCCTGCTGGGCGCGGTCCTCGGCGACGAGGTAGGTGGTGCCGGCGCGACGCTCGACGTAGTACGGCGTTCCGGTCCGCCCGCTGACGAACTCCTCGACGGCCGTCGCGGGGAGGTCGGAGATGTCGACCCGAGCGACGCGGGCCTCCGGCGACTCCTCGGCGGACGGGTCTCGGGTCCGGATCTGGTCGATGTCTGCGGCCATACCTCACCGTTCGCGGGCGGGGCAAAGAGGGTCAGCCACGTCCGGAGTGGAAGTGAAACTAAACCACCTTTTTTCCGCTCGGGTCGGCCGAAGGCCGACCGCTCGCGCACAAAAGCTGGACCAAAAAAGCCGCGCCCGAGGCCGCAGGCCGAGGGCGCGGTGGACCCCCTGGCGACAACGACAGGGTGGGGTCGCCCGAATCCATCGCTTATGAACGCAATCTGGTCATGGTTGGCCAGCACGTCCTCAAGATGGTAAATCCGTTCATACCCCCAACTATGAGAACGCTCTTCTGTAGAGGATTGTTGGTGAGTTGGAGCAGTAGCTGGAAGTCACAG
>JBDGSV010000084.1:0-30920 GCA_042217375.1 Haloarculaceae archaeon | reverse complement strand
TCATCTGGATGCACCGGTGGGACTCGATGCCGTAGAAGACGTTCTTGTAGCACTTCCCCTCGCCGCGCATCGCGTTGGCAGTCCACCCGCAGGTCTGGGCCGCGGTGTGGTTGACGCTGTGGTAGTCGGGGTCGTCGACCTGCCTGGGCCCCTGCTCGCTCATTGTCCAGCAAGGGGTCGCCGACGCCCGAAAACCTGTCGCACCGTCGTGCGCGGCCGCGTGCCGGCGCGCGCGGCGCCGCCGCACCAGACAGACGACGAGCGAAGGCGTCCGGACTCCGGAGGGCTCCGGAACAGATCGACCGGGAGACGCGAACACAACAGATATCTGAAATGAAACTCCAGCGTACGTATCGGACTCGATTCTCGAACATACCCGGTAGTTAGCGGTAATTACCTCGTAGCGAATATTTATTAATTTTCTGACCTTGTTTGCATCATGTATGGGACACGGACTGTGAAAGGGGGATCCAGGCGCGCGCTCGTCGTTCTCGCCTGTCTGGTGCTCCTGGTCACGCCGGTCACGGCGGCCACCGGCGACTGGGGGGACGACGACGGACTCGGGACGGCGGACGACCCCGAGTGGCACGCGCTCGCGCCAGCGCCCGTCCCGGCGGCGGGTGGCTACTTCGACGTCGACTGGCCCACGTACCGCGGCAACCGCACGCGGACGGGGTACGTCCCGGGGACGACTGGGCCGGTCAGTAACGTCAGCGTCCTCTGGAACGCCACCGACGACAGCTACGGACCGCCCGTCGTGGACAACGGCACGGTCTTCGCCAACAACGGCTCCGCGATGAAGGCGTTCGACGCCGACACCGGCACCCTCCTGTGGGAGTTCCACATCCCGAACGTGACCGCGTACGACGAGTACTTCAACCGCGATCAGTCGCCCACCGTCTACGGCGACCGCGTGTACGGAGTGACGTCCGGCTACCTCCTCGGGTTCAACGTCTCGACCGGCGCGCTCGAGGTCACCTACCAGGCGCAGAACACACCCAGTGGAGCAGACTCAGCGGCCGTCGCAGCGGCGAACGACACCCTCTACTTCGCGCTGGAGTACGACGATCCCGACCCACTCGTCGGCTCTCGGATGTACGCCGTCGGAACCAACGGTACAGAACACTGGACGAACGACTCGGAGTTCCTGTACACGGACAACTACATCACCTACGCCGATCGAACCGTCTTCTTCCAGAGCGGCGGGAGCTACACGGCCTACAACGCGTCGAATGGAACCCGGCTCTGGCGCCACTCGTTCGCGCAGTACGTCGACGTCGCGAGCGTCGACGACGGGATGCTCTACTTCACGTCGCACAACACGGACTCGGATTCGTACCCGAGCGACGCCGACTACGTCTTCGGGGTGAACGCCACGTCCGGAGACACGGCCTGGCGGTTCAACGTCTCGGCTGCGGCCGGGGACGACACGACGATCGTTCCCGGCGGTCTGAGCACGGACGGGTCGACGGTCTACGCCTTCGACGACCACGGGCCGACTAACCAGACGCTCTACGCCCTCGACGCCTCGAACGGCGACCTGCTCTGGTCGCGGGCGTACCCTGGCGTCGACGACGTGGAGGAGAGCGTCGTGGCGGACGGCATCCTCTACGGGAGCGGAACGCACGACGGCCGCGTCCACGCCTTCGACGCCTCGAACGGCGACCTGCTCTGGAACGTCTCGCTGCCGTACTACCTCAACGGGCCGGCGTCACGCCTCCCGAGTTCACCGGCCGTCAGCGACGACGGCGTGCTGTACGTGGGGACGGTCGACGGCCTCGTCGCCATCGGCGAGGGCGTCCACTACAGCGACCTCGTCGTCTCGGAGACGTCGCCGGGGATAAACGACACCGTGGCGGTCACGGCCACCGTCTCGAACCCCCAGTCGACGGCGCGCGACTACACGGCGAAGCTCCTCGTCGACGGCGTCGCGTGGGACTCGACCTCGGGGACACTCGCGCCGGGCGCGTCCACCGACGTCTCGTTCACGACGCGGTTCCAGTACCCGACCGACTACGAGGTGACCGTGGGCAACCACCCGACGCAGGCCGACTACGACCCCGTGGTCGTCAGCGTCGGCCCCCAACCCACGGGCGAGTGGCCCCACTACCGCGGCGGCCCGAACGGCACGGGCGTGACGAGCGCGAGTGGACCGACGAGCAACCTCACGCACCTCTGGAACGTCACGTTCGGCACCCAACCGGGGACGCTCGATTCGCCCGTCGTCGCCGACGGCCTGGTGTTCGCGGGGACGGACGACGACCTGGGCAACTACTACGGGAACCTCTCCGCGTACGACGTCGCCACCGGCGAGGTCGTCTGGTTGAAGAAAGGCTTCGAGCCGCTGGGCACGGGTGCGGTCGCCGACGGCGTCCTCTACGTGATCGTCAACAATGACGACACCAGCAACTGGCTCTACGCGCTCGACACCGCCACCGGGAACGTCGAGTGGCAGGCGTCACTTTCCAGCTACCCCTCCAACGGGGCAAATCCCACCGTCGCCGGCGACACCGTCTACTTCGGTCTCAACGACAAGACCGTCTACGCGCTGAACGCGAGCGACGGGTCAGAGCGGTGGACGCACGTCCTGCCCGACGACGTGTACACGACGCCCACCGTCGTCGGCGACACGGCCTACGTCGGCGACGACTACGGAACCCTCTACGCGCTCGCCACCGCGGACGGGCGCGAGCGCTGGAACGTCACGGTCGGGGGGTACACCAGCACTGCCGCCGTCGAGGGCGGCACCGTCTACGTCGCGGACGACGACCTCCTCGCCGTCGACGCGGCGACCGGCACCGTCGACTGGAACACCACTCTGCCGAGCGGCGTCGACTACTCGGACCCCGCCGTGGCGGACGGCGTCGTCTACGTCGGCACGACCGACGGTACCCTCCGCGCGGTCGACGCGGCCACCGGTGACTACCTGTGGAACGCCACCGTCTCCGGTGGTGACCTCGGCCCGCCGGTCGTCGCGAACGGGGCCGTGTACGTGATCGACGACGCCGACGGGCTCTGGGTGTTCGACGCCGCGAACGGCGACGAACTCGGCCGCTGGGAGAAAGACGCGTTTGCCGGCGCCCCCGCCGTCGTGAACGACTACGTCTACCTGTTCGGCGAGCCGGTCTACGACTACGCCCTCGTCGCGCTCCGTGGGACGTCCAAGACCACGACGACGGGGACGCTCTCCGTCTCGGGGACGACCGACTTCGGTGACGTCGTGGTCGGGCAGACCGAGAACGTCACGCTCTCTGTCGAGAACACCGGGTCGGTCCCGGTTTCGGTGACGGACACGAGCGTTCTCGGGGCGGACGCTGGCGCCTTCGCCGTGGCCGACGGCGGCGCGCCGTTCACGCTCGCGCCGTCGGCGACGCGAGCGGTGAACGTCACGTTCGCGCCCACGCGCGCTGGCGAGCACGACGCGACGCTTCGGATCACGAGCAACGCGACGACGCCCCAGCGGAACGTCAGCCTCGCGGGAACCGGGCTCGATGAGGTCCTCACGCCGTCGCCCGCGACGCTCGACTTCGGCGACGTCGAGGTGAACGCGACGGAGTCGAAGACGGTGTCCCTGACCGCCTCGGGCGGGCTGCCGGTCAACGTGACCGGGCTCTCGATCGCCGGTGCCGACGCGGGCCGGTTCGCGATTACGGCCGGGACGGCGACGAACGTCTCTGCGGGGGCGACGCTCGACGCGACGGTCGCGGTGACGCCGAACGCGACGGGCGCGCTCTCGGCGACGCTCGCGGTCGCGACGGACGATCCCGGCGTCGGGACGGTCACCGTGCCGCTGACCGCGACCGGCACCGCCGTCCCGCCGGCACCCACGGCCACCCCGACGGCTACCCCGTCTGACGCCGGCGGCAGTACCGGGAGCACCGGCGGCGGGAGCAGCGGCGGTGGGAGTAGCCCGCCCCCCACGACGCCGACCGGGACGCCCGACATCGCCGTCGTCTCGGCGTCGCTCAGCCCCTCCGCCATCGTCGCGGGCGAGACCACGACGCTGGAGGCGACGCTCCGCAACGACGGCACGCGCGCGGGGCGACTGGAGGCGCGGCTGTTCGTCGACGGGGCCGATACGGGAGAGAGCCGGATCGTCGACCTCGACGCGGGTGCGGAGACGACGGTCACGATCACCCGGCGGTTCGACGTGCCCGGCGAGTACACCCTCCGCATCGGGACGCAGACGGTCGGCCCGCTCCGGGTGCAAGCCGCAGGCACGGGCAGCGGCGGGAGCACTGCCTCGACCGGCGGCGGAGACAGTTCGCCGACCGATCCGGCCGCGGCGACGGCGGCGGCCGAGCCCGGGACCGCGGCACCGGGAACGACCGGCGCGGCCACCGCGACGCAGACCTCGCAACCCGGCTTCGGCGTCGGCCTCGCGATCCTGGGGCTCCTCGGCGGGCTACTGGCGCTGCGCCGGGCGTAGCTGTCCGCGAGCGACTCGCCGCGTGGGGCGACGCGAGACGGCGCGACCCCGGGGACCGGGCCACGCTGGACCGCGGTCGAAGGAGTACGGTTTTGTCGGACGCGCCTCTCGACTCGAACATGGACCGTCGGTGGGAGGCCGTCTTCCTGGACCTGGGTGGCGTCGTGCTCGATCTGGCGTCGGTCCAGCGCGCCCGGCGGCTGTTTCTCGATCGACTCGACGCGGCGTTCGACGTGCCCACCGCGAAGCCCGACGAGACGTGGAAGCGCGTCCTGGGCGAGTACTTCCGGGAGCGCGAGGGGACGACGTTCAGGCCGGCCCGGGAGGGCTACGCCCTGGCGGTGAACGAGATCCTCGACGAAGACGTCGACGCCGGATCGTGGTGGCCGCTGTTCGTCGAGACGGCCGGAGAGGCCCTCGCCCCCGTCGAGAACGCCCCGGAGACGATCCGCAATCTCGACGAGGCGGGCTACTATCTCGCGCTCGTCAGCGACATCGACGCCTGGGAGGCCGAGTACATCCTCCAGTTGTTCGACGTGCGCGGGTGCTTCGACGACGTCACCACGTCCGAGGAGGTCGGCTGGACGAAGCCCGCGCCGGAGATCTTCGAGACGGCGATCCGGAAGGCCGGGGTCGATCCCGGGCAGTCGCTGTACGTCGGCGATCGCTACGAAAACGACATGACGGGGGGCAAACGAGCGGGGTTCCAGACCGTCGCGTTCGGCAGCGACGCAGCCAGCGGGGCGTCGGCTCCCGGATCGGAGGGGACCGTCGACGACTCGGTCGTCGACTTCGTGGTCGACGACATCCGGGACCTGCTCTCCATCGCCGACGTCGACCCCAGGTAGCGACTGCTGGCTCCTCGTCGGGCGCTCGGGCCCGTGGACCGGGGGCGATCCCGATCGCCGGGAGCGACGGAGACGCCGCGGACGGTCAGTCGTTCGCGGACTGGGCGGCGTCGGTGGTCGCCGCGTCGACCTCGCCCATCGTGACGTTGACCGTCTCGTCGAGCGACTCGCCCGGGAGCGTGATCGCGATGAGGAAGGCGACGGCCAGCATGACCGTACTCACGAAGAACACGGCGTCGAGACTGTTCGCGAGCGCCGTCACGACGACGTCGTGAACCTGCGGTGGCAGGGACGCGATGACGTCGGGGTCGATGCTTCCCCCGCTCGCCATCGGACTGCCACCGGCGCCGCCGAGATCGGCGAGGCGCGCGGTGAGTTGGCTGGTGAGCAGCGCCCCGAGGACGGCCGTTCCGACGGCGCTGCCGAGGCTCCGGCTGAACGTCACGGACGTCGTGGCTGCGCCCAGGTCCGACCGGTCGACGATGTTCTGGACGGCGATCGTGAGCGTCGGCATGATGAACCCGAGCCCCAGTCCGGTCACGACCATGTACGCGGTCGACGCGTTCAGCGTCCAGCTCCAGTCCAGGACGTTCAGGGTGAACAGGTGCGTGGCGACGGGGCCCATCGTGTGCAGGAGCCAGAAGCCGAGGGCGCCGACGAACGTGCCCACGACGGTGAAGACCTTGTAGTGGCCGAGGCGCGTCATCAGCTGGCCGGTGAGGGCGCTGGTGACCATGAGGCCGGCCATGAGCGGGAGCAGGAGCAGCCCGGAGTTCGTCGCGCTGACGCCGAGCACCGTCTGGAGGAAGACCGGGAGGTAGATGGTCGCGCCGAACATGCCCGCACCGAGCACCAGCGAGAGCGCGACGACGCCCACGAACGTCCGGTGTTGGACCAGGTGGACGGGGAAGACGGGTTCGTCGACCCGGAGCTCCTGGAGGACGAACAGGGCCGCCGCCACGATCGTGACGGCTCCCAGCGCGAGGATCGCCATCGATCCCCAGGCGTACCGGCTCCCGCCCCACGTCGTCAGCAGGGTGAGGGCGCTGACGGCGACGACGAGCAGGGCCGCGCCGAGGTAGTCGATGGCGTGGCTCGTGTCGGGGACCGGCAGGTCGAGCGTGGCGTGGATGACCGCGATGGCGGCGAGCCCGATGGGGATGTTGATGTAGAAGATGTACCGCCAGGTGTAGTGGTCGGTGAGCCAGCCGCCGAGCAGCGGGCCGCCGATGGTCGCCGCGCCGAAGATGACCATCATGTAACTCATGTACTTCCCGCGTTCGCGGGGGCTGAAGATGTCGCCGAGGATGGTGGTCGCCATGGCGATCAGCCCGCCGGCGCCGACGCCCTGGAGCGCGCGGAAGAGCGCGAGCTGCGTCATCCCGCCGACGTACTGGTTCAGAACCGGGATGTCGCCCGCGAGCCCCGAGAGTGCGCTCCCGACGAGAAACACCGCGATGGCGAACTCGTAGATCGCCGAACGGCCGTAGAGGTCGCTCAGCTTGCCGTACAGTGGCGTCGTCGCCGTGACGGTGACGAGGTAGGCGGTGACGATCCAGGAGAGTTTGCTCGGGTCGCCCAGTTCCCCGACGATGTGCGGGAGCGCAGTCGAGACGATGGACTGGTCGATCGAACCCAGCAGCATGCCGAGCATGAGGCCACCGAGGACGACCGCGCGCTCACGACCGAGCCCCCCCAGGAATCCGCCGGTCGCCGCCTCACTCACGCCCGATCACTCCGAGCCGACGCGCGACCGTGCTGACTAACTGTTCAATTAACATTGGCCGAAATTGAACGTCCCGGGTCATAACTGTGTCGCTTGCATCCGATCGGCCGGCGGGCCGGCATTCCCGGCAAAATCGCCGGAATCGGTGGTTCGGTAGACACGTGCCACAGCGGACCTCCCGCAGCGTGTGGCGGGTGGTCGTTGACTAACTATTCAGTAATCTTATGCTCGCTTGCACCGTAGATGCGCGTATGGGAATGCCACAGCGAGGAGACGGGTGGCGCGATGGCTGACGCCATCGCGGTCGACGGGATCACGAAACGGTTCGAGCACGTCGCTGCGCTCGACGACGTCAGTTTCTCGATCGACGAAGGCGAACTCTTCGGGCTCCTCGGACCGAACGGCGCGGGCAAATCGACGCTCATTCACATCCTCTCGACGCTGCTCCAGCCGACCGACGGCGACGCGACCGTGTCCGGGCACGACGTCCGGACGGACCGCGACGGCGTCCGGAACAGCATCGGCGTCGTGTTTCAGGAGCCCGCGCTCGACGAAGAGCTGACCGCGCGCGAGAACCTCGACTTCCACGGCGTGATGTACGGGATGTCGAAGGGTGAGCGCAGGGAGCGCATCGCGGAGGTGCTGGAGCTCGTCGAGCTCGCGGACCGCGCGGACGACCTCGTGAAGACGTACTCGGGCGGGATGAAGCGCCGCCTCGAGATCGCGCGCGGTCTCGTCCACCGGCCCGCCGTCCTGTTCCTCGACGAGCCGACGCTCGGGCTCGACGCCCAGACCCGCCGGCACATCTGGGAGTACGTCCAGCGCCTCAACGCGGAGACCGACGTGACGGTCGTCCTCACGACGCACTACATGGAGGAGGCGGACGCCCTCTGCGAACGCGTCGGTATCGTCGACGAGGGGCGGCTGATCGCGCTCGACACGCCCGCGGCGCTCAAGCGGCAGATCGGCGGCGACCTCGTCACCCTCGCCGTCGAGGGCGACCGCGACGCCTTCCGCACGCTACTCGACTCCTACGACTGGGTCCGCGACGTCGACGCGTCCGACGGGACGTTCCGGCTGACCGTCGACGACGGGAGCGAGCGGATCCCCGAGCTGTTCCGCGACACCGCCGACACCGCGAGTACGATCGCGAGCGTGGAGATGCGAGCGCCGAGTCTCGAGGACGTGTTCCTCGATCTCACGGGACGTGCGATTCGCGAGGAGGCCGCCGAGAGCCGCACCGAGCGCATGCTGCGGATCCGGAGGAGTCGCTGATGCGCGGGACGAACACGGCGGCCATCTACGTGCTCTGGCTGCGCGAGATGAAGCGCTTCTCGCGGTCGAAGTCCCGCATCGTCAGCACGCTCGCCCTGCCGTTTCTCTTCCTCGTGGGGTTCTGGTTCGGATTCCGCTCGATCCAGCTCCCCGGAGTGGGCGGCGGCGTGAACTACCTCCAGTACCTCGTTCCCGGGATCGTCGGGATGACGATGCTGTTCACGGCCTCGTTCGGCGGCATCTCGGTGCTGTTCGACCGCCAGTTCGGCTTCCTGAAGGAGATCCTGGTCACGCCGGTCGACCGCGTGTCCATCGCGCTCGGACGCGTCGCCGGCAGTACGACCAGCGCCGTCGTCCAGGGGCTCCTCCTGCTCGCCGTCGCCGTCGTCATCGGCTTCCGGCCGGTCTCCTGGCTCGGCGTCCCCCTGGCGGTCGGCTTCATGGTCCTCATCGGCGCCACGTTCATCGGGGTCGGCCTCGTCTTCGCCTCCCGGATCGACGATTTCCAGGCGTTCAACCTCATCGTCAACTTCGTGCTCTTCCCGCTCCTCTTCCTCTCCGGCGCCATCTATCCGGTCACGAACTTCCCGACCGCGCTGCAGTACGCCACGTACCTCAACCCGCTCACGTACGGGATCGACGGCCTCCGCGGCGTGCTCGTGGGCGTCTCGATGTTCCCGCCACTCCTGGACGCCGTCGTCGTGACCGGGTTCGCACTCGCGTTCGTCGTCGCGGGGGCGTACGCCTTCGAGGGGAGTGACGCCGTATGAGTGCGCGACTCGCATCGTTCGACACAGCGGACGAGCAGTACAGCCACACGAACGCACCCGAGACGCGACAGGATCCAGACCGATGACACGGACGCCACCATTTCTCGACGAACCGACCACCACCCGCGAGGCGATCATGAAGGCCACCTACGACGCCCTGTGCCAGCACGGGTACGCAGACCTGACCATCCAGCACATCGGCGACGAGTTCGAGAAGAGCAAGTCGCTGCTGTACCACCACTACGACAGCAAAGACGACCTCATGCTGGACTTCCTCGATTTCATGCTGGAGCGGTTCGAGGACCGGATCCCCTACCCCCAGGGACAGAGCGTGGCGGAGTACCTCGATTCGATCCTCGAACGCGTCCTGGTCGCGCCGTCCGCCGAGAAGCCGGAGGACTTCGCGCGGGCGATGGTCGAGTTGCGAGCACAGGCGGCGCACGACCCCGAGTTCCGCGAGCACTTCACCCGGAGCGACCACTTCTTCCGGAAGCAGCTCGCGCGCATCGTCCGGGAAGGGACCGAGCAGGGCGTCTTCCAGCAGGTCGACTCGCGGCGCACGGCGGCGATGATCCACGCCATCGTCCTCGGGACGATGACCCAGCGGGTGACCACCGACGACGACCTCGCCGGCCAGATCCGGGCGGAAGTCGACCGGTACCTCCAGCGGTGCGTCCTCGTCGCGGACGGGGACTGAGACCCGGCGGGCGAGCGGCGAGCGCTCACCGCCGATTCCGCGCGTCCCGCACTCAGCGGTAGCGGACGAGTTCGTCCCTGGATATCGCGTAGAGCGCCCCGCCCGCGACGGCGGGGCCCGCCTTGAGCAGTCCCGTCTCGACGACCACGCCGCGTTCGTCGCCCGAGGCGGCGTCGAGTATCACGAGCCCGTCGCGGTGTAGCGTGTAGACCTGCCCGTCACAGACCGCGACGCCGGAGAGATAGCGCGTCGAGACGCCGGCGTTCCGCCAGCAGCGGTGCCCGTTCGCCACGGCGAGTGCCGTCAGCCGGTCGTCCGTGAGGAGGTAGACCCGCGAGCCGTCGGTCGCGACCGCCTCCGGTCCCTGGGGGAGCCGAGAGGTCCAGCGGACGCCGCCAGTCTTTCGGTCGAGTGCGTACACGGTCCCGGCCTCGGTGGCGGCCAGGACGAGTTCCCCCGCGACGGTCACGCTCGCCTCGATCCGGGCGTCGGTCTTGGTCCGCCAGCGCTCCGTGCCGTCCGCGGCGTCGAGCGCGTAGACGTAGGTGTCGTCGCCGGCGAAGGAGATCGTCCCGTCGGCGACGGCTGGCATCGACTCGGACGGCAGGCCCGTGGGGAAGCGCCAGCGGATCTCGCCGGTCGCCAGGTCCAGGGCGTACAGCGAGACGCCCAGCGGCACGAAGACCGCCCCGTCGGCGACGAGCGGCGAGGCGCCTCCGATCTCCGTGGGCAGGTCTTCGAGCGCCCGCCAGCGATCGCTCCCGTCGGCCGCGTCGAGGCCGACCAGCCCCGCCTCGAGCGGGACGACCAGCGTCTCGTCGCCGAGTCCGGGGCCGAGCCAGCCCAGTTCCAGCCCTCGACGCCAGACGGCGTCACCGGTCTCGGCGTCGACGGCCCACAGCCGCTCGTCCAGGTCGTGGACGTAGACGGTCCCGTCGGCGACCACCGGCGTGTGATAGCCCACGTGGGTCTCGATGGGGAAGCGCCACTCGGCCGTCGGCTCGTTCCCGGGGCCGCCCTCGGCGGCGGCGGTCGCGGTGTTCGCCGCCCCACCGTACCGATTGGTCCACGCGGTGCGGTCGGTTCTGATGGGGTCGTACGGCGGGCACGCCTCGCCCCCGTCGCCGACGTCGGCGATCTCGCCACAGCCGGCCAGCGAGAGCGCCGCCGCAGCCCCGAGCGAACCGAGGACCCGACGACGGCGGGTCATCCCAGTCGCACCACCCCGTCGATCGCGTGCGCGAGGTAGAGCGCCTCGGCCGTGGCGACCGGTTTCACCGACGGCCGGTGATCGAAGGGGTCGTCGAAGTAATCGTCCGCCGCCACCCACGCGTCGGCGTCGTCGCCCCACAGCCGCGCGCCGGTCGTCGCGTCGAAGGCCCCCGCCCGGAGGTGGACGGCCCCGTCCGCGACCGCCGGCCGGGCGACGTAGGGGAGCCCGCGCCGCCAGCCCAGCGTCGTCTGGACGGCCTCGTTCACGACCCGCCAGCGCTCCTCCCCCGTCGCCGCGTCCAGCGCGTAGAGGTTCTTCGCGCCGACGTACAGGCGGTCACCGTCGGTCGCGACGGGGCCGGGCGTCCGGTACCCGGTGGCGAACCGCCAGCGGTCGCTCCCGTCCGCAGCCCCGAGGGCGACCACCGCGTCCCCCACGACGGCGTAGACGGTCCCGTCCGCGACGGTCGGCCCGTGGACCCGCCGGTTCGCAGCGCCCCGGAACGACCGCCGCCACCGGCGGTTCCCGCGGTGATCGTACGCGAGCAGGACGACGCCGTCGCTAGCGCCGTCTGACGACGCGACCGTCGCGTACACGCCCCGCTCGTCGACTGCGGGCGCCCCGACGGCGCGGGGGTCGGCGTCCCCGAGCAGGCGCTCGGACAGCCGGTCGAACGGGAGCCCCCAGTGCACCCGCCACAGCCGCTCGCCGTCGGCCGTGACGGCGTGGAGACTCCCGGCTCCGTCCGCGACGTAGACCCGGTCGCCGTAGGGGGTCGGCGTCCCGCTCCGTCCGTCGAGGCCGAGGCGCCAGCGCCGCCGGCCGTCCGGGGAGACGCCGGAGAGCCGGCCGTCGTACCCCCCGACGACGAGCGTCGAGTCGACGAGCGCCGGGGCCCCGGAGAGCCCGCCGTCGAACGCGAGCGTCCAGACCGGGTCGCCGCTCGCCCGGTCGAGGGCCGCGAGCACCAGCTGGTCGTCGTCGGGCTCGAAGTACGGATCTGCGAGGCCGGCGACGTAGATGTGGTCGCCGACGACGGGCGTCGAGAGGGTGCCGTACAGCGGCGGGTCGATCGCCTCCCGGGCCGTCCGCCAGCGCGTCTCGCTCGGGGGTGGAGCCACGGGGGCGTGCCCCGTGTTGCCGGGGTCGTAGCCGGGGCTCGGCCAGCGGTCGGTCGGTCGGCGAACGGGTCGTCTGGGGGCGGTGCGCGCTCGTCGCAGCCGGCGACGCCGACCGAGAGGGCGAGCGTCCCCGCCGCGAGGACCTGGCGGCGGTGCACGGTCTGCGTTCGAACCGCCCCGCAGAAGTGTCTTCGGCCCGGACGCCCCGGGTCCCGTGAGACGGGACGCCCCGCGCGGCCCGCCGCCGGGTGGAGCCGATCCCGGGCGCGATCCAGCGAACCGTGCGACGCTACGCCTCGCGGTCGAGGGCGACGAGGACGCCCCCGACGTCGCGCACGAGCGTCGGCGAGTCCCACTTCGCCGGCAACGCCGCGGCGATCGCAGCCGCGTCGTTCCCGTGGCGCTCGCGGGCGGCCGCGATCTGCTCGACGTACTCGGGGAGTTCCTCGGCGTACTGGTCGAGCAGTCTGGTCCCGCCGTGCCCGACGCCGAAGTGGCCGTAGAGGATCCGGTCGGGGTCGAGCGGGCGGAGCCGCTCGACGGTCTCGAGGTTCGCCGCGAGGTCGAAACTCGGCGGCGGCGTCGACGGGATGGCGCGGTCGCGATAGTACTCGCCGACCGCGTCTGCGGCGTACAGCGTCCCGTCGCTCTCGTCGAAGCAGACGTAGTGGTGTGGCGCGTGCCCCGGTGCGTCGTACACGTCCAGCGTCCGGTCGCCGAGGTCGAGCGTCTCGCCACCGGTCACCGTCCGGACGCGGTCCGGCGAGAGGAGCGTCGGCTCGCCGTAGGGGTTTTCGGTGCCGGCCGCCCGCGAGACGCTCGCCATCAGGTGGTCGAGTTTCTCCCGGTCGGTGAGGTACTCGCTGCCGCGTTCGTGGACGACCACCTCGGCGTTCGGACAGACCTCGGCCAGGCGGCCGGCGCCGCCGGCGTGGTCGAGGTGGACGTGCGTGACGAGGACGAACGCGAGTTCGGTTCGGGCGACGTCGAGCGCGTCCAGCGCAGCGAGGATGCGGTCGACGGTGTTCATCCCACCTGCGTCGAGCACGGCCGGCCGCTCCGCGTCGACGACGTAGGTCGACAACGCGCCGCGTTCCCCGAACAGTTCGTTGTCGACCAGGTAGACGCCGGGCGCGTCCGCGACCGGTGTCGGTTCCACGTCCATATCGAGTAGCGCGTCCCGCCGGTACTTGAGCGCATAGACTCGCCGGCCGGGCGCGACGGCGCGACGTGCAGGCGGGCACCGGGAGCGGGCGTTCGGGGCCGCTTCGGAGCCGTCGCCACGCCAGCGGCGGCGCGGGCGGGGCGCGTCGAACGTCGACTACTCGCGGTCGGCGACCGCCACGACGCGAAGCCGTCGGTAGTCTGCGACCCACGTCCCGTCGCGAAAGAGCTCGTCGCGGAGGCGGTCCTCGACGGCCGAGACGACCGCGTCGCGGTCGTCGGCAGGAACGGCGGCCAGGAGACTGTCCCCGAACATACCGAGCCACTCCGCGAGGCCGTCCGCCCCGTTGTCGAGCTCGGTCGGCCGGTCGAACAGCGTGGCGTAGCGCGTCTCGAGGTCGTGCGATTCGAGCTTCGAGGCGTAGTCGCCGACGCCGGGGAAGTACCACGGGCACTCCACCTCGTAGCCACGTGCGGCCGCTTCCGCGCGGACCGCGTCGACGATGGCGGCGACGTTGCCCGTGCCACCGAGTTCGGCGACGAACCGACCGCCGGGAGCGAGCGCGTCGGCGACCGACGCGAGGACGGCGTCCTGGTCGGGGATCCAGTGGAGCGCGGCGTTCGAGAACACGGCGTCGAACGGCTCGTCGAACGAGAACGCGCGGGCGTCCGCCCGGACGAAGTCGCACTCTGGATAGGCGTCGCGGGCGGTCGCGATCATCTCCCCGGAGGCGTCGAGCCCGACGGCAGTCGCGCCCGAGTCGGCGATTCGCGCCGTGAGGTGGCCGGTCCCGCACCCGAGGTCGAGGACGCGCTCGCCGCGCCCGGGGTCGAGCAGGTCCACGACCCCGTCGCCGTACTCGAAGACGAAGGAGTGGCCCTCGTCGTAGCGTTCGGTGTCCCACGCGTTCGTCGGCGCCGCTCCCGGGTCCGCCATGGTCCTCGCGTACTGCGCGTGGTCACATCTACCTGTTGATCGGGCGGAGACGGCGTCGCGTCGCCGTCCAGGCGGCGTCCGGGCCGGCGCGAGGCGACGGGAGACGGCAGGCTTTATCTCGCCCATGCGAGACCGACGGACATGACGACGCTTCCGAGGACGGGCATCGCGCTCCCCGAGTACGAGTCGTGGACGGCCACCGAGCAGGTCGAGTTCGCGGTCGAGGCGGTCGACGCCGGGTTCGAGTCGGTCTGGTGCGGCGACGGGTGGGGGTACAGCTCCGTCCCGCTGCTCGCGCGGGTCGCAGACCGGACCGACTGCGTGCTCGGGACGCTGGCGGCCAACGTCTTCGCGCGGAGCCCGGGGTCGCTCGCGATGGACGCGGCGACGCTCCACGAGGCGACGGACGGCCAGTTCGTCCTCGGCGTCGGGACGAGCACGCCGAACATCGTCGAGGGGTTCCACGGCGCGGCGTTCGAACGCCCGCTCCGCCGCCTCCGCGAGACGATCGAAATCGTCGAGCTGGCGCTCTCCGGGGAGCGAGTGAACTACGACGGCGAGATTTTCTCGGTCGAGGGGTTCCGGATGCACCTCCCCCAGGGGCCCGCCTCGGTCCCGGTGTTCAACGCCGCGCTCGGCCCGACCAACGTCGCGCTGAGCGTCGAGCACGCCGACGGCCTGATCACCCACATGCTCCCGCTGGCAGCGCTCGACGACGCGGTCGCCGAGGGCGAAGCGCGGGCGGGCGAGACCGCCGACCTGCACCGGATGCCGTCAGTGATCACGAGCGTGCACGAGGACCCCACGGTCGCCCGGTCGACGCTCGCGGCGCACGTCGCCGCCTACGTGGGGCCCGCCGACCCGTACAACGACGTCGTCGCCCGGCACGGCTACTCCGAGGCCGCCGCGGCCATCCGGGAAGCCTGGGAGCGGGGCGGTCGCGAGGCGGCCGCCGAGGCCGTGCCGCAGTCGCTGCTGGAGGCCGTCGGCGTCGTCGGGACGCCCGCCGAGGTGCGCGAGCAGTACCGCGCGCTCGCCGACGGGCCCGCCGACACCGTGCTCACGTCCTTCCCCCAGGGCGCCACAGAGGAGATGATCCGGCTGGCCCTCGAGGCGATCCCGGTCGGGGAGTACTGACGCCTGCACCGGGCGCGGCGCTCAGTCGTCGCGGGCTCTGAGGTCGCGCCGCCGGACCTTGCCCGTGGTCGTCGTCGGGAGGTCGTCGACGAACTCGATCTCGCGGGGGTACTCGTACTTCGCCAGCCGGTCCCGGACGTGGTCGGTGAGTTCCTCGGCGAGCACCTCGCTCGGGCCGTGGCCGGCGGCGAGGACGACGAACGCCTTCGGGATCTCGCCGCGCGTGTCGTCGGGGACGCCGACGACGCCGGCGTCCGCGACCGCGGGGTGCCCTGCGAGCGCGTCCTCGACCTCCTCCGGGCCGATCTTGTAGCCCGCCGAGATGATGACGTCGTCCTTCCGGCTCTGGAAGGTGACGTAGCCGTCCTCGTCGACGCTCCCGAGGTCTTCGGAGAGCAGCCAGCCGTCCTCGACCTTCCCGGCGGTCTTCTCGGGTTTGTTCAGATACTCGGCGAAGCAGCCGGGGTTGCCCTCGTACCGGAGCGCGATCTCGCCGATCTCGCCCGGGTCGACCGTCTCCTCGCCCGTGTCGGGGTCGAGGATCCGGACCTCGGAACCCGGCGAGGCGACGCCCATCTTCCCGGCGCGGTGGTCGACGCCGAGCGCGCTGCAGTCCCCGATGAACGCGGGCGCCTCGGTCTGGCCGTACCCCTCGTGGACGACCGCGTTCTCGAACGCGTCGTCCGCCCAGTCGACGATGGTGTCGCCGACGGACTCGCCGCCGCTGAAGAGCACGCGCAGGCTCCGCAGGTCGTAGGTCTCGGCCGGGTCCTCGACCTGCATCAGCATCCGGAGCGCGGTCGGCGGCGCGTTGACGACCGTGATCCCGTACGTCTCGACGAGTTCGAACTCGGTCGCCGGGTCGAACTCCCCGTGTTCGTGTGCGACGACCGGGCGGCCATAGTACCAGAGCGGGAGGAGGAAGTCGAAGAGCGCGCCGGCCCAGGACCACTCGACGACCGTCCGGCCGACGTCGCGCTCGCTCACCGTCGCGTTCAGCGCGCCGAGGTTCACGCACGGCAGGGTCCCGAGGAGCGTCGCGTGCCCGTGGACGACGCCCTTCGGATCGCCGGTCGTCCCGCTCGTGTAGATGACGATGGCCGGGTCGTCGGCCGCGGTCGTCGCCGTCTCGCGCCGCGGCGAGGCGTCCGCGATGGCCGTCTGCAGGTCGCGTTCCCCGGCCGCCGGCTCGGCGTCGCCGACCGTCAGCACGGTCTCCAGCGACGGGAGGTCGGCCTCGATCGCCCGGAACGCCTCGACGCTCGCGGCGTCGACGACGAAGGCCGTCGCGCCGCTGTCGGCGAGCCGGTAGGACAGCCCGTCCGGGCCGAGGAGCACGCTCAGCGGGACGGACACGGCGCCGAGCTTCCACGCCGCGAGGTGCCCGAGGATGGTGCCGGGCTTCTGCGAGCCGCTGACGCAAATCCGGTCGCCGCGCCCGACGCCCCGCTCGGCGAGGTAGTTCGCCAGCCGGTTCGCCGCGGTCCGGAGCTGCCAGAACGTGTGCGTGCTCTCGCCGCCGTCCCCGTCCTCGGCGAACAGCGCGACGCGACCCCTGTCGTCGGCCCACCGGTCGCACGCGTAGGTGGCGATGTTGAACTGGTCGGGGACCTCCCACTCGAACGCCGCGACGAGTTCCTCGTAGCTCTCCCACTCCTGTTCGTGGAACTGGTACGCGTCCAGCGTGGGTGCGTCAACCATACGCACAACGGTTCGCGGGGGCACATAACACCACGCATCTGTCGCGTTCGCGCCGGCGACACCGCCTCCGGGCGCGGCGAGGCGGCCGGGCAGGAGGCGAAGGTACAATCCATCGGCACGCCGATGACCGGGACATGATCGGAAAGGTCGATCCGGAGACGCTGGCTGCGCTCGTCCTCGGCCGGACGGGCGCGGCCGACGAGGCAGTCCTGCAGGGGCCGGCCTACGGCGAGGACACGGCCGCCATCGACCTCGGCGAGCAGGTGCTCGTGATCAACTCCGACCCGATCTCGCTCGCGGTCGACCGGGTCGGGACGCTGGGGGTCGCGGTGGCCTGCAACGACGTCGCCGCCTCGGGGGCGCGCCCGCGCTGGCTCACGAGCGTGGTCTTTCTCCCCGGCGACGACGAGACGCTGCTCGACCGGATCACGGCGCAACTCGACGAGGCGGCCCGGGAGCAGGGCGTCGCCATCGTCGGCGGCCACTCCGAGTACGCGCCCGCCCTGTCGACGCCGCTGCTCGTGCTGACCTGCCTCGGCGTCACCGACCGGTACGTCCCGTCCGCGGGCGCGCGGCCGGGCGACCGGATCGTCCTCGCCGGGAGCGCGGGGATCGAGGCGACCGCCATCCTGGCGACCGACTTCCGCGACCGCGTCGCAGACGCCGTCCCGGCGGCGGTCGTCGACCGTGCCGCCACGTTCTACAACGACGTGAGCGTCGTCGCGGCCGGGACGGCCCTGGCCGAGCACGCCCGCGCGATGCACGACCCGACCGAGGGCGGCCTCGTCGACGGCCTGCTCGAGATGGCCGTCGCCTCCGGCGTCAGGATCGCGGTCGACCGCGACGACGTCCCCGTGCGCGACGAGACGGCCCGCCTCTGTGCGGCCGCGGGCGTCGACCCGCTCCGGACCTTCGGGTCGGGGGCGCTGGTCGCCGCGGTCCCCCCCGACGCGGTCTCGGCGGCGCTGGCCGCGCTCGACGACGCCGGGATCGAGGGAACGGTCGTCGGCAGGGTAGTCGACGGCGACCCCGCACTCGTCCTCGACGAGGACGTGATCGAGACGCCGGTCCGGGACGAGATGTACCCGCTCTGGGAGTAGCTTCGCGCCGCGAGCGCCGGGTCAGAAGACGCCCGCGACCGAGAGGGCAGCGACGGCCGCGAGCCCGGCGTTGTACAGGCCGTGAGCGAGGATCGGCACGGCGAGCGAGCCGGTCCGGTCGTAGGCCCACCCCCAGGCCAGCGACACCACGAAGATCGTCGCCGCGGCGAACAGGCCGGTGAGGTCCCCGACGGCGAAGTTCAGGGCGTGTGGCGCCGCAAACAGGAGGCTCGCGCCCGCGACGGCGACGGGTGCGTCGAACGTGCGCCGGAGCCGGCCCTGGATGGCACCGCGGAACAGCAGTTCCTCGGCCGGAGCGACGACGAACACCGACAGCGCCGCGTAGACCAGGGCGAACAGCGGATCGGCGGCGATGGCGTCGGTCACGAGCGTGCCGGTCGCCGGGCCGCCGAGCAGGGCGTAGGCGACCTCGGCCGCGAGTGCGAACGCCAGCGAGCCGACGGTCACGGCGGCGACGAGCCCGAGCCGGCCGCGGGGGAGCGCCAGGTCGCCGCCGCCGAGCCACCGGCGGAGGTAGACCAGGGCGACGACCGCGAAACCGATCGCGTTCGCGACGAACGTGGCGACGACGAAGGCGTTCGACGCCAGGCCGTAGCCGAGCGCGCCGAGCGCGAGCGCGACGGGGACGCTCGCGACCACGGTCAGCAGGAATCCGCCGACCAGCAGCCCCACGGCGACCAACACGGCCCGGAGGGCGCCCGCCCGTCGCTCGACGGGCCTGCCGGGGGTGGACGTTTCCGAGGACATGAGCAGTCTACGTCGCCGGGCGACAATATCCCCGCGCCGAGTCCCACCGGCGGGGAACGAGCCGCCGGTCCGGAGGCGGTCACAGTCGGGCGAGCCAGTCGAACAGCTGCGTCCGCATCCGCGCCTCGGCGGCCCGGGAGAAGCGGTGCCCCTCGCCGCGGAACGTCTGGAGGGTCACGTCGACGTCGAGGTCGCCGGCGGCGTCGAGGCTGTCGACCAGCGGCACCGACTCGTCGGCCGCACCGTGGAACAGCGCGACCGGCACGTCGAGCGCCGCCCCGACGTCGGCGAAGGAGTACCGGTCGAAGTCCTCGAAGAAGCGCCGGTCGATCACGTGGTCGGCGTCGTAGCGATACGCGCCCTCGGCGGCGACGGCGGCGCGTGCGTCCGCGAACGCGCGGTTGTACGTGACCGGCGCGCGGCCCGCGAGCGCGGCGACCCGGTCGTCGCCCGGGGCGGCGTGGAACGCCGTCTTGGCGCCGAAGCTCGACCCGAAGAGGACGACCGACGGCGGGTCGAAGTACCCGAGGACGGCCCGGAGGTCGGCGACGCGCGAGGACAGCGTCTGGTCGACGAACGCGCCGTCCGACTCGCCACAGCCCCTGAAGTCGAACCGCACGGCGTCGTAGCCCGCCTCGACGGCGCGCCGGCACCGCTCCTCGTAGCTCCCGGACTTGTCGCTGACGAACCCGTGGCAGAAGACCAGCCACTCGTCCGACCCGGCCGAGTGGTGGACCGCGGCGACCGCCTCGCCGTCGACGGGAACGCGATGTCGCTCGACCATCTCGCGCACCGTGGCGCTCCAGGACCGTAGTCGTTGACCCCGCGATCCCGCAGCGCGCTTCCCACCGGACCAGATGTAAAATAATTTCAATATTTGTCCAGAACAGACAGATTTCGTATATGAGCGTCGAGGAGCAGTCGATCTCGCGGCGGGGCGACGACCTGCCCGTCGTCGCTCGCGGGCCAGTCGACCGAATCGGGGCTCGCGTTCCTCGTTCAGGCCTGCGAATCCCGGGACGGGAACCTGCGAGAGGGGCCGACGCCCGGGCCGGTTCGTCGCCGACGGACGGCGACCGACGGGCGACTCGCGCGCGTCGGGAATATCGGCGCGTGCGGTCCACGCAGTGCGGACACCGCGACTCGACCCGCGTCCGCCCGACGGGCAGCACGGCAGTCAGACGCAGCCGCCGCAGTCCCCGAGCGGCCGAGGTCGAGTCCGGAACCAGTCTATCTCATATACAGACTGTATATCCGATAAGTCTGTCGGACGGGCGTCCGGTGTGGCGCACCGGAGCTCACCGTGGGGTCGGTGGAGCACGCGTGGGGCGTCCCCAAAGCGCCATAGTCGTGAGGCGTCAACCGAGAGTCGATGCCGACTCTCTCGCAGATCGCCGTCCACCCGATCAAGGCCCTCGACCCGGTCGACCGCGAGACAGCGCCGATCACGGCCGCGGGCGGGCTCGACGGCGACCGGGCCTACGCCGTCGTGACCGAGGAGGGCGACTACGTGAACGGGAAGCGGACGGCGGCCGTCCACCGGCTCCGTGCGTCGGTCGACCTCGACGCCGGCCACGTCACGCTCCGCGTCCAGGATCAGGAGGCCGAGCACCGCTTTCACCTCGACCGCGACCGGGCGGCGCTCGAAGCGTGGCTGTCGGACTACTTCGAGACGCCCGTGTCGCTGTCGGTCGGGCAGGGCGGCACGCAGACCGATAGCGCCGTCTACGGCGACGGGACGCGGACCGGGCCGACGCTCATCAGCGCGGCGACGCTGCGCGAGGTAGCCTCGTGGTACGAGGGGATGGACGCGACCGAAGTGCGACTCCGCATGCGGCCGAACCTCGTGGTCGAGGGCGTACCCGCGTTCTGGGAGGACCGCCTCGCCGCCGGACGCCGGGTCCGGATCGGCGACGTGACGCTGGCGGGCGTCAAGTCCGTCCCTCGCTGCGTCGTACCGACGCGCGATCCGCACACCGGGGCGGTCACGCCCGACTTCCGCGAGACCTTCGTCGAGAAGCGTGCGGAGACGGCGCCGGAGTGGACCGGCCCCGCGACGTTCGAGGACGGATACTACCGGCTGATGGCCGTCACCCGAATCCCGGAACCCGAGCGCGACGGGGCCCTCGACGTCGGCGATCCGGTCCGGCTCGCGGACGCCGACGCGTGACCGGGCAGACGCCCCATCGGCCGAACGTTGACGCGCGTTTACACGTCCGTCGGCGCCGGCTCACGGCCCGCTGACGCCCGACGCGCGGTCGGTGCGCCGCCGATCGTGACAGTACATAATATAGAATTTCGGAGATAGCCGGCGCAGTCTGTCGGTCTATATATCTCTTCGTATTTGAGCAAAAAAGGGCGAGTACCGGCGGTGGTTTAGTAGGGTCCGCCGGGACCGGTGGTGAGTGTTGCACGATGGCACGACGCACAAACACGGTCAGGCGGCGGAGCTTCCTCAAGGCAGCAGCGGGGACGAGTGGCGCGCTGGTCCTCGCCGGGTGTACCGGCGACGGCGGCGACGGCGGCGGGACGGAGCCGAGCGGCACCGAGTCGAGCGGCGGGGGCGGAACGGTAACGTCCGGCGGGACGAAGACCGTCCACCTCGGCCAGGTGATCCCGCTCACCGGGGCGGCGAAACTGTACGGACTCCCGGGGAACGCCGGCCAGAAGATGGCCGTCGAGGACATCAACGGAGACGGCGGGTTCGAGGTCGGCGGCACGACGTACAAGTTCGAGTACACCGCGCTGGACAGCGAGTGTAAGCCCGCCACCGCGCGGAACGCAGCCTCGCGGCTCATCCAGGACCGCGGCGTCGACGTCATCTACAGCGGGAACTGCCCGTCGTCGATCCTCGCCTGGGTCGACATGGCCATCGACTCCGAGACGTTCACCGTCCTCGACCAGGACCAGGCCTCGAAGCTCCACGCGAAGGCCGCAGAACACGACTTCGTGTTCGGCACGTCGCCGGTGATCTACAACGAGAAGCACCCGCTGATCTCGTTCGTGGCGGCGGAAGGCGCCTACATCGTGAACGAACTCGGGCACGAGAAGATCGCGTTCCTCACGCCCAAGTCCCAGTACGGGTTCGACGTCCAGAAGTACGTCGCCAAGACCGCCAAGACCGCCGGCGCCGAGGTCGTCAAGAACGTGAACCACCCGATCGGCGCCAGCGACTTCTCGAACGCCATCACGACGTTCAAGTCCACCGACGCGGACATCATCATCTCCTCGTCGTTCCCCAACTCGTTCTGGCAGTTCCTCAAGCAGGCCGGCGAGAAGGGGCTCCGGGAGCAGGCACAGATCTTCGCGACGCAGGGCCCGACCGAGGGCCAGGCCGACCGGCTCGTCAGCGACCAGGTCGCCGACGGCTTCTACAGCGCGACGCTCGGCCTCGAAGTGGCGCAACAGGCGTCCAAGGACGGCGACCTTCCGGGAGCGCCCGCAGAGCGCGGTCGCAAGCTCAAGTCCCGCTTCGGAGAGGAGTACCCCGACCGGCCGTGGAACTCCTCGTTCCTCGTCGGGTACGAGAACGTCCAGCTGCTCAAGAAGGCCATCGAGAAGAGCGGCGGCGCGGACAAGGGATCGCTCGTCGAGGGCTTCGAGGCGCTCACCTGGAGCGACGTCTCCGATTTCACGACCCAGTACTACATCCCGCCGAAGGGGTCGATCGACGGCGCCGAGCGCCAGGGCAAACTGTTCGACGACACCCACCAGCTCTTCTTCCAGCAGAGCATCCAGAAGTGGGACATGGGCAAGAAGAAGTACCACGAACTTCTCGAGCTCGGTCCGTACTGGAAGTGAAGGGCTCGAATCCGGCCGACGGCAGCCGGATTCCTCACGCCCGATCGGTCGGGATCCACCGGAAGCTATAACAGGCATCCTTTCGTCGCCCGGTCTATGGGGTATCTGTGCAACGTTGACATAGGTGGCACCCACACCGACGCCGTCGTCATCGACGACCACGGCACTGTCACCGAAACCAAGGTCTCGTCCACGCCCGACAACTTCGCGCGCGGCTTCTTCAACGCCCTCGAACAGGCCGCCGACAAACTCGACGAGGAACTCACCCCCCTCCTCGAACAGACCGAAGTCGTCTCACACGGCACTACCGTCGGCACCAACGCCATCATCGAGGGCGGCGGCGTCGACGCCGCTCTCGTCACCACCAAGGGCGCCGAAGACGTCCTCTTCGTCATGCGCGGCGGCGCCGCCGTCAGCAAGGGCCAGTCCATCGAGGACGTCCTCGACCTCCGCGACGCCTCGAAACCCGACCCCCTCATCCAGCGCAAGCGCGTCTACGGCATCGACGAACGCGTCGACTGCATGGGCGACGTCGTCGTCGACTTCAACGAAGACCGCGCCCGACAGGTCGCACGCGAACTCGCCGACAAGGACGTCGACGCCGTCGCCATCAACTTCCTCTGGTCGTTCCTCAACGACGACCACGAGGTCGCCATGGAGGCCATCCTCGAAGACGAACTCCCCGACGACACCTTCCTCACGCGCGCCAGCGACCTCATCCCCAAGTGGGGCGAGTACGAGCGCACCACCGCCGCCGCCATCAACGCCTACATCGGCCCCTCTACCTCCGCGTACGTCGAACGCATCAACGACCGCCTCGCCGACCACGGCTACGACGGCACGCTCCTCGTCATGCAGTCCGGCGGCGGCGTCATGTCGGCCGCCGACGCCATCCGCGAACCCGTCAAAACCATCGACTCCGGCCCCGCCGCCGGCCTCGTCGGCTGCCAGTACCTCGCCGACCGCATGGGACACGACGACATCATCGCTGCCGACATGGGCGGCACCAGCTTCGACATCGGCCTCCTCACCGACGGCAGCCCCATCACCCGCCCCAACAACATCATCAACCAGTACGAGTACATGATCCGCAACATCGACGTCGACTCCATCGGGAGCGGCGGCGGATCGATCGCCTGGGTCGACGAAGACACCGACCGCCTCCAGGTCGGCCCCCAGAGCGCCGGCGCCGACCCCGGCCCCGCCTGCTACGACCGCGGCGGCACCGACCCCACCGTCACCGACGCCGACCTCCTGCTGGGCTTTCTCGATCCCGAGCACTTCCTCGGCGGCCGCCAGCAACTCGACGTCGACCGCGCACAGGCCGCCATGGACGACGTCGCCGACGCCCTCGGCATGGACCGCATGGAGGCCGCCAGCGGCATCTTCGAAATCGCCACCGCGAAAATGGCCGACTCCATCCGCCAGCGCACCATCAACCGCGGCCACGACCCCCGCAAGTTCACCCTCTACGCATACGGCGGCGCCGGCCCGCTCCACGTCCCCGCCATCGCCCCGCAACTCGACATCGACACCGTCGTCGTCCCCAGCGGCGACACCTCGTCGGTCTGGTCGGCGCTCGGCATCTCCTCCTCGGACTTCCTCCACCGACAGGAGGTCTCGAACATCACTACCGCGCCGTTCGACCCCGCCGACATCACCGACCAGTTCGAGGCCCTCGAGGGCGAACTCGTCGAGAAACTCCTCGCCGAGGGCTTCGACCGCAACGAAGTCACCGTCGAGCGCTACGCCGACCTCCGCTACCAGGCCCAGGTCCACCAGGTCTCGGTGCCCGTCCCGAACGGCCGCCTCGACCAGGACGACGTCGACGACCTCATCCGGCGCTTCGAGCAGAAATACGAAACCCTCTACGGCGAGGGCGCCGGCTACAGCGAATCCGGCTTCGAGATGGTCACCATCCGCTGTGACGTCCGCGGCGAGACCACCAAGCCCACGCTCGAACGCGCCGGCACCGACGCCGCCACCCCCGCCAACACCGAACGCGAGGTCTTCTGGCCGTCCGAGGACCGCGCCCTCACCACCTCCGCCTACGAGGGCGCCGACCTCGCGCCGGGCATGACCGTCGACGGCCCCGCCGTCGTACGGATGGACCACACCACCGTCGCCATTCCGCCGGGCGACACCTGCGAGATCGACCAGTTCAACAACTACGTCATCACCATCGGTGAGAACTAATGGCAACCGAACACCTCGACGACCGGAAAGTTGATACGAGCGACGGCCACACCGGCTCGAACGTCTGGCAGGACTTCGTCTCCGGCTACATCCCGGAGGACCCCCTCGACGTTCACCCGAGCCTGTCGCTGCACACGCGCTACGACTCCGACCTCGACCCCGTGACCTACGAGGTCCTGCGCCACCGCCTCTACACCATCAACGAGGAACACGGCGCGACCCTCGAGAACGTCTCGGGGTCGCCCGTGGCCTACTTCGCCCAGGACTTCAACCCGACCATCCTGACGGCGACGGGCGAGGTCGTCTTCCAGGGCCCGTACATCCAGTTTTTCTCGCCGATCGCCGAGTTGCAGGCGAAGTGGGTGCTGGAGAACCGGAGCGACAACCCCGGGATCGAGCCGGGCGACGTCTTCCTGTCGAACGACACCTGGGTGGGGAGCACCCACCAGCCGGACGTGTTCTTCCTGGCGCCGGTCTTCCACGAGGGCGAACTGTTCTGCTGGGTGGTCAACACCCTCCACCAGTACGACATCGGGGGAAAGAACGCCGGGAGCTTCTGCCCGGGTGCGGAGTCGGTGTTCGAGGAACCGACGCCGATCCCGCCGATCAAGATCGTCGAGGGCGGCGAGGTCCGCGAGGACCTGCGCCAGATGTACCTGCGCCACTCGCGGCTGCCCCAGATGGTGGGGCTCGACTTCAACGCGCAGTTGGCCGGCGTGAACGTCGCGCGGGACCGGGTGAAGGAGACGATCGAGGAGTACAGCGCCGAGACGGTCAAGGGCGTCATGCACGACGTGCTCGACGACGCCGAGGAGAAGTTCCTCCAGAAACTGGAGAAGATCCCCGACGGCACCTACCGCGGCCGCGCCTACATGGACGGGTCGAAGACCGGCGATACCGGCGTCTACCGGGGTGAGGTGCAGATAATCAAAGAGGGGGACACGCTGACGTTCCGGAACGAGAACACCCACGAGAACAAGGACGCGATCAACTGCACCTACGCCGGCTTCCGGACGGCGATCATGAGCGTGCTCAACCCGTTCATGATGCAGGACGCCATGTGGGTCTCGGGTGGGCCGCTCCGGCACATCGAGATAGACACGACGCCGGGGACGATGAGTCACGCCAACTGGCCCAACGGCACCAGCAACGGCGGCACCGTCGCCGTCCCGTTCGTCATCCAGCTGGTGAACAACGCGGTGAACCGGATGCTCGCGGCCTCGGAGGACCTCAAGGAGAGCATCATCAGCGGGCAGAACGCCGGGGGCGGCGCGGTCGCCCAGGCGGGCATCGACCAGTGGGGCGAAGAGTTCGGGACGATGAACCTCGACTGCATGTCCGGCGGCATCGGCGCCGCACCCCACCGCGACGGCGTCGACACCGGCGGCCAGTACTGGGCGCCGAAAGCGCCCATCCCCAACATGGAGCACAACGAACAGGACTACCCCATCCTCTACCTCTACCGGAGCGAGGTCCCCGACACCGGCGGGCCGGGCGAGCAGCGCGGCGGCGCCGGCATGGACTACTGCTGGAAGCCCCACCGGACCAGCCAGATCGACAACGTGTACGCCGCGTCCGGCGTGCTCGCCCCGCTATCGAAGGGCATCTCGGGCTATCCGGGCGGGAACGCGCGCTTCGACGTGATGAACGACTCGGACGCCGAGGAGCGCTTCGAGCGGCGCGAGATCCCCCAGAACATCGAAGAGTTCGAGGGCGACCTCGACAAGCTCCACTCGAAGGCCCACGACCTCCAGCAGCCCGACGACGTGGCGGTGATCCGCAACGGCGGCACACCCGGCTACGGGGACCCGATCAAGCGCGACCCGGAGAAGGTCGCGGCGGACGTCGAGCGGGGCGTCGTCACCGAGGAGGCCGCCCGCGAGATCTACGGCGTCGCGATCGAGTGGGACGGCGACGAAGCAGTCGCGCGCCAGGATGCGACCGAGGAGCGCCGCGAGGTCATCCGCGAACAGCGCCTCGACGAGAGCACCATCCCCGGAGGAGACTGACCATGGCAATCGAAATCCACGAATACCTCGAACTCGACCCCGAGGCACGGACGATCTCCTGTCTCGAGTGCGGCGAACAGCTCTGCGACGCCGACCAGAACTACAAGAAACACAGCGCGATGCGGACCGGCCCCGTAACCGACATCGGCCCGGTGTTCACCGACCCCGAGGAGATCTACGAGGAGGCCCCGGACGTCGAGTTCCGGCAGTTCTTCTGCCCGAATTGTGCGACCCTGCTCGACTACGAGGTCGTCCCCGAGGACGAACCCATCCTCCACGACCTCGACATCGACGTCGACAAAATCAGCGGCTGAACGCGGCCCGAACCGCACGCGGATCGGCCGCGGGCCGATCCCACCGGTCGTTCTCGGTACTCGACCCGTCAGCGGCGGGGCCGGTCGGCGACGCGGCCGCGGGGCAACGGGCCGCGTCGCACGGCGCGGACACAAGATCGCGGGGCCAGCCGGCGCGTGGCCGACCGGACGGAACGATTAATAGTTCTGGTTGTCATTTGGTACCGTATGTCGCACCACAACATGGCCGACTACGAGGAACTCTACGCGACGTTCGAGTGGGCAGACGTCTACGCAGAGGCCGACTGGGACGCGCCGGACGCACTCAACGTCGCCCACGAGGTCTGTAGTCGGCACGCCGCGGCGCGGCCGGACCGGACCGCGCTGGAGTGGGCCGGCGTCGACGGCGCGCGCGAGACGGTCACGTTCGAGGCGCTCGAGGACCGGTCGAACCGGGTCGCGAACGTCCTCGACGACCTCGTCGATCGGGGCGACCGGGTCGTCTCGTACATGCCACGCGTCCCGGAGCACTACGTGGCGCTCCTCGGCACGCTCAAGCGGGGCGCAGTGTGGGGGAGCGTCAACGAGCGGTTCGGTCCCGACGGCATCGCCTACCGACTCGACGACTGCGACGCGAAGGTCGTGTTCACGACCGGCGACAATCGGGACACCGTCGAGCGCGCGCTCGAAGACGCGCCCAGCGTCGAACGCGTGATCACGGTCGGCGACGGCCGCGACGAGGACCTGGACTACCACGACGCCGTCGCCGGGGCGAGCAGCGCCTACGACGTCGCCGAGACGACCGGCGAGGACGACGCCCTGCTCTACTACACCTCCGGCACCACGGGGCCGGCGAAGGGCGTGCTCCACAAGCACCGCTGGATCGCGGGCGTGGCTGCGACCCAGCGATACGCGGTCGACGTCCAGGACGGCGACCTCTACTGGTCGACGGCCGACCTCGGCTGGCTCACCGGCCCGATCAACGCGCTGGGGGCGTGGTTCTGGGGGACCAGCCTGTTCACGTACGAGGGCGAGTTCGACCCCGCAGACTGGGCGTCGCTGCTGGACGAGTTCCCGGTCACCGTCCTGTTCTCGGTGCCGACGGCGTACCGGATGTTCCGCGAGCACGAGGCGGTCCTCGCGGACGCCGACCTCGATCTCCGGCACGCGCTCTCGATCGGCGAGCCGCTCTCCGCTGGCGTCGTCGAGTGGGGCGAGGAGACGCTCGGCGTGACGATCCACGACACGTACGGGCAGACCGAGACGGGGAATATGATCATCAACAACTACCCCGAGATGGACGTCCGTCCCGGGAGCATGGGGCGACCGCTCCCGGGCGTCACGGCCGAGGTGATCGACCCGGACACGGGCGAGCCGCTGGACCCCGGGGAGACGGGGGAGATCGCCCAGCGGGGGGACTACCCCTGCTTCTTCGCGGGATACTGGGAACAGCCCGAGAAGACCGCCGAGTGCTTCGTCAACGACTGGTACCGCTCGGGCGACCTGGCGCACAAGGACGAGGACGGCTACTTCTGGTTCGAGGGCCGGGCCGACGACGTGATCATCTCCTCGGGCTACCGCATCGGGCCGTTCGAGGTCGAGAGCGCGCTCGGGGAGCACCCCGCAGTCGCCGAGGCCGCGGTCGTCCCCAAGCCCGACCCCCAGCGGGGCAACATCGTGAAGGCGTACGTCGTGCTGAGCGAGGGCTACGAGGGGACCGACGACCTGGTCGCGGACGTCCAGCAGCACGTCCGCGACGAACTGGCGGCCCACGAATACCCGCGCGAGATCGAGTTCGTCGACGACCTCCCCAAGACCGTGACCGGGAAGATACGCCGGACGGAACTCCGGGACCGCGAGCCGGATCGAGAGGAGTCCTGAGCGTCGGCGCGGACGCGACGGCGACAGGGCGGCGCGAGCGCGACGACGGGTGGGCCGGGAGACGGACGGGTCACTCGGGCGCGTCCGGGGAGACGGCGGGGACGTCGAGCGCGTCGAGCGCGTCCCGGACGACCGCGGCGGCGTCGACGCGTTCGACGCTCGCCTCGGTCGTCCGCACGAGCCGGTGGGCCATCGCGGGGACGGCGAGCGCCTTCACGTCGTCGGGGGTGACGTAGTCGCGTCCGGCGACGACGGCGCGGGCGCGGGCGGCCTCGAAGACGCGCTGGACGCCGCGGGGCGAGACGCCGACCTCGGTCCGGTCGTCCGCGCGAGTCGCCCGCGCCAGGTCGACGATGTAGCGGCGCACCCGTCGCTCGACGCGCACGTCCTCGGCCGTCTCCTGGAGCGCGTCGACCGTCGCGGCGTCGCAGACGGCCTCGACCGAGGGCGCGAGCGTCCGGCGCCGGGCCCGCCGGTCGAGCAGTTCCATCTCGCCGTCGACGTCCGGGTAGCCGACGGCGCACTTGACGGCGAAGCGGTCGCGCTGTGCCTCCGGGAGCGCGAACGTCCCCTCCTGTTCGACGGGGTTCTGCGTGGCGATCACGACGAACGGCTCGGGCAGGTCGTAGGTCTCGCCGTCGACGCTGACCTGCTTTTCCTCCATCGCCTCCAGGAGCGCGGCCTGGGTCTTCGGCGGGGCGCGGTTGAGTTCGTCCGCGAGCACGACGTTGGCGAAGACCGGGCCGCGGACGAACTCGAAGCGGCCCTCGTGCTCGTCGTAGACGTTCGATCCGGTGACGTCGCTGGGGAGCAGGTCGGGGGTGAACTGGACGCGGTTGAACTCCAGCCCCAGCGCGGCGGCCAGCAGGCGCGCAGTCAGGGTCTTCCCGGTGCCGGGGACGTCCTCGACGAGGACGTGTCCGCGCGCGAGCACCGCCGTCAGGACCGTCGCCAGCACGTCGCGCTCGACGACGACGGCGCTGGCGACGCGGTCGAGGACGTCCGCGCAGGTCTCCGCGGCCGCCTCGACGGGCATTCCGGGCGGGGGGTCGGCTGCCATGGCGGCAGTGGGACACCCGGCGCCATGAGTGTAGGGGCTGGTTCCACGGTCGACCCGCGCGTGTCGGATGTCGCGCGGTGGCCACGGCAGCCGGACGGCTACCCGCGCAGTCCGGGGAGCAGGACGAGCGTCCCGAGGACGGCCAGGGCCATCGCGGCGGGGAGCGCGAACGTCGCGGGGACGAGCGCGCCGAGGGTGGCGTGGAGTGCGGCGGCGAGCGCGACCCCGGCGAGCGCGACCCCGGCGCTGGCGACGGCGTGGAACACCTCGACCCGGCGCGTCTCGGGGAGGTGGCCGAGTTCGGCCGTCAGCCCGAGGCCGAACTCCGAGACGTCCCAGGCGAACAGCGCGGCGCCGACGCCGAGGAACGTGAGCGGCGCGGGAGCGCCAGCGACGCCGCCGCCCAGGGCGACGGCGAAGACGCCGGCCGCCACCAGCGCGAGCGGCGCAGCGCGGTCCGGGAGCAGCGACAGGCGCGCCGCGAGCGCGACGGTCCCGAGCGCCAGCAGGACCACCATCGTGCCGACGAAGACGAGCAACATGGCCAGCGCGACGAGCACCACCGCGCCGTACTGGCCGGACGAGAGCCCGACCAGCAGCACGGTGAGCGCCGGCAGCGGGATGGCGACCAGTCCGAGCGTGCCGGCGAGCGGCGCGTACCGCCGCGCCGATTCGGCGTCCAGGCCCGCGATCCGGCGGCCGGCGCCCGCGACGGCGAGCGCGACCAGCGCGACCAGGGCGACCAGCGCCAGCGCGACCCGCGGCACGGCGCCGACGACGACGCTCGCCGGGCC
>JBDGSV010000004.1:22182-31301 GCA_042217375.1 Haloarculaceae archaeon | reverse complement strand
GCTCGTGGGTGACCGCCTTGTTCGCCTTCAGCATGCACTCCTCGATGATGGTGTGGGCGCGGTCGCGGCGGGGGTTCAGCACAAGCGAGCCGTCCTCCTTGCGTTGTTCGTGGAGTTCGCTCGCCAGTTCGTAGACCAGCGACAACTCCTTGTGGAGGGGTGCGTCGGGGTCGTCGAGGCGGTCCTCGGCCTGCTTGTAGGTGAGCCGTTCGTCGCTCCGGATGACGGACTTGTAGATGTCGATCGACTCGGTCGAGAGCGTCTCGGCGTCGAGGTGCATCTCGACGGTGTGGGCCAGCCGGTCCTCCTCGGGGACGAGCGAGCAGACCGTCTCGGCCAGCACCGGCGGGAGCATGTGGACCGTGTAGGCGGGGAGGTAGACCGTGTTCCCCCGCTCTTTGGCCTCCGCCCACATCGCCGACCCGGGCTGGACGTAGTGGGTCACGTCCGCGATGTGGACGTGGAGGACGTAGGTACCGTCCCGGCGGTCGACGGAGACAGCGTCGTCGAAGTCCTGGGCGTCGACGGGGTCGATGGTGCAGGCGGTCATCTCCCGGAGGTCCTCGCGCTCGTCGACCTCCGACTCGATCTCCGTCAGCACGTCCGTGGTCCGTTCCTCGGCCTCTTCGAGCACCTCGGTCGGGAAGCCGTCCCGGATCTCGAACTTCTCGAACAGTTCCTCGCGCTTGTTCTCGAGGTGTCGAGCCAGGTCGGGGTCGATCTCGACCGGCCCCTGCCCCTCGGCGGTCCCGGCAGCGGCCTGTTCGTCGGTCATGCTCCGAGCTACAGCCGAGAGACAGTTAGGTGTATTGACCGACCGCGCGGCCACCCGCGCGGCCGTCGCGACTCACTCCTCTTCGTCGTCGGTGCCGACCACGGTGCTCGCTGCCTTCTGGGCGACCTCGCCCGGGACGTCGCCCGGCGTGGTGAGGTACTCCTCGAGGACGACCATCAGGACCGCGACCACGAGCGCGGCGGCGCCGACCGCGGTCTGGCCGCTGAGCAGGAGGTCGGCACCGAACATGGCGACGGGGACGGCGAACGCCAGCGTCGCCGCGAGCTGGAGGGTGCCGATGATGCCCTTTCCCATGGCGGGCAGGAAGGCGCGGGGTGGTAAAAACGCCGCGGCCCGCTCCGGAACTCCTTAACCCGCCGTCGGCCAAGGACGTGTATGTTCACCGGAATCGTCGAGGAGACGGGGGAGGTCGTCGCCGTCTCCGCGGACGAGTCGGGCGGCCAGCGCATCCGCGTCTCGGCGTCGTTCTGTGCCGACCTGGAACACGGGCAGTCGATCGCCGTCTCGGGCGCCTGTCTCACCGTCGAGGACTGGGACGACGAGTCGTTCGAGCTGTTCCTCTCCGGCGAGACCCTGGACCGGACCGCACTCGACGCGGTCGCGGTGGGCGACCGGGTGAACCTCGAGCGCGCCCTGCCCGCCGACGGTCGCTTCGACGGCCACTTCGTCCAGGGACACGTCGACGGCACCGGCGAGGTCGTGGCGGTCGAGCAGGTGGGCGAGGACTGGGCGTTCACCTTCTCGCTCCCCGGGGACCTGCGCCGGTACGTGGTCGAGAAGGGCTCGATTGCGGTCGACGGCGTCTCGATGACGGTCGCCGACCTCGATCGGGACCAGTTCACCGTGGCCGTCATCCCCGCCACCTACGAGTTGACGAACTTCTCGACGCTGGCGCCGGGCGACCCGGTCCACCTGGAGGTCGACGTCGTCGCCAAGTACGTCGAGTCGCTGGTGGAGGGCTACCGGTAACCGGTACCGGACGATCGGCTCCGGCCGTCTGCCGCCACGGTCGCGGGACGCTGGGCTCCCTGCGTCGGTGGCGGTACGGTGGTGGTGCGGTAGCGGCGCGGTGTCGGTGCGGTGGCGGTGTCGGTGCGGTTGCGGTAGCGGTGCGGTGGCGGTACGGTGGTGGTGCGGTAGCGGCGCGGTGGCGGTGCGGTGGCGGGAGCGTAGCGGTGCGGTGGCGGGAGCGGTAGCGGCGCGGTGGCGGTGCGGTGGCGGGAGCGTAGCGGTACGGTGGTGGTGCGGTTGCGGCGCGGTGGTGGGAGCGGTAGCGGTTGCGGCGCGGTAGCGGCGCGGTGGCCAGAGCGGCGTTTCATCGCCGCTCCCGGGGAAGGGCAGGCAGCGTCGGCGTCGAGGGTGACCGCGCGACCGCGCGGTCTCCCGCACGCGGTCCTGGCGGAATCTCTAAGGGCGAGTGACCGCCGCCAGGCGGTCACGAGGGCTTAGGGGTCGAACTCCGTCTCGGCCACTGCGAAGTCGCCCTCGTCGCGCTCTTCTGCGGCGTGGACCTGGCGGTAGGCCCGGCGGTAGCGCGCGAGCTTCCGGACCAGCACGTAGCCGAACAGGCCGTCGTACACCAGGACGAACGCGAGGAAGACGGTCAACTGGCCGAGGCCGGGGACGAACGCCAGGACGACGGCCGGGACGACGCTGACCAGCGTGTTGTAGGTCGCGTGGATGAGCGCCGCGACGAGCAGGCCCTTGACGACGATGGGGCCGGCGCGGTCGGGGTTGAACTTCGCGAGGCCGAGGTAGTAGCCCGAGAAGGCGGCGTAGATGACGTGTCCGGGGCCGGCGAGCGCCCGGAACGCGGTGATCTGGCCGCCGACGCCGATGATGTTGCCGAGGCCGACCAGCCCGAACAGGCCGACGGTCGCCTGGGGCGCGCCCTGGACCTGCTGGGAGATGTAGAGGGCGTTCTCGATGGTGGCGAAGCCGAGTCCCGCCATGGCGCCGTAGACGGCGCCGTCGACGACGGCGTTGAAGCTCTCGCTCCGGAAGGCGTAGAGCCGGACGGCGAGCCACTTGACGGTCTCCTCGACGGGCGCGACCACGAGGTAGAAGAAGACGACGAACCCGACCAGGCCGAGCGCGCGGAGGTTGGGGCCGAAGTAGGAGTTGACGACGCCGGCGAACCCCGCGAACAGCACGCCCAGGAGGAACGTGGCGACCAGCAGCCCGAGCGGCTCGGACTCGGTGACGTCGGCGACGTAGACGTAGCCGGCCAGCAGGAACGCGGGGATGGCAGAGAGGAGCGCGAGCGCGCCGATCGCGGGGTCCGTGAGGATGGCGCCGAGGCTCCCGAGCGCGACCAGCGCCACCAGGATGAGCAGCGCGGTCAGGACCACGACCAGGCGCGCGACGAACAGTCCGCCCCGATACAGCGCGACCGCGATCCGGTCGAGCGTCGACCGCGGCTCCCAGCGGGTGATGTCGTAGAGGTCGAGTGACCCGTCGTCGCGACGCTGGACGGGGTCGCGTTCGTCCATACTGCCGTCTCGACCGGCACCGCCCTAATCCTTTGGCTCACGGGCGTCGTGGCCGCCTCCGGGCCGTTCCCGCGACCGCGACGTTTTCAAACACCGCCGCCGAACGGCGAGTATGCACTTCGACCAGCGGACGCAGCGTGCGCTCCGGGCGGTCGGGCTCTCGGACGAACAGCTCCGCGAGGCCGCCGAGCGGGTCGTCGCGGCCACCGAGGCCGACGCCGACCGCATCGAGACGTTCTTCGAGGGCCGGTCGACCGTCTACTCCGACATGGACCTGGCACACAGCGCCGGCGACGTCGCCGAACACGCCGTCGAGTACGTCGACCTCTACACGCACGCCGCCGACCTGCGGGGCTACCTCCGGTTCGAGGGGTGGGGCGTCCCCGTGGAGGGCGGTCGCGTCCTCGACGACGGCAGCGTGGAGCTGCGGCTCGGTCCCACGGTCGACGGCCGGGTCCGATTCGCTGCCGATCCCGGGGCGCTATGAACGTCCGGCTCCGCGGCATCTACGCGACGGCGCTCACCGAGCGGCTCCGCGACGCGGCGACGGTCGTCGATCCCTCGGATCCGATCCGGCAGCGGTTCGCGGAGGAGTTCCCCCGCCGTCCGCACGACGCCGCAGTGTCTGACACCGGCGACCGCCAGGGCGTCGGCGTCGTCGGCGACGCGGCGACGGTCGACGCGCTCCTGGACCGCCTCCGGGTCGCCCGCGACGCGCTCGTCTGGCACGACGTCCTGGAGACGGACGCGGTCCACCACGGGCGCGTGGTCGAGACGCTCGGGAGCGGCGCAGTCGTCGATCTCGCCGCCGGCGGAGAGGCTGGGTCGGCGGCCGGGTTCCTTCCGTACGGCAACGTCCCCGACCGCGTCGAGGAGGGCGACGCCGTCCGCGTGCAGGTGACCGAGGCGACCCCGCCGTGGGGCGACGACCGCGCGGTGCTCGACGCCTCGCTCTCGGCTGGAGGTGGCCTCGTCACGCTCCGCCGTGGCCGGCCCCGGGAGTCGGAGATGGCCTGGGAGGACCTCCTCTCGCCCGCAGTCCCGGACGGCTGGGGCGTCCGCTGGGGGGCGGCGGCGGACGACGCCGACATGGACGCGCTGGAGACGGCGCTCGCCCGCGCCGTCGAGCGCGCGGAGGCGATCGAGGCGGCGCTCGCAGACGCGCCCGTCCCGGACGCGGACGCCCCCGCCCGCCTGGTCGGCGGCCGCGCGACGGCCTGGGTCTGGTTCGGGCGCGAGTCGCGGTTCGCACTCGACGCCGACCGGCGCCGGGTGACGACGACGATGCCCGGCCACCACCGGATCAAGGCCGGGAGCGACCGGGCCAGCGCGGCCGTCGACTTCGCCGAGGCCGTCTGCGAGGGCGACGGCGCCGGGGACGGCTCGTTCCCCTTCGAGACCGTCTGCCGGCAGTTCGGACCGGCCGAGGGCGACCGCGTCGCGCTCGGGCACGGGAAGCCCGACGGGCGCCTCATCGTCCTGGGACGCGGCGAGGTCACAGACCGGGACGCCACGGGCGGACTCACCCTGGAGCGCCAGATGACGCCCGGCGGCACCTACGACGCGCTCGGCGTCGAGCGCGAGCGCGGCGACGTGGCGGTCACCAAGGTCCGCGAGGGGCGCTGGTGGTACCCGACGGTCTACCGCGGCGAGGACGGCGAGCCCCGGGGCACCTACGTCAACGTCTGCACCCCGGTCGAGGTGTTCCCCGACGCGGTCCGCTACGTCGACCTCCACGTCGACGTGGTGAAACACGCGGACGGAACCGTCGAGCGCGTCGACGACGACGAACTCGACGCGGCGGTCGAGGCGGGCCACGTCCCCCCTGCCCTGGCCGATCGGGCGCGGACCGTCGCCTCGAAGCTCGAAGACGCGCTGTAGAACCGCCGCCGGTCAGGCGTCGTCCCGGTATCGGTGGGCGAGCCACGCGCCCGCTCCGACCAGTCCGGCCAGCGCGCCGACGCCCCGCACGGGGACGCTGCGCTCGGCTGTCGAGGCCGGGGTGGGCGGCTCGGTCGCCGCCAGATCCGACGGCTCGGAGAAGGTGTAAACGCCCGCCGCGCCGTCGCCGTCAGTCGGCGTCCGGACCGTGGGTCAGTCGCTCGCACCGAGGCTGCTGGCGACGAAGAACGACCCCGGAACCGCCGCTTGTGCCGTCCAGAAGCTCGCTCGCGCCCGGTCTCGCCACGCCCGCCGATCGCCGGGGTCGGCCGGGTCGCTCACGTCGAGCAGCCGGACGCCGCCGCGGTACCAGGCCGTGTAGAGGCGGTCGCCCCGGATCTCGAAGTTGTGGGCGGTGGTCCAGACGCCGTCCAGCGTCGGATCGGGGGTGGCGGGCGGCGCGACCGTCCCCACCCGCGTCGGCGCCGCCGGCTCCGAGACGTCCCACAGTTCGATCCCGCCGGGGCCGCCGGCCGCCGCCGTCCCAGCGCGGTCCCAGGCCTCGACGCCGACGCCCAGGAGCGACCAGTCGTCGTTCGGGGCGGCGTAGTGATCGTTCCCCGGCCGTTCGAGCTGTCTGGCACGGACGTCGCCGCGAGGCACCTCCTCGGGCGACCGGCCGCGGACCGTCGCCAGCACCGCCGGCGCCGCCGGATCCGAGACGTCGAGCAGCCAGGTGCCGGCGTCCCAGCAGGCGAGGGCGGCCCGGCCGTCCCGGACGCGGACGTCGTGGACGACCCGGAGGATCGGCGCGACGTCGCTCCAGCCCGGCGCCGCGTCGAGGACGCTCCACCGGCCCAGTTCTTCGCCCGACGCGGCCGACAGCAGGACGAGGTCGTTCCGGTCGCCGTCGTTGCCGGTGAGGTAGGCTACCCCGTCCGCGAGGTCGCAGTTGTGGATCGGGTAGTCGGTCTCGTAGACTGCGAGCCGTTCGGGTGCGGCCGGGTCGCGCACGTCGTAGAGCAGCGCGGCGTGGACGGCGTCCGTGGGGTTGGCCGGACCGACGACGAGCAGGTGGTCGCCGTCGAGCGTGACGTCGTACACCTGGTCCATCGGTCCGCCCGGGCGGTCGGCCAGGAGGTCGCGCCGCTCGGCCAGCAGCCGCGGCGCCCGCGGGTCCGAGACGTCGACGGTGGCGAAGCCGTCGGTGGCGGCGACGTAGACCGTCTCCCCGTCGTCGTCGACGACCGCCTCGGTCGCGCCCGGGACCGTCACCCGGCCGAGCGGCCCGTAGCCGTCCGGCGACGCTCGCACGCCGGACCGCCCGGGAGCGGCCGGCTCGCCGGGCGTCGGGTGGCCGCTCGCTCGCCCGGTCGCCACGCCGAGTCCGCCGGCGCCGAGGCCGGCGACGAACCCGCGCCTGGTGACGCGGGACGGGGACCGCTGCATCCGGGTCGCGGTAGGACGGCGACGGGCCTATCCCTTGTGGATCCGCATCGCGCACGCCACGGCGCCACGGAGGCCGGCGTCGGCCCCGAGCGGCGTCGCGCGAACGTCGGGCGCGGGGACGGCGAGGTGCCGGTCCAGGCGCTCGCGGATCGGGTCGAGCACGAGCGCCTCGTTGTGCAGGGCGACCGCGCCGCCGACCGAGACGAGCGCGGGCGCGAACGCGTGGACCAGGTCCGCGACGCCGATGGCGTTGTAGGTCGCCACCCGGTCGAGGACGCGGTCGGCCAGCGGGTCGTCGCCCGCCGCCGCGAACACCGCCGCGGCGTCCAGGTCGTCGAGGTCGAGCGCTGTCTCGCCCCGTGCGAGGTCGCGTGCCACCGCCGGGATGGACTCGCCGGAGCAGTAGGCCTCCCAGTGGCCGCGACCCCCGCAGCCACACGGGCGGCCGTCCGGCTCGACGACGAAGTGTCCGACCTCGCCCGCGTTCCCCCGCGCCCCGTTGAGGACGTGGCCGTCGACGACAGCGCCGGCCCCGACGCCCGTGGACAGCGTGAGGTAGACGAGGTCGGGCGGCGCGTCCGCGAAGGCGCGCTCTCCGACGGCGGCCGCGACGGCGTCGTTGCGGAGCGCGACCGGGCAGTCGACCACGCGGCGGACGGCGACCACCACCGCGACGCGCTCGGCGGGGACGTTCGTCGGTCCGACCACCGCGCCGGCCTCCCGGTCGAGCGGGCCCATCGACCCGACGCCGGCGGCCGCCACGTCGGCCGGACCCACGCCCGCGTCGACGCAGGCCGCCCGGAGCGTGGCCGCGACCGCGCGCTCGATCGCCGCGCCGTCGCTCTGCGGCGTGTCGCGGCGCTCCTCGCCGAGCGGAGCGCCGTCTGCGTCGGTCACCTGCGCCCGGACGTGCGTCGCGCCGAGGTCGACGCCTGCGTAGGAGGTCACGGTGACGGGACGTCAGTTCGTGCCGTTGTCGGTCGGGAGCTTCGGGATGAGCCAGGCGAGGAAGGCGTCGGTGCTCCGGGTCTGGAGCCAGATCCGCCCCGGGCCGGTGAACTCACAGACCAGGCCCTCGCCGCTGAACAGGGTCGACTTCAGGCCGCCGACCCGCCGCACGTCGAAGCTCGTCCGACCCTCGAAGGCGACGATGTGGCCCGTGTCGACGGTGTAGCGTTCGCCGTCGTCGAGGTCGACGGGGTGGATGGCGCCGTAGCTCGAGAGGTACGCCGGCCCCGTCCCGTCGAGCCGCAGCAGGAAGAGCCCCTCGCCGCCGAAGAAACTCTTCGCCCCGCCGAACTCCGTGTCGACCTCGATGGCCGTGTCCGCGGCGAGGTAGGACCCGGACTGGACGTAGAGGCTCTCGCCCGTCAGTTGCTGGTGCGTCACGTCGCCCGGGAGCGGCGGCGCGAGCGTGACGTGTCCCGGTTCACGGGCCGTGAACGTGTTGGTGAAGAAGCTCTCGCCGCCGAGCACCGAGCGCTTCAGCGAACTCAGCACGCCGCCGCTGGCGTTCGTCTCCACGTCGAGACCGGCGCTCTTGCTCACCATCGCACCCGCCTCCGCGCGAACGCTCTCGCCCTGGGCCAGGTCGACCGTCAGGAGCGCGAACGACGGCTGGTAGTCGATCTCGTGATCCATGCGGCGACGCACGCGACGGACGGCCATGTACTTTCCCCGGGGCGGCGTCCAGTGCGCTCACAACTCGTTTATCGCTGGCCGTCGGAGGCGTGGTATGCTCGACCCCGACCTCTCCGAGCGGGTGGCGCTGGTGACCGGTAGTGCGAGCGGGCTGGGGCGCGAACTCCTGCTCGCGTGCGCCGACCGGGGGGCCGACGTCGCCGTCCACTACCACACGAGCGCCGCCGCCGCCCGGGAGACCGCCGACGCGGCGCGGGAGATGGGCGTCGACGCGACCGCGGTCCGCGGCGACGTCACCGACCCCGACGCCGTCGACGCGATGTTCGCCGCCGCCGAGGACGCGCTCGGCCCGGTCGACGTGCTCGTCAACAACGTGGGCGACTTCGCCCCGAGCCACTGGGCCGATCTCGACTTCGAGACCTGGAACCGCGTGCTGGCGACCAACTTCAACGGGACCTACCTCTGCTCGAAGCGCGCGCTCCCCGGGATGGCCGCGTCGGAGTGGGGTCGCATCGTCAACATCGGCTACGCCTCCGCCGCCCAGGGTCTCGTCTCCCCCACGAACTTCCCCTACTTCGTCGCCAAGGCCGGCGTCCTGATGTTCACCCGGATGCTCGCCGCCGACACGCAGGACGACGGCGTCACCGTCAACGCCGTCTCGCCGTACGTGATCGAGAACTCCGACCGGTTCCCCGACGACCTCCCCCGCGACCGCCCCGCCACGTTCGCCGACGTGGTCCAGGCGGTGCTCTTCTTCCTCGACGAGGACTCTGGCTACGTCTCCGGCGAGAACGTCGAGATCGACGGCGGCTGGCTTCCAGAGCAGGTGTGAGTTTTTGGTGCAGCTTTTTGGCCCGGGC
>JBDGSV010000004.1:0-22082 GCA_042217375.1 Haloarculaceae archaeon | reverse complement strand
GGCGGCTGGCTTCCAGAGCAGGTGTGAGTTTTTGGTGCAGCTTTTTGGCCCGGGCAGCTCGCGGGCCGCGTCCGCCACCAACCTCTTTGTCGCGCGGGTCGGTAGCCGGGCCAGTCCGATGGACACTGACCAGTACCGTGCAGTCGCGGGCGCCTCGCTGGTCGGGGCGGGCACCGTCTCGATCCTCGCGTTCTCGACCGCGGCCGCCCTCGTCCCCGGCTACAGCGTGGCACAGGACACGATCAGCGCGCTCGGCGCGACCGGTGGGACCGCGGCGTCGCGTGCGGTGTTCAACGCCGCGATGGTCGACTCCGGTGCCCTGGTGTTGCTCGCCGCGTACGGCCTCCACCGCGCCTACGGTCGGCGCCTGCTCACGGGCGTGACGGCCGCGACCGGCCTCGGCGGGTTCGTGGGCGTCGGGCTGTTCCCCGCCCAGACCGGCCTGCCGCACTTCGTCGCCGCCGTGATCGCGTTCACGGGCGCCGGAGTGGCCGCGCTGGTCGTGGCCGCCACCGTCCGCGGGCCGTTCAGGTACGTCTCTGCGGTCCTGGGTGGTCTCGAACTCGTCGCGCTCGCGCTCTTCGTGACCCTCGGGGGCGCGACCGCGCTGGGCGTCGGCGGCCTGGAGCGCTGGGTCGCCTACCTCGGGCTCGCGTGGGCCGTCGCGTTCGGCGGCGCGCTCCTGTCGGACGGGACGCGTGTCTGACCGGCGGCCGGCGTCGCGAGCGACGCGCTCACGCCGTCGCCAGGCGGTAGGCGGCGTTCGCGTACGTGTTCGCCGCCCGGTAGCAGTCGGGCCAGGACGTGTACTCCTCCTCGGTGTGGCTCTTCCCGTCCTCGGAGACGGCGAACACCATGCCCGTGTCCATCAGGCCGGTCATGTGCGTCGCGTCGTGCCCGGCGCCGGAGAAGATGCGCATGCTGTCGTACCCGAGGTCGTCGGCCGCGCCCTGGACCGCGTCGACGCACTGGTCGGCGAAGTCGACGGGCGCGACGCGCATCCGGTCCTCGAACGTCCAGTCGACGCCCTCGCGCTCGGCGGCGGCGGACGCCTCTGCGAGCGCGCGATCCCGGGCCGTCTCGATCACCGCGTCGTCGGGGTCGCGGAGGTCCCAGGTGACCGTGACCTCCTCGGGGATGACGTTGATCGAGTTGGGCGCGCCGTCGACGTATCCCACGGTCCCGACGGTGCGCTCGCCGAGCGCACCGGGGATGCGCCGGACGCCGGTCACGAAGTCGGCGGCGGCGACCAGCGCGTCGCTGCGGTGGTGCATCGGCGTCGGTCCGGCGTGGTCGGCCTGGCCCTGGAAGGTGACGGCGCCCCAGCTGAACCCGACGATGCCCGTCACCACGCCGACGTCGACGTCGTTCTCTTCGAGGTACGGCCCCTGCTCGACGTGGAGTTCGAGGTAGGCCTCGTACTCGCGCTGGGGTTCGGCGGGGTGGTCGCCACGGTAGCCGATGCGGTCGAGTGCCTCCTCCAGCGTCGCGCCCTCGGCGTCGGTCGTGGCGAGTTCCTCCTCGATGTCGTGCGCACCGGCCCAGACGCCCGAGCCCTGCATCGCCGGCTGGAAGCGCGACCCCTCCTCGTTCGTCCAGTTGACGACCTCGATCGGATGGGCCGTCTCGACCTCCTGGTCGTTCAGCGTCCGCACCAGTTCGAGCGCCGCGACGACGCCGAGCGCGCCGTCGTAGATGCCGCCGTAGGGCTGGGAGTCGAGGTGCGAGCCGATCAGGACCGTCCCCGCGTCCGGGTCGGTCCCCTCGCGGTAGCCGAAGGTGTTGCCGAACTCGTCGACGCGGACCGACAGCCCGGCGGCCTCGAGTCGCTCGACGAACCAGTCGCGGACGCGCCGGTCGTCCTCCGAGAGCGCGAGGCGGTGGAGCCCGCCGCCGTCGGTCGCTCCGATGGCCGCCTGCTCCCGCATCGTCTCGACGAACCGGTCGCGGTCCAGTGCGAGCGTCATGGCGCGCCAGTCTGTCCGGACGCCCCTAAACGTTCCTCCGGCCCCGATCCGGTCCGACGGCTCACCCGCGCCCGCGCCACCGGTAGATCGCCGCCCCGGTCAGCAGCGCCGCAAGCGCGGCGTGGACGCCGAACCCGGGCGCCTCGCTCTCGACTGCCGTCGTCCTGGCGGGCGACGGGGTGGTGGTGGCCGGCTCCGTGGCCGTGGGCGTCGCGACGGTCACGGTCGCGGTCGTCGGCTCCGGGCTGTCTCTGGCCGTGACGTAGGCGCTGTCGGAGACGACGTGCCCGTCGCGCGTGTAGGGCTCGTCCGTCGACGGATCGAAGGTCCGGTCGCCGTCGACGTCCCGGTAGAGCACGACGACCGTGGTGCCGTTCACCGCCCCGGCCGTCGGGTCGACCTCGACGTTCTCGAAGCGCCCGGGGACGAGATAGGCGCTCGTCCCGAGGCGGGTGCCGTTGGCCGACCCGTCGAACGCGACGACGAACCCGCCCGCCGAGAGGTTGGCCTGCGCCACCACGAGGGAATCGTCTGCCTGTTCCTGGTCGTAGAAGACGACGGCCGTCGCCCCGGGGTCCGGGGTGGCCGTGGCCGTGGCCGTCGGCGTGTCGGTCGGGGTCGGCGCGGCGACGGCGGGGGCGGCGAGGAGAGCACACAGCAGCCCGACGAGGAGAGCGGCAGAGCGCACACGTCGAAACTGCTCTCCTCCGGTAAATCCTTTGTGCTGTCCGGCTACACGACGCCGGCCATCATGAGCAGCAGGCCGCCACAGCCGACCACCAGCACGACGCCGACGACGAACTTCACCAGCCCCCAGCCGGCGTTGTAGACGAGCGTCCGGAGCTGTGAGGCGCCCGCGACGACGAAGCGGCGGTCTGCGCCCTCGACGACGCGCTCGTCGCCGTCGAACCGCGCCGTTCCGAGGACGTACACCTCGTCGCCGGGTTCGACGGCCGCGGTCGTGTAGACGCGAGCGCGGTCGGTGCTCTCGACGTCCGCCCGCTGGTGGAGCGCCGACAGCGACGCCGGCGCCTCCGTCTCGTCGTCGACGTGGACCGACCGCTCGCGGGTGGCGTAGAGGTTGACCGTCCCGTCGGCGGCCTTGTGGCCGTCGTCGGGCGCTCCGGGGTCGACCCGGAGTCGGCCCGTCGCGTCCTCGACGTAGAAGGGGACCGTCTGGTCGCCCTCGGCCTGTTCCCGGTAGCCCCACCGCGTCCAGTCGATGATGTCGTCCTTGAACGCCTCCTCCTGTGTCACCCGGTACTCGTAGGCGAGCGCCTCGCCCGCCTCGATCGGTTCGGTGAGCGTCCGGTCCGGCTCGACTGGGCGGGCGGTGCCGGTCACCTCGACCCGCCCCTCGCGCACCTCGCCGACCGGCATGGTTCGCGTCAGGACCATCGCCAGCACGTCGCGAAACAGGCCCTGCGACTCGTAGAGAAGGTACCAGCCCACGACGAAGAACAGGAGGAGCGCGGCGACCGCCAGGATCGTCCCGAGGATGTCAGCCACCGTGCCACCTCCCGTCTGTCGCGTCGCAGCGTGCCACCGCCCGGTGACGGGTGCGTCGGGTCACTGACCGCCGCTGCTCGGGGAGCGCGTATAACTGTCCGGGATGTTCTCGCCGGTGAGCGACGGGGCCCTGTCGACAGCCGGCCGCCCCTCGTGGACGGCCGCCGGTGTCAGTTGCCCTCCAGGGCGTCGATCGCGATGGCGGCGGCGACCAGCGCCTCCCGGGGGGCGTCGCCGGCGTCGTCGACGGCGACGTCGTAGACGTCCCGGATGGAGAACCGCTCGCTGATGGTCCCGAGTTCCGCCCCGTCCGGGCCGGTGATCGTGTACGTGTGGGGGATCAGCCCGAGCAGTTCGGAGACGGACTTGAGCATCATCACGACGGTGCTCTCGGACTCGATGGTCGCCCAGAGGTCGCCGTCGGGCGAGCGGACCCGGTAGACGTGCTTGAAGACGGTGAACTCCTTCTCGATGACCGCGACGGTGTCGTCGCTGGCCTCGTCGACGATCGCGTAGTCGCCGGCGATGTCGAGGACGTTCTGTGCCTTCACCCGGAAGACGGGGTCCCCGTCGGGCGTCGTGAAGGGGAACTCCTCTTTCATCTTCAGCAGTTTCTGCTTCCCCCGGAGCACCGTCTCGCCGGTCGCGTCGCGGACGGCGTACTTGTTCCGGAGGAGGCTCTGTCTGATGACGTACTCGTCGTCGCTCAGGTCGACGCCCCGGACGACGTCGCCGGTCGTCTCGGCCATGGGCGGGGCGACGCGCGGGGGGTCCTGAAAGCATCGGCCGCGCGACAGCAGTGCCCGCAACCGACAGCGTTTCACCACCCCGGACCCTGGATGCGCCCGATGAAGGAGTACATCGAGGTCCGGGGGGCAGAGGAACACAACCTCAAGGACGTCGACGTCCGCATCCCCCGCGAGGAGTTCACCGTGGTCACGGGGCTGTCGGGGTCGGGGAAGTCCTCGCTGGCCTTCGAGACTGTCTACGCCGAGGGGCAACGACGCTACATCGAGTCCCTCTCTGCGTACGCCCGCAACTTCCTCGGACAGATGGACAAACCGCAGGTCGAGACCGTCGAGGGGCTCTCGCCCGCCATCTCCATCGACCAGAAGAACGCCGCCAACAACCCCCGTTCGACGGTCGGGACCGTCACCGAACTCCACGACTACCTCCGGCTCCTCTACGCTCGCGTCGGGACGCCACACTGCCCCGAGTGTGGCCGCGAAGTCGGCGAACAGAGCGCCCAGCAGATGGTCCGGCGCCTGCTCGAACTCCCGGAGGGGACCCGTGCCAAGCTCTGTGCGCCGGTCGTCCGCGACCAGAAGGGCGCCTTCCAGGACCTGTTCGACGACCTCGTCGCCGAGGGCTACGCCCGCGTCGAGGTCGACGGCGAGGAGTACGACCTCGCCGTCGAGACGCCCGACCTCGACGAGAACTACGACCACACGGTCGACGTGGTGGTCGACCGCGTGACCGTCTCCGAGGAGGCCCGCTCGCGCATCACCGACTCGGTCGAGACCGCCCTCGAGGAGGCCGACGGCGTCCTCAAGGTCATCCTCCCCGACGCGCCGGACGTGACGCTGGGGTCGCGCGCCCGGTCGACGGGCGATCTCGCCGGGGCGGGCGACGAGCGCACCGTCGTCGAGTTCTCCGAGGACCTGGCGTGTACGCACTGCGGCATCGACCTCCCGGAGATCGAGACCCGCAGCTTCTCGTTCAACAGCCCGCACGGCGCCTGCCCGGAGTGTGAGGGCATCGGCGAGACCAAGGAGATCGACGAGGACCTCGTCGTCCAGGACCCGTCGAAGCCGCTCAAGCACGTCTTCGAGCCCTGGAGCTACAACCGCTCGTACTACCGGACCCAGCTCGACAACGTCGCCGCCCACTTCGACCTGAGCGTCGAGACCCCCTTCGAGGACCTCGCTCCCGAGGTCCAGCGGCAGTTCCTCTACGGCACGGACGACGAGGTGTCCTTCGAGCGCCAGACCAAGAACGGCGTCCGCCGGAAGACGGAGGCTTTCGAGGGCGTCATCCCGAATCTCGAACGCCGGTACGTCGAGACGGACAGCGACCGGGTCCGCGACCACATCGAGTCGTTCATGGCGACCACGACCTGTCCGGCCTGCGAGGGGACCCGGCTCAAGCCCGAGTCCCGCGCGGTGCTGGTGGCCGACACCGCCATCACCGAGGTCAACCGCCTGAGCATCGGCGACGCCCTCGACCACTTCGAGGAGATGGAGGCCGACTTCTCCGAGCGCGAGCGCACGATCGCCGAGGAGATCCTCAAGGAGATCCGCGCCCGCCTCGGGTTCATGTGCGAGGTCGGCCTGGACTACCTCACGCTCGACCGCGAGGCCTCGACGCTGTCGGGCGGCGAGAGCCAGCGCATCCGGCTCGCGACCCAGGTCGGCTCCGGACTGGTGGGCGTCCTCTACGTCCTGGACGAGCCCTCCATCGGGCTCCACCAGCGGGACAACGACCGCCTGCTGAACACCCTGGAGGGGCTGCGCGACCTCGGCAACACCCTGCTCGTCGTCGAGCACGACGACGAGACGATGCGCCGGGCGGACAACATCATCGACATGGGTCCCGGCCCGGGCAAGCGGGGCGGCGAGGTCGTCGTCAACGGCGACGCGGCGGACCTGATGGCCGCCGCCGACTCGATCACCGGCGACTACCTCGCCGGGCGTCGCACCATCTCGGTACCCGACGAGCGCCGCGACGCCGACGGCTACCTCACGGTGCGCGGCGCGCGTCAGCACAACCTCGCCGACCTGGACGTGGACTTCCCGCTCGGCAACTTCACCGCCATCACCGGCGTCTCCGGCTCCGGGAAGTCGACGCTGCTCCACGAGGTGCTCTACAAGGGGCTGGTTCGCCGGATGAACGACACCGACGTGAATCCCGGCGACCACGACGACATCGAGGGGATCGACCAGATCGAGACCGTGCGGCTGATCGACCAGTCGCCGATCGGCCGGACGCCGCGCTCGAATCCCGCGACGTACACCGGCGTCTTCGACGACATCCGCGAGCTGTTCGCCGAGACCAAGCTCGCCCGCCAGCGCGGCTACGAGAAGGGCCGGTTCTCGTTCAACGTCAAGGGCGGCCGCTGTGAGTCCTGCGGCGGCCAGGGGACCGTCAAGATCGAGATGAACTTCCTCTCGGACGTCTACGTCCCCTGCGAGGAGTGCGACGGCGCCCGGTACAACGACGAGACGCTCGACGTCACCTACAAGGGGGCGACCATCTCCGACGTGCTCGACATGGAGGTCGACGAGGCCTTCGAGTTCTTCGAGGGCCACTCGGGCATCCGGCGGCGCCTGGAACTGCTGAAGGCCGTCGGGCTGGGCTACATGCGACTCGGCCAGCCCTCGACGACGCTCTCGGGCGGCGAAGCACAGCGCATCAAGCTCGCCGAGGAACTGGGCAAGCGCGACACTGGCGAGACGCTCTACCTGCTCGACGAGCCCACGACCGGACTGCACAGCGAGGACGAGCGGAAGCTCATCGACGTGCTCCACCGGCTGACCGACGACGGCAACACGGTGGTCGTCGTCGAGCACGAACTCGACCTGGTGAAAAACGCCGACCACGTGATCGATCTCGGCCCCGAGGGCGGCGAGAAGGGCGGCCAGCTGGTCGCCACGGGCACCCCGGAGTCCATCGCGAACACCGACGTCTCCCACACGGGGCGCTACCTGCGCGACCTGCTGCCGGACGTCGACCTCGACGGGCCGCGCTCTGACCGGGAACTCGGCGCGGCGGCCGGCGACGACTGACTCCCGGTCCGCCCGGGCGAACGCGACGCGGGGCGAATTTTTTGCCGTCCTGGTCCCCACTGGGGGTCGATGGGACTGTTCGACCTCGTCCGCTCGCTCGTCGGGGGGCGGACGGACGACCGCGACGGGGAGACGAGGCTGGGGTCGGTCGCGCGCGCATACGTCGAGACTGGGGCCGCTCCGGACGACCAGTGGGCCGCGCTGGAGGGCGAACACGGCGAGATCCACGTCCTCGCCGTCGTGGGGGGCCGCGCCGGGGGCCAGCCGAGCGACGACGACGTCGAGGCCGTCGGGACCGAAGTCCGGGCGCTGGGCGGCGAGGTGGTCGACACCGCCGGCCGCGGCGTGCTGCTCGCTCTCGTCCCGAAGGATCGGCTCTCCGAACTGGCCGCCTACGACCGCATCCGCCGGCTGGAGGTCACTCGCGGCCCCGACTGACCCGACGAAGCGCTTTCCCCGGCGGGTCGCCTACCGGGAGCCATGCTCACGCACTACGCGGCGCTCGACGACTACCTCGTGGTGGCGACCGGCGAGGGAGCGGATCGACGGCGGAGCGAGCGGCTGTCGGGGCACGACCTCCAGTGTCTCGCGGCCGTCTCCGCGGTCCCCGAGCGGGTGTTCTGTGGCACCTTCGACGCCGGGCTCCAGCGGTCGACCGACGGCGGCGACAGCTGGGAGCGAGTCGGCGTCGACGTCCTCCACGAGCGGGTGATGTCGGTGACGGTCAGCCCCCACGACCCCGACGTGGTGTGGGCGGGCACGGAGCCGAGCGCGATCTTCGTCTCCCGCGACGGTGGCGACACCTGGACCGAACGCCCCGGGTTGACCGACCTCCCCTCCGCCGGGGAGTGGTACTTCCCGCCGCGGCCGGACACCCACCACGTCCGCTGGATCGACGTCGCGCCCGACGACCCCGACCGGCTGTACGTCGGCATCGAGGCCGGCGCGTTCGTCACCTCGCCCGACGGCGGCGACACCTGGCGCGAGCGCCTCCCGGGGTCGCGGCGGGACAACCACTCGCTCGCGACCCACTCCGACGCTCCCGGCCGGGTGTACGCGGCGGCCGGCGACGGCTACGCCGAGTCACACGACCACGCGGCCGACTGGGCGCACCCGCAGTCCGGCCTCGACCACCGCTACTGCTGGAGCGTCGTTCCGACGCCCGGCGACCCGGACGTGGTCGTCCTGACGGCGGCCAGCGATCCGGGCGCGGCCCACTCCAGCCCCGCGGAGTCGTACGTCTACCGCCGCGAGGGCGACGGCGACTGGGAGCGCGCGATGGCCGGCCTCCCGGATCCCGAGGGGAGCCTGCGCGGGGTGCTCGCCGCCGGCGACGGTCCGGGCGAGGTCCACCTGCTCTCGAACCACGGGCTCTACCGGACGACCGACTCGGCCCGGACGTGGTCGCGGCTCCCGGTCCCGTGGCGACCGGCCGACGAGCGCCTGCGGCCGCGCGGGCTGGCGGTCGTCTAGGTCCGCCGGCGGCGCTGGCGGGCGGGCGCGTGCGACGCGGTGACGGAGAAGCTATTTGCCGCCTCGCGGCCGACGACCTGCCGATGTGGGACTTCGTCGTCGTCGGTGCGGGCCCGGCCGGCGCGCGGTTCGCGCGCTCGGCCGCACGTCGCGGTCGCGACGTGCTCGTCCTCGAACAGGGCGAGATCGGCGAGCCGCTGGCCTGCTCGGGCCACGTCAGCCTGGACGTCTGGCAGTACGTCCCCGACGAGGCACGGGAACGGCTCTTCCAGAACGACGTCTACGGGGCGCGCTTCCACACCGGCGGTCCGGACAGCGCCGCCCACCGGTTCTACAAGGAGACGGTGGTGTCGAACGCCGTCGGCCGGGTCGAACTCGACCGGACGCTCGCGGCGGCCGCGGCGGACGCCGGGGCGGACGTGCGCGACGGGCACACCGTGACCGACGTCGATCCCCGGCCCGACCGGGTCGTCGTGACCGCGGCTGGACCGGACGGCACCGTCACCCACGAGGCCCGGCTGGTGGCGGGCTGTGACGGGCCGCGCTCGCGCGTGCGCGATCGCCTGGGAATCCCCGAGCCGGAGGGCTTCCTCCACGGCGTGCTCGGCTTCGATCCGGCCCCGGATCACGACGACTTCGTCGACGTCCACCTGACGGTCCCGGGGTTCTTCGCCTGGCGCATTCCCCGCGGCGACGCCGGCGTCGAGTACGGGCTCGCGGTCCCGCCCGGCGACGACGCGCCCGGCCGCTTCGAGGCGTTCCTCGACGACTACGGCGTCACGGTCGACCGCCGGTGCTCGGGCGCCATCCCCGTCGGCCCGCCGCCCCGGACCGTCGGCCGTCGGGGCTTCCTCGTCGGCGACGCGGCCGGCCAGACGAAGCCCTTCACCGGCGGCGGCATCCTCTACGGCATGCGCGCGGCCGACCACGCCGCCCGGACGATCGACCCGCTGGAGCCGGCGACGCTGGGCGACTACGAGCGCGCCTGGCGTGCCGACCTCCGGTCCGAGATCCGGCTCGGCCGCCTCGTCCGCGCCGGGTACTCGCTCCCCCGCCCGCTCCAGGAACTCGGACTGCGCCTGTTCGCCGGCGAGATCGGCGTCCACATGGACGAACCGACGACGCTGTTCTCCCGCGAGCAACTGCGGGCGCTACTCCGTCGCTAGCGGAAAGCGGAGTTCGACGACGGCGCCCCGGGGATCGTTTTCCTCGATGTCGAGCTCGCCGCCGCTGGCGGCGACCGCCCACCTGACGAGCCACAGCCCGAGCCCGGGGGCGTGTTCGAGCGGCCCCTCCGACCCGCGGTCGAGCGCTCGCCGGGTCGGACCTGAGATGCCCGGGCCGTTGTCCGTGACGCGGACGACGGCCGTCTCCGCCTCGGTCGTGACCGACACCGCGACCTGGGGGTCCGTCCGGTCGCAGTGGACGACGGCGTTCTCGACGACCTCCGTCAGCGCGAGGTCGAGCGACTCCGGCACCCGCGCCCGGACGGACGCCGGCAGGTCGGCGGTGAACGTGGCCCGGGGGTGATCGATGGTCGCGCCCTCGACGACGGTCCGGACGTGCGCGACGAGGTCGGCGGTGACGGTCGCGTCGACCTGCGGGTCGATGGTGTCCTGGAACCGGCGCGCGGCCTCGCCGAGCGCGAGGAGTTCCTCGCTGGCGTCGCGAATCGCGTTCCCGGCCGCCCGGATCGCGGGGTCGGACGACTCCACGAGGCTGGTCGCGTGGCCCAGCACGACGTTCATCTTGTTCCGGAGGTTGTGCCGGAGCACGCGGTCGAGCACCGTGAGCCGGCGCTGGTGTTCCCGGAGGGCCGTGACGTCGTGGTTCACGCAGGCGTAGCCCCGGTAGCCGCCGTCGAAGGGCTTGATCGCGACGCGGGTCTGGTAGATGCGGGTGGTGCCGTCGGGGAAGGTCGCCGTGGTCTCGACCGCGCCCTCCGTCTCGCCGTCCGCGAGGAGCCGGGCCACGCAGTCCTCGACGGCCTCGGCGTACTCGTCGCCGAACGCCGAGGCGACGGTCGTGCCGACGACGTCGCCGCCGAGGTACTGGTGGAGGGCGTCGTTCGCCATGGTGAACCGGCTGTCCGGCCCCGCCGTGTAGATGGGATCGCTCGCCGTCTGGACGACGAGTTCGTGTCGCTCCAGGTTGTGCTGGCGCTCGACGCGCTCGGTCACGTCCCGCACGACGGAGAGGTGACGCCCCGCCAGGACGTCGGGCGTCGCGACGTACTCGACGATCCGTCGCGTCCCGTCCGGTCGGACGAGCGGGAACTCGCCCTGCACCTGCTCTCCCGTCTGGAAGGACGCCCACCTCGTCTCGAAGTCGTAGTCTGCGGGCGCGAACTCGTCGATGCGTCGGCCGAGCAGGTCCTCGTAGGCGGTGCCGAACAGCTCGCAGGCGGCCGCGTTGGCGTCCACGTACCGGCCGTCGTCGTCCGCGAGCAGCATGGCGTCGAGCGACTCCTCGAACACCGCGCGAAACAGCCGCTCGCTCTCGGCCAGGTCGCGCTCGCGCTCGACGCGCCCGGTCACGTCCTGGCCGACGCCGCGCACGACCACCTGGTCGTCGACGAACGCGCGCTCGCCGATGACGTGGACCCAGCGCCGCTCGCCGTCGGCCCGCTCCAGCTGGAGTTCGAGGTCGAACGGCTCGCCGTCCTCGGCGGCCGCCGTCATCGCGGCTACCAGGTCCGACCGGTCGGGCTCGGGGAAGAACCCGAACGCCTCCTCGACGGTCGGCTGGTAGCCGGGCTCGACCCCGTGGATGCGCCGGGTCTCGTCGGTCCAGTAGAGGTCGTTCGCCTCGGGATAGAACTCCCAGCCACCGATGCTGGCGAGGCGCTGGCCCTGGTCGAACAGCGACAGCGACCGCTCCAGTTCGCGCTCGCGTTCCTTGCGCTCGGTCACGTCTCGACCCGTCCCGACGACGTGCAGCGACCCGTCCTCGGCGACCACCTCGCCCGACAGCTCCAGCCAGCGCTCCTCGCCGGTCTCGGCGTGGGTGACTCTGACCTCCACCGCGTAGTTGCCCCCGGCGCCGGCCGCGAGCGCGTCCGCTCTCGCCTCGTCGAGTCGCTCGCGGTCGTCGGGGTGGACGCGCTCGCGGAACGTCTCCGCGTCGTAGCCGTCGCCGAGGCCGACGAGGCTCTCGCCGCCGTAGACCGACACCGTCGTCTCGTCGAGGTCGAGGTCCCAGACCGTCTGTCCGCTGGCCTGGAGCGCGAGTTCGAGCCGGTGGCGAGCCGTCGCGAGTTCGTGGCTGCGGCGCGCCAGGTCCAGCGAGAGGTCGCGCGTCCGGAGGAGCGCGCGGAGCCGCGCCGCCAGGAGCCGCTTCCGGACGGGGACGGTCAGGACGTCGTCGACGGCGTCGCCGAGCAGGTCGTCGATCCAGGTCACCCGATCCAGCCCCGGATCCCGCGAGGTCAGCAGCACGACCGGGAGGTAGCTGTCGGTCGCCGCCCGCCGTGCGTCGAGGTCGTCGCCGAGCCGGCGGTACGCCGCCACGTCGACGAGACAGAGGTCGAACCGCTCCGGCAGGCCGTCGTCGGGGGCGCAGACCTCGTACCCCGACTCGGCGAGCCAGTCGCCGAGCAGGCCGCGATTCGACGCCCGGTCGACGGCGACCAGGACGCGCGCGTCGCCGTCCCGTCCCGTCCGCGGCAGATCAGTCCGCTCTCCCATCGTTCCTCCGTGACGATCGGGCGACGCCGGTACCGCGGCGCGTCCGTCGTCCACAGGCGGCGACACGGGATCTGCCGTGCGCTGTGCCGCGGACGGAGGAGCGATAGTCGAGACGGCGGGAGCCGCGCTGGTCGACGCACGGCCTGACGATGTCGGTGGAACGGCCGCCGTCCCGGCAGTACATGCGTCTGGATACGAACGTGCGAGTAAAAGGATTGTGCTGCCATAATCGATATAAACTGTCGCGCCGGGCGCGGCTGCAGTCGTGCGGTTCTCGCGCCCGTCGTCGTGTTCTGTGTGACCGGTCACCGTTGGTTCGCCGCCCCGTTCCGGCCAATCAGCGGTCCCGACTCCCGACAAACGCTATCAGGGGTAGGCCGGCAGCCGCGCGGAGCGGTCGGCCCCCTCGACGAAGGGGAGCGAGGCGACCGTCGCCGGGACCGCGTCGCCGTCGACGCGGACGGTCACGTCCCCGGTGCCGTCGCCCTCGACCAGGGCGAGCGCGACCGGTTCCTCGCGGGTCGGGCTCTCGGCGGCCCGGGTGACCGCCCCGACGTGCTCGTCGCCGTCGTGGACCGCCGCGCCCGCGTCCGGGAGCCGTTCGGGCAGGAGGCCGATCAGCCGCTTCGGCGGGTCGCCCAGGTTCTCGATCCGTGCGACCACCTCCTGGCCGACGTAGCAGCCCTTCTCGAAGTCGAGGGCGTTGCGGATCCCGACCGCGTTCGGGACGTTCCCCTCGAGTTCGGTCGCGAACAGCGGCGTTCCGGCCTCCAGGGTGAGCGTCCCCCAGGTCCGGTAGCCGAACGGCGTGGCGTTCATCCCGCGGACGAGCAGCGTGTCGAGGACGTCGGCGGCGTCGGCGGCGGCACAGACCACCTCGTAGCCCTCTTCGCCGGCGAGGCCGTCGCCGCGAACGACAGTGACGCCGGCGTCGTCCATCGACCCGCGGACGAACGTGAGGTGTTCGTCCGGCGCTCCCGCCCCGTTCAGGACGGAGGCGATCTTCTCGGTCGCGGTCGGCCCGTGGACGCCGAACACGCCGAAGTCGGCGGTCGCGACCCGGACCTCGACGTCCTGGATGAACGTCTTCTCGGCCCAGTCGGCCGCGAGGTCCGCGGCCCGGTCGGGCGGCGTGAACACCAGCAGGCGCTCGGCCGCGTTGTAGACGTACATGTCGGTCTCGACGCGGCCCTGGGGGTCGAGCAGGAGCGCGTAGCAGCCGCGGCCGTCCGCGGTCGGTACCCGGTTGGTCACCGCGTTGTCGACGAACGCGACGCGGTCGTCGCCCCGGACCTCGACGACGCCGTAGCCCATCTCGATCACGCCCACGCCGTTGCGGACGGCGGCGTGCGTGCGGTCCGGCCGACCGTACTCGTCGACCACCAGCCGGCCCGCCACCTCGCGGAACGTCGCGCCGTGCGCGGCGTGCGTCTCCTCGACGACGGTCATCGAGTGTCGATGGGGGCGCCACGGGTTTAGTTCGTCCGCTCGTCGGCCGGCCGTCGCGGCGCGATCCGACGGCCGCTCGCTCGAGCCGTCGCCGCCGGTGTGATGAGCACAAAATAAATGTTTAGAGACGTCTAATTACGTACCGAGTGGTACCTACTATCGCGAGTGTCGCCCGTCTCGTCGCGGGACGGTCCGGGGGCGACACCCCGTCCGGCATCGGGGCCGACATCGATCCGCGGCCGACGGAGGCGAGGGCGTAGCGTGACGGGCGCAGTCGCGGCGGCCGGTCCCCTCGCCGGTCGGTTCCACCAGTACGGGCCGGCGCTGGCCGCGTTCGTCACGAACTTCCTCGCGACGTTCGGGGACAAGGGCCAGCTCGCCGTCATCACGCTCGCGACGATCTACGACGCCCGGCGCATCTTTCTGGGCGCGGTCACCGCCTTCGCCATGTGGAACGCGATCGAGGTGGCCTTCGGGTCGATCATCGTCCACCTGGTCCCGCCGGGTACCCTCGAACTGCTCACCGGGGGGCTGTTTCTCCTCTTCGGCGCGTGGGCCGGCTACCAGGCGTACGACGTGTTCGCCGGACGCGACGACGAGTCCGACGACGTGGACGCGGTCGAGCACCTCGTCCCGGGGTCGTTCTACGAGCGCGTCCAGTCGTTCGGGCCGTTCGTCGTCGCCTTCGTCACCATCGCGGTCGCCGAGTTCGGCGACAAGACCCAGTTGCTCACGATCAACCTCGCGGCGGCGTTCCCGACCGCGCCGATCGCCGTCTTCGTAGGGGCGTGGTGCGGGCTGGCGCTCCGGACCGGGATCGACGCCTTCGTCGGCGAGACCGTCGAGCGGTACCTGCCCATCGGATACGTCCAGGGGGCTGCCACGCTGATCTTCGTCTCGGTCGGCCTCTTCGAGTGGGACCTGCTCACGGGGACGGAGGTGATCGCCGTCGCGGTGATCGCGGCGGCGTTCGCGATCGGCGGCGGCGTCTACCGGCGGCTCGGAGCGCCCCAGCGGGCCTGAGCGGCGCGTGGGCGGTCCGCGGGGAGCCCGCGGTCAGCCGAAGTTCTCGACCTTGGCCGTCTCGGGGTCGCCGCCGGCCTCGGCGATGGCGTCGGTGGCGACGTCGAGGAAGTCGGCGAAGCCGTAGACGAACACCTGGCCGCCGCCGTCGAGGGCCTGCCGGGTCGCGTCGGTGACGTCCTCGTCGGTCCCGAGGACGAACACGGGGACGCCGGCCTCCCGGAGCGCCTCCAGGCGGTCCTCGTGGAGGGGCGCGTCGTCCTGGTAGACGATGGCGGCCTCGTGCCCCTGGGCGACGGCGCGCTCTGCGATGCCGACCGCCGGGCCGATGCCCGGCCCGCCGGCCAGGACGACCGCTCGCGACTCGTCTTCGTAGTAGTCGTTGCCGAACGGGCCGGCGATCTCGAGTTCGTCGCCGGCCTCGCGATCGGCGAGCCAGGGGCCGAGCGTCCCCTCCGGATCGACCTCGACGGTGAGTTCGAAGGCGTCGACGACGTCGGGCGAGGAGATGGTGTAGAAGCGGGCCTCCCGCTCGTCGTCGAGGCTGGCGCTGACCTTCACGAACTGGCCGGGTCGGGCGTCGAAGCCGTCTGGCGTCTCGACGTCGATGGCGACCGCGTCGGCGGCGAGCGCGCGGACGGCGGCCACGCGCGTGGTTGTAGATTCCATGGTGGGTTTGTCCACCGCCCTGGATCGGTTGGTCCTTTCGATTCCCGCCGATCTCCCGGGGGCTCGCGGCTCGCTGGCGGACTGGCGGCCCGAACGTGTCAGTCGCGAACCGCTCCGCGGCGAATTTCGCCGTCAGACGGTCGTAGCACCCGGGTTTCTGTCGTCCATCCCCTGTGCGTTTCAGAAGGTTTTTCCTCTGTGGGGAGGTAGCCCCGTCCTAGTATGCCCGAGGACCTGAACTGGGCCATCGGTGGCGAGGCCGGGGACGGGATCGACTCGACCGGGAAGATCTTCGCCCAGGCGCTCTCCCGTGCCGGACGCCACGTCTTTACCTCGAAGGACTTCGCGTCCCGCATCCGGGGAGGCTACACGGCCTACAAGGTTCGTACGTCGGTGGATCGCGTGGAGAGTGTCGTCGATCGTCTCGACATCCTCATCGCGCTGACGCAGCGCACGGTCGAGGAGAACCTCGACGAACTCCACGAGGGATCGATCATCATCTACGACGGTGAGCGAACGACGATGGAGGACTTCGAGGCGCCCGACGAGACGATCGGGCTCTCGGTCCCCCTGAAGCGACTGGCCGAGGACGCCGGCGGCGCCATCATGCGCAACATCGTCGCGCTGGGCGCCGCCTGCGAGGTGTCCAACTTCCCCATCGAGGCGCTCGACGAGTCGCTGGAGAAGCGCTTCGGCGACAAGGGCGAGGCCATCGTGGAGAACAACAAGGAGGCGGCCCGCCTCGGCAAGGAGTACGTCGAGGAGGAGTTCGACCACGAGTCGTCCTACGACCTCGAGACCACGGACGCCGACTACGTCCTCCTCAACGGCGACGAGGCCATCGGCATGGGCGCCATCGCGGCCGGCTGCCGGTTCTACTCCGGCTACCCCATCACGCCCGCGACCGACGTCATGGAGTACCTGACCGGTCGCATCGAGCAGTACGGCGGCGCCGTCGTCCAGGCGGAGGACGAGCTCTCGGCCATCAACATGGCGCTCGGCGCGGCCCGCAGCGGCGCCCGGGCGATGACCGCGACCTCTGGACCGGGCATCGACCTGATGACCGAGACGTTCGGCCTGGTCGCGACCACCGAGACGCCGCTCGTCATCTGTAACGTGATGCGGTCCGGTCCCTCGACCGGGATGCCGACCAAGCAGGAGCAGGGCGACCTCAACCAGATGCTCTACGGCGGCCACGGCGAGGTCGACCGCTTCGTCCTCGCCCCGACGACCGTCAGCGAGTGCTTCCACAAGACCATCGAGGCGTTCAACCTCGCCGAGAAGTACCAGATCCCGGTCTACCTCACGGCCGACCTCGCGCTCGCGGTGACCGAGCAGACCTTCCCGCCCGAGGAGTTCGACATGGACCAGGTCGAGATCGACCGCGGTCGCATCGTCGACCCCGACGAGGTGGGCGAGTGGCAGAACGACGCCGGGCAGTTCCAGCCCCACCTGGCCACCGAGGACGGCGTCAGCCCCCGGACCATCCCCGGGACCACCGGTGGCGCGCACATGACGACCGGGCTGGAGCACGACGCGCTCGGTCGGCGGACCGAGGACACGGACGTGCGCGTCGAGCAGGTCGACAAGCGCCGCCGGAAGGTCGAGACCGCCGTCGACGAGGGCGAGTGGGACTACCGCGAGTTCGGCGACCCCGACTCCGACACGCTCGTCATCTCGTGGGGCTCCAACGAGGGCGCCATGCGCGAGGCGATCGGCTTCCTCGAAGACGACGGCGTCGACGTCCGGTTCCTCTCCGTCCCCTACATCTTCCCGCGCCCCGACCTCAGCGACGAGGTCGAAGCGGCCGACGAGGTCATCGTGGTCGAGTGTAACGCGACCGGCCAGTTCGCCGACCTCGTCGAACACGACACGCTGACCCGCCTCACGCGGGTGAACAAGTACAACGGCGTCCGCTTCAAGGCGGACGAACTCGCGGCCGAGATCCGCGACGCGCTCGCCACACAGGAGGTGGAAGCATGAGTTCAGACGTCAGGTTCACAGACTTCAAGTCCGACAAGCAGCCGACCTGGTGCCCCGGATGCGGGGACTTCGGCACGATGAACGGCATGATGAAGGCCCTCGCAGCCACCGGGAACGACCCGGACAACACCTTCATCGTCGCCGGGATCGGCTGCTCCGGCAAGATCGGCACGTACATGCACAGCTACGCGCTCCACGGCGTCCACGGCCGGGCGCTCCCCGTGGGCACCGGCGTCAAGCTCGCCAACCCCGACCTGGAGGTCATGGTCGCCGGCGGCGACGGCGACGGCTACTCCATCGGGGCCGGCCACTTCGTCCACGCCGTCCGCCGGAACGTGGACATGAGCTACGTCGTCATGGACAACCGCATCTACGGGCTGACCAAGGGCCAGTTCTCGCCCACGTCCCGCGAGGACTTCGAGACGGCGACCTCGCCCGACGGCACCCACCAGGCGCCGGTCAACCCCCTCGCGCTCGCGCTCGCGGCCGGGGCGACGTTCATCGCCCAGTCGTTCTCCTCCGACGCCCAGCGCCACGCCGAGATCGTCCAGGAGGCCATCGAACACGACGGCTTCGGCTTCGTGAACGTCTACTCGCCGTGCGTGACGTTCAACGACGTCGACACCTACGACTACTTCCGCGACGCGCTGGTCGACCTGGCGGACGAAGGCCACGATCCCACCGACTACGAGGCCGCACAGGAGGTCATCCTCAACGGCGACAAGGAGTACCAGGGCGTCATCTACCAGGACGAAGACTCCGTCCCCTACGAGGACCAGATGGGAATCGACGAACCCATGCACGACGTCCCCGACGGCGCCCCCGAGGACGCGATGGACCTCGTCCGCGAGTTCTACTGACGACCTCGCGCTCTCCCCGCGCTGCTGCGCCGGCGGCGACCGCCGGACGGACGTCTCGCCGTCTCCGATCGTCACGTGCACTCCGGAGCGGCCGGTCCCGCCGTCACTCCGCGTCGTCGGTCTCCTCGTCGTCGGCTTTCGGGCGGACGACGTCGGCGATGGTGACGAGGACGCCGAGCAGCCAGCCGACGGGGACGGCGATGGCGAACCACATCAGCGCGTAGGCGCCGCCGACGAGTTCGTAGTTGTCGCGGAGGTAGGCGCTGGCTCGCTCGCCGACGGCGGGAACGCGCGGCAGGACGTCGTTGAGCACGTAGATGGCGATCTGGTCGCTCCGCGGGAAGACCGCCGCCGCGACGGTCGGCGAGTAGAGCGCGGCGACGACCGGCGGCAGGAAGATGGCCGTGACGCCGAAGGGGTAGGCCAGCAGCACGGTCGTGACCCGGCCGCCGCGCTGGGAGAACAGGGCGGCCAGTCCGGCCGAGACGACCGCGACGGCGCTCGCGCCGGCCACTGCCTGCACGGCCGCGGGTTCGAGCCGGACGTACGTCAGCGCCGTGAGCGCTCCCCAGACGACGAGCGCCAGGACGACGACGCCGACGACGCCGAGCCGGGTCGCCGCCGAGTCGAATCCGCGCGCGTAGAACCGGACGGCGAAGCCGACCAGCACCAGCGGGTAGAGGACCGCGACGAGCGGGACGCCGAGCGCCGCCCAGCCCCAGTAGCCGACCTTGTCCCGGGTCGTCTCGGGGCGCCACCGGCCGAGCACCGTGTGTTCGGCCTCGCGCTGGCGGGGAAACAGCAGCTCCATCCACGCGTCGTGGAGTTGCCGGACGTCGACGCGGACGCCGGTGATGACGCCCCCGCGGTCCCGCTGGCTCTCGACGGACATACCCGGGAGGTACCTCCCGCCCCACCTTAACGTTCCGGCTCCCCCGACCTCGTTCGCGACGGCCAAGCTACTTCGTCCCGGGCGTCGTCCGTTGGGGTGACCCCGCTGAATCCATGTCGAGAGAGGCCCCACGCCCGTGCCGTCCGGGAGAGCCCGCGCCCCCACGCAGGGGCCGCGAACCGCCCCACCTGCCCCTCGCACCGCCGTGACGGGCGCGTTCCGCGTCCTCTCGTACAACGTCCGGCACGCCGCGCTCGACGCCGACGAGGACGCCTGGGAGCGCCGCCGCCGCGACGGCGTCGCGGGGACGATCCGCGTCCGCCGCCCGGACGTCGTCGCCGTCCAGGAGGCGGGTCCCGACCAGCTCGCCAGCCTGGCCGATCGGCTGCCGGGCTACGCCTTCGCGGGCGCCGGCGACCGCACCGGCGAGTACAACCCCGTGGGCTACCTGACCGACCGCTGGACGCTCGCCGACTGCGAGGTGCGCTGGCTCGCCGAGGCCCCGGACGAGGCGGTCGCAGGGTGGGACGCCGCCTTCCCCCGGGTCGCGACGGTCGCGCGCCTCCGGCGGACGGACGGGACGGCCTTCACCCTGTTCGACGTCCACTTCGACCACCGGGGCGAGCGGGCCGGCGTCGAGAGCGCGCGACTGGTCCGCGAGTGGGCCGCCGACGCGGCGGGCCCGGTCGTCGTCGCGGGCGACCTCAACAGCACGCCGGCGGGCGAGCCCTACCAGATCCTGACCGGGCCCGACTCGCGGCTGCGGGACGCCCGGGCGGTGGCTCGCCACGGCCACCACGGCCCCAGCGTGAGCTTCACGGGCTATGAGCCGCCGCCGACGGGCCGCCGGCTCGACTACCTGTTCGTCACCGACGAGTTCGACGTGATCCAGCACGCCGCCTGTCCCGACCTGGACCGGGCGGGCCGGTTCCCCTCGGACCACCTCCCCCTGCTCGCGGATCTCAGACTGTGAATCCCATCTCCTCGTCGTGTTCTTCGAGCACCCACTCCAGTTCCTCCATGGCGCGGAGCAGCGCCACCTCGGTCTCGTCTTCCAGCTCCGAGGACGGCGGGTCGTGACTGTCGTACTCGGCTTCGAGGGCGCCGATCCGCTCGCGGATTTCCTCCTCTGATCGCATGCGTCTCACTCCACTCGCCGGGCGCTTATAACTCACTCCGGGCGCCTACGCGCGACGGACGACCCACAGCGCGGCCACGCCCCCGATCACGAGCGCGAACCAGTAGCTCGCCAGCCGGTAGACGAGCGCGACGGCGTACGCCTCCGCCGCCGTGAGCGGGGCGAGCGCCAGCAACAGGACGACGAGCGCGACCTCGACGCCGCCCAGGCCGCCCGGCGAGGGGACGATGCCCGCGAGCGTGCTCGCGGGGACGACGAACAGGACCAGCAGGGCGCTGAGCGGGAGGTCGAGCGCCTGGCCCGCGAAGTACAGCGGGAGCGCGAAGAACACCCAGCCGAGGTAGGCGAACAGGAGCGCGCCCACCAGCGCCCGGGGTTCGGCCGCGATGCGCTCGAACGACGCGTAGAGGTCGTCGATGCGTCGCCGGATCGAATCGAGCCGTATCCGGTCGGTCCGGGCCACGACCGGCGCCATCAGCCGGAGCGCGCCGTCGCGGATGGCGTGGCGGAACAGCCAGCCGGCGAGGGCGACCAGGGGGACGCCGACCGCCAGGCCGAACAGGCCGAGCACCAGCGGTCGGGCTGCGGCCGGGAGCTGGGCCCGCCAGAGCAACACCGACAGCCCGACGGCGGCGAAACTGAAGAAGGGCAACAGGTTCAGCAGGTCGGCGGTCACCACGCTCGCGAGGCTGTCCTCGTAACTGGCCTCGGTGTCCCGGGCGAGCACGTAGGCGATGAACGGTTCGCCGCCGGCCTGGCCCAGCGGCGTCACGTAGTTGGCGAACGTCGCCGCGAAGTAGGTGACCGCGAGCCGCCGGAACGGCACCGACACGCCGACCACCGAGAGCACCACCTGCCAGGCTTTCCCCCAGAACAGCAGACAGAGGAACGTCGAGAGACAGCCGGCGGCGATCCACCGCAGGTGCGCGTCGGCGAGCGTCTGCACGACCCGGTCGACGCCGATGCCGGCGGCGACGAGCGCCAGCAGCGCCACTGCGATGACGAACCCGACGCCCGTCTTGGCCAGCGTCTCCGCGGTCGCGAACTCGAAGACGTCGCTGCTGCGCGCCATCTAGTCGATGTAGCCGAGGTCCTTCAGTCGCGACCTGGCGTCGTCGCTCATGTCCGAGAGCACGTCGTCGTCGCCGACCTCGTCCCACTCGCCCCCGACGTCGGCCTCGAACGCGGCGAGCGCGGCCTCGACGTCTGCGACCACGCCGTCGTCGGTCCCCACCGGCTCGGTCTCGCCGGGGTCGTCGTCGAGCCGGTAGGCCTCGTCCGGGATTCGCTCGTTCCGGATGTACTTGCCGTCCACCCGGCGCGCCGCGCGCATCCGCGAGTAGAACCGGGAGCGCTCGTCCAGTTCGATCCCGGCCGCAGCCGCCTTGTTCTCCAGTTGCTTCAGTTCCACCACGGGGCGGTGGTACTCGACGTAGGCGTACTCGCTCCCCTCGAACTCCCGGTAGGTGTCGGAGAGCAGCGAGCGGTCGGGGTCGAGCGGCTCGCCCTGCCCCTCGGCGCCCACGTGGTCGAGCACCGTGTGGTAGCAGTCGAGCAGTTCGACCTGGTCGTCGCGCCGGCCGGCGGGCAGGTCGGGGTGTTTGACCAGCAGCGGGACGTTCACCAGCGGGTCGTAGATGCAGAACTC
>JBDGSV010000085.1:0-35400 GCA_042217375.1 Haloarculaceae archaeon | reverse complement strand
GATGCCGGTGACCTACTGGACGTTCCTCTCGGGGTCGCTCGCGCTGGCCGGGATCGTCCCCTTCGCCGGCTTCTGGTCGAAAGACGAGGTGCTGTTCGACGCGCTGATCCACGGCCTGCACAGCCCGCTGCTGCTGATCGCCTGGGCGATGGGCCTGATCGCCGTGTTCTTCACCGGGTTCTACACCTTCCGGATGGTGTTCCTCACCTTCCACGGCGAACCGCGCTCGGACACGGCGGCCGACCCCCACGAGGTCCGGTGGAACGTGAAGGTGCCGCTCGTGGTGCTCGGCGTGCTGGCGGCCGTGGTCGGCCTGCTGAACATGGCGCCGGTCGCCGAGCTCACCGGCCTCAAGATCGAACTCCTCCACACGTGGCTCAACTCCTCGGTCGCCAACGAACAACTGCTGACCGGGCTGCACCACTACGAAGTCCTGCTCGAAGAGCAGGCCGGCTACGCCCCGGTCTACTTCGCCGGTCGCGTCGGCTCGATGCTGATCTCGGCGCTCGTCTCGCTGGGACTGGCGCTGGCCGGCGCCGGCCTCGCCTACTCGCTCTACAACGTCCCCGAGCCCGAAGAACACACACAGAAGCTCGGTAGTCTGCAGACGCTGCTCATGAACAACTACTACCAGGACGAGTACCAGGTGTGGCTCGCCGAGGGCCTCACGCAGACCGTCGCCCGGGTCGCGGACAAGTTCGACCAGGGCGTCATCGACGGCGCGGTCAACGCCGTCTCCAGCGTGAGCCTGTTCTCCGGCGACCGCCTGCGTCGCATCCAGACGGGTATCGTCACGAACTACGCCGCGTTCATCACGCTGGGGGTCGTCCTCCTGCTCGTCGCCTTCGGGCTCGTGGGGGGGTGGTTCTAGATGCTCGTCGAACTGCTCCTCGCGCTCTGTCTGGTCGGCGCCGTGGTGGCGTTCGTCATCCCGGACCGGTACGCCGGCCGGTTCGCCTTCGCGTGGAGCCTCCTGCCGCTCGTCGGCTCCGTGTGGATGTTCCTCGGCTTCGACGGCTCGGGGAACGCGCTGCTCAACGGCACGCTCGCCTACGAGACGATGGTGAAGTGGGTGACCGTCGGCCCCTATCAGATCCAGTGGCACGTCGGACTGGACGGCATCAGCATGCCGCTGCTGGTGCTGACCACGGTGCTCACGACGCTCGCCATCCTGAGCGCGTGGACGCCGATCGACAGCCGCCAGAGCCAGTTCTACGGGCTGATGCTGTTCATGGAGGCCTCGCTCGTCGGCGTGTTCACCGCGCTCGACTTCTTCGTCTGGTTCGTCTTCTGGGAGGCCGTCCTCGTCCCGATGTACTTCCTCATCGGGATCTGGGGCGGCCCGCGGAAGGAGTACGCCGCCATCAAGTTCTTCGTCTACACCAACATCGCTTCGCTGGTCATGTTCATCGGGTTCTTCGCCCTGGTGTTCGGGCTGGGCGGGTCGGTGTCGACGCTCGACATGCCGGCGATCGCACAGGCGCTGCGGGCGGGGCAGCTCGGGTCGCTGGCCGGCATCCCGGCGTCGTCGCTCGCGACCCTCGCGTTCGTCGCGATGTTCGCCGGCTTCGCGGTCAAGGTGCCGATCGTCCCGGTCCACACGTGGCTGCCCGACGCCCACGTCGAGGCCCCGACGCCGGTGTCCGTGATGCTGGCCGGCGTCCTGCTGAAGATGGGGACCTACGCCCTGCTCCGGTTCAACTTCACGATGCTGGCCGACGTGGCACGGAACCTGGCGCCGATCATCGCGCTGTTCGCAGTCGTCTCGGTCGTCTACGGCGCGCTGCTCGCGCTGGCCCAGCAGGACCTGAAGCGCATCGTCGCCTACTCCTCGGTGTCCTCGATGGGCTACGTGATCCTCGGGCTGGTCGCCTACACCACCTACGGCGTGGGCGGTGCGACGTTCCAGATGATCTCGCACGGCCTGATCTCCGGGCTGCTGTTCCTCTGCGTCGGGGTCATCTACAACGTCACCCACACCCGGATCGTCGGCGACATGAGCGGGCTGGCCGACCGGATGCCGGTGACCGTCGGGGTGTTCGTCGCCGGGTCGTTCGCCTACATGGGCCTGCCGCTGATGGCCGGGTTCGCCGCGGAACTGTTCGTGTTCCTCGGCTCGTTCGACGCCGGCTTCGCCGGCGCGCCCGTGTTCACCTCGGTGGCGATGTTCGGCATCGTCATCGTGGCCGGCTACCTCCTCTTCGCGATGCAGCGGACGCTGTTCGGCTCCTACCGGCTCGACACCGACTACGAGGCCGGCCGGGCGGCGCTCCACGACCTCGTCCCGCTGGTGGCGCTGGTGGTGCTGATCATCGCACTCGGCGTCGCCCCGGACATCTTCTTCGGGATGATCCGTGACGCGGTCAATCCCATCCTCGCGCTGGGAGGTGGTGCCTGATGGCACAGCTGCCGTCGATCGCGGCGCTCGCGCCGACCGCCCTCCTGGGGCTGACGGCGCTCGTGCTGTTCCTCGTCGACAGCGTCGATCCCGACGTGAGCGACAGCCCGCTGCTCGCGGGCACGGCGACCGCCGGGTCGCTGCTCGCGCTCGCGGTCGCCGGCTGGTACCTGCTCGCGGGCACCGGCCAAGCGGAGGGACCGATCACGCTGTTCGGGGGACAACTCGTCGTCGACGGGATGGCGCTGTTCTTCACCGTCATCTTCACGAGCGTCACCGCGCTCGTGAGCGTGGCGAGCTACGACTACCTGAAGGGCCACGAGTACCAGGCCGAGTACTTCATCCTCGTGGTGCTGGCGGCGACGGGGATGACGCTGCTGGCCGCGGCCAACAGCCTCGTCACCGTCTTCGTGAGCCTCGAACTGCTCTCGCTGCCGTCCTACGCGCTCGTCGCGTTCCTCAAGGACAACCGCGGCTCCGTCGAGGCGGGACTGAAGTACTTCCTCGTCGGCGCGCTCTCGTCTGCGATCTTCGCCTACGGCGTCTCGCTCGTCTACGGCGCGACGGGCCACCTCCGCCTCGACGCCATCGCGAACGCCGTCGGCGGCACGGGCCTGAGCGGCGTCCTCGGGATCGGCGTGCTGATGGTGATCGGGGGCTTCGCGTTCAAGACCGCGAGCGTCCCGTTCCACTTCTGGGCGCCCGAGGCGTACGAGGGCGCGCCGGGTCCGATCTCGGCGTTCCTCTCCTCGGCGTCGAAGGCCGCCGGGTTCGTGGTCGCGTTCCGCGTGTTCGCGGTCGCGTTCCCGCTCAACGCCGTCTCCCCGACCATCGACTGGACGCTCGTGTTCTGGATCCTCGCGCTCGCGACGATGACGCTGGGGAACTTCGCCGCAGCCACCCAGGAGAACGTCAAGCGGATGCTCGCGTACTCCTCGATCGGGCACGCGGGCTACGTGCTGATCGCGCTGGCGGCCATCGGCGGCGGCAACGGCAGCCTCGCGCTGGGGGCCGGCATGATCCACCTGCTCGTCTACGGGTTCATGAACACCGGCGCGTTCCTGTTCATCGCGCTGGTCGAGTACTGGGGCGTCGGCCGCACCTTCGAGGACTACAACGGGCTCGCCACCAAGGCGCCGGTGGCCTGCGTCGCGATGACGGTCTTCCTGTTCAGCCTCGCGGGGCTACCGGTCGGCGGCGGGTTCCTCTCGAAGTACTACCTCCTGCTCGGCGCGGTGGGCGCCGGCCTGCCCATCCTCGCGTTCGCGCTCGCGATCAACAGCGCGCTGTCGCTGTTCTACTACTCGCGGGTCGTGAAGGCGATGTGGATCAACGACCCCGCCGACGACCTGGAGCTCGAGGGCTACCCGACGGCCCTCTACGCGGCCGTGGTCGCGGCCGCCGTCGTCACGGTCCTGATGCTCCCGGCGTTCGGCATCGCCTTCGGCACGGCGTTCAACGCCGCCGCCGCCCTCTTCTAGTCCCCCGCCCGCGATCGTGGTCGCGGGCCCGTCCCGGACCGACGGACGAGGGGCCGTTCGCTCTCGTCGATCGACCGACCGCCCTCGCGCGGGGAGCGCCGGGCCGTCACGGTGCGCCGCCGCCGAGCAGCGTCGAGTAGAGGAGCCAGACGTTCAGGACGACGATGAGCCCGATGACGAGCCCGAGTCCGTACGTCGTCGTGCGACGGTTCGTGAACGAGCCCATGAGGTCCGTCTGGTAGGTGAACCAGAGGAGCGGGATCAGGACGAACGGGAGCTCGAAGCTCAGCGCGACCTGCGAGGCGACGAGGACGCTCGTCGGGTCGAACCCCACCATCACGACGGCCAGGCTGGGCACGAGCGTCACCGACCGGCGGATCCAGACGTTCACGTTCAGGTCGAGGAAGCCGTCCATGACCGTCTGTCCGGCCATGGTCGCGACGAGCGACGAGGAGAGACCGGCGGCGATGAGCGCGATCCCGAAGGCCAGGCTCGCGTACGACCCGAAGACGCTCTGGAGGGTCAGGTAGGCCTCGTTCAGCGTCTCGATGCCGGTCCCCTGGAGCGAGGCGGCGGCGACGACCAGCATGGCCCCGTTGACGAACATCGCCCCGAACAGCGCGAACGACGTGTCGATGCTCTCCAGGCGGAAGTGCCGCCGGTGGACGGTCTCGGTGTCGCCCTCGTCTCTGATCAGCCGGTCGCGGCGGTCCTGGACGATGACCGGGTGGAGGTAGACGCTGTGGGGCATGACCGTCGCCCCGAGGATGCCGATCGCGATGTACAGCGCCGACGCGTTCGGGATCGAGGGGGCGAGCCCGGCGGCGATCTGGCCGGCGGTCGGCCGTGCGAGCACCATCTCGAAGACGAACGCGAGCGCGATCACGGCCACCAGCAACATGATGGTGAACTCGACCCAGCGGAAGCCCCTGCGATAGGCCGTCCGCACGCCGAGGAGCGCGAACGAGCTCACGCCCGCGAGCACCGCGCCGGCCGCCAGCGGGAGCTGGAAGATGAGGCTGAAGCCGATCGCGGCGCCGATGATCTCGGCCATGTCGGTGGCGATCATGGCGAGTTCGGCGGCGGCCCAGAGCACCCACACGACCCGCCGGGGGAGCCGTTCGCGGCAGAGCTGGGCGACGCCCTTCCCGGTGGCGATGCCGAGCTTCGCGGCGATCACCTGGATGGCGATCGCCATCAGACTCGCGAGGATGATGACCCACAACAGCGCCGTCCCGAACTTGGCGCCTCCGGAGATGTTCGTCGCCCAGTTCCCCGGGTCCATGTAGGCGACGCTGATGATGAACCCGGGGCCGAGATAGTAGAGAAGTTCCCGCACGGAGACTGGAGCTCGCGCTCCCGACTCGCCGTCAGTCATGTTGATCGAGTCGTGCTACCCGACGACGAGAGATATAGTTGTTGGTCTAAGTCTAGATTTAGCCTCGTCTAAAAATGTGGCGTCCGACCGCCACCGGGGCCGGGGACGCGCGGTCGCGCTCGCTGTGCGCCCCGGGCCGAAAAAGTGGGGTTTAGGAGCCTCCGAGCACAACGTCGCGTCCATGGATTCCCGCCTCGTGCTCGGGTGTGGCTCCGTCGGGCACGACGTGGTCGACGCGATCCGCGACCGGCCGGGCGACGTGGTGGTCGCGACCGGCGACGACCGCCGGGTCGAGACGCTGCGCAACGAGGGCGTCCCCGCCCGGCGCGTCGACGTCACGGACGAGCGCGCGCTCAGAGACGTCGCGGGATCGCTCGCCGGCGAGGTGACGCTCGTGGCGGTCGTCAGCGACGACCCGGGGCGCAACCTGGCGGCGGCGCGGACCGCCCGTCGCCTGTTCCCCGACGCGATGCTGTTCGCGTACGCCGGCCGGGACGCGACCGCCACGATCCGCCAGGGGCTGGCCGCGGTGGCCGACACGGTGTTCGACCCCGGCACGGCCGTGATCGAGGCGATCGGCGCGCGGGCGGGCGAGCAGGCCGACCGCGTCGAGCGCCTCCGGGAAGTGCTCGCGGCCGTCGAGGGGACGCTCGCGATCGTGACCCACGACAACCCCGACCCGGACGCCATCGCGAGCGCGCTCGCCCTCCAGCGCGTGGCCCGCGCCTTCGGCGTGGCGGCCGACGTCTGTTACTTCGGCGACATCTCGCACCAGGAGAACCGCGCCCTCGTCAACCTCCTGGACTACGACCTCACGAACCTCGATCCGGACGCCGACCTCTCGTCGTACGGGGGGTTCGCGCTCGTCGATCACTCGCGTCCGGGGGTCAACGACGGCCTGCCGGAGGACGTGACCGTTGACGCGGTCGTCGACCACCACCCGCCGCGCGGTCCGGTGGACGCCCGCTTTCGCGACCTCCGGAGCGACGCGGGCGCGACCAGCACGCTCCTGGTCGACTACCTCGAACAGCTCGACCTCGACGTCGATCCGGCCATCGCGACCGGCCTGCTGTTCGGCATCCGGGTCGACACCCGCGACTTCAGCCGCGAGGTCTGCGCCCGGGACTACGAGGCGGCGGCCTACCTGCTCCCACGGGCCGACGTGGACGCCCTCGACCGGATCGAGTCGCCGAGCGTGGGGCTGGCGACGATGCAGTTGCTCGCCGACGCCATCAGCAACCGCCACGTCAGCGGCGGCGTGCTCACGACCTGCGCCGGGTACGTCGGCGACCGCGACGCGCTCGCCCAGGCCGCAGACCAGCTGCTCGACATGGAGAGCGTCCACACGACGCTCGTCTACGGCGTCATGGAGGGGACGGTCTACCTCTCGGCGCGGTCGCGCGGCGCCGACCTCGACCTCGGGGAGGCGCTCCGGGAGGCGTTCGACCAGATCGGGAGCGCCGGGGGCCACGCCGACATGGCGGGGGCACAGCTCCCGCTCGGGCTGCTCGGCGACCCCGCCGAGGTCGACCGCGACCGACTGATCGAGGTCGTCGACGAACTGGTGCGGAACCGCTTCCTCGAAGTCGTGGCCGAGACGCCGCCCGACGTCCCGCTCCCCGCCCCCAGCGACCTGGCGTACTACCGCGACGAGGGAGAGTGAGAGTTTTCTGCGGCGAGGCCGTACGTGACAGCGATGACCGACAGCGACGTCTCGGACGAGAAGCCGCGCGTCAAAGACTACATGACACGAGACGTCGCGACCGTGTCGGCCGACGACACCGTCGCCGAGGTGGCGCGCCGCATCGCCGAGAGCGAGGAGCACAGCGGGTTCCCGGTCACCGACGGCCGGCGCGTCGAGGGGTTCGTCACCGCCCGCGACCTCCTGCTGGCCGACGACGACGAGCCCATCTTCAAGGTGATGACCACGGACCTGGTCGTCGCACACCCCGACATGAAGATCACCGACGCCGCGCGGGTCATCCTCCGCTCGGGGATCCAGCGGCTCCCGGTGGTCGACGACGCCGGCAACCTCGTGGGCATCATCGCGAACGCGGACGTCATCCGCTCGCAGATCGAGCGCGCCACGCCCGAGAAGGTGGGCAAGCTCAAGCAGACGCTGGAGAACATCCACGGCGTGGGCGCGACCGAGGAACGCCGGACGGTGCGGCTGGCCGACCTCGTGCCCACGCAGACGAAAGTCTACTCCGACGAACTCGAAGGCCGGACCTACGAACTCGAGAACGGGCTGGCGGAGCCGCTGGTCGTCATCGACAACCCGCCCGGCGACGGGCACGGTGAGAGCGAACTGCTGCTCGCCGACGGCCACCACCGCGTGAAGGCTGCCGACCGCATCGGCGTCGAGGAGATGGACGCCTACGTCATCGTGCTCGACCGGCACGTCGACCTCGGGATGGCCGAGACCGCGCGCAAGGAGAACCTCACCTCCATCGACGACATCTCCGAGGTCGACTACGCCCACCACCCGCTGGTCCAGACGGTCAAGCGCCTCCAGGAGTGACGGCGGCGGATTTTTGCGCCCGCCCGACGTAGCGTGTGACGCAGTGACGCGCACGACGTTACAGCGAGTCCGTGACGCCGGCGAGAGCGGCGCTCCGGCGCTGTCCGTCCGGGGCCTGACCAAGCGGTACGGCGACGTCACGGCCGTCGACGACGTCACGTTCTCCGTCGAACCGGGCGCCGTCGTGGGGCTACTCGGCCCGAACGGCGCGGGCAAGACCACGATCCTCCGGACCGCGCTCGGCCTGGTTGCGCCGTCGGCCGGCTCGGTCGCCGTCAACGGCGTCGACGTGCTCAGCGCGCCCGCCCGGACCTACCGGGAGGTGGGCGCGATGCTCGAAGGGACGCGCAACGTGTACTGGCAGCTCACGCCCCGGGAGAACCTGGCGTTTTTCGCCGGGCTCCAGGGGATCGACGCTCGCGAGCGTCGCGAGGCCCACGCGGACCTGCTGGCGTCGCTCGACCTGGTCGACCTGGCCGACGACCCGGTCGGATCGCTCGCGCGCGGTCAGCGGCGGCGCGTCGCGCTCGCCTGCGCGCTCGCGCGCGAGACGCCGGTCGTCGTCCTCGACGAACCGACCCTCGGGCTGGACGTCGAGGCCGCCTACGCGCTCCGGACCCGGATCCGCGAACTCGCCGGCGACGACCGGACGGTCGTCCTCTCCAGTCACGACGCGGACGTCGTCCAGGAGGTCTGTGACCGCGCGGTCGTGCTCTCCGGGGGCCGCCTCGTCGCCGACCGCCCCGTCTCGGACCTGCTGGGCGCGCACCGCGCCCGCGCCTACCGGGTGACGCTCGCGAGCGACCTCCCGGCCGGCGTCCGTCGCGACCTGGAGGCCGCCCACGGCATCGAGCGCTGGCAGTCGGTGCCCCAGGGCGTCCGCTTCGAGGTCACCGTCGCGGACGCGACCGCCTTCTACGACCTCGTCGCCGACCTCCGGGACGCCGAGGCGGACGTGGTCTCGGTGTCGGCCGTCGAACCGTCGCTCGAGGACGCCGTGCTCCACCTGACCCGATGAGCGCGAGCGAGACCTGGGCGCTGGTGCGCGCGGTCGCCAGGAAGACCGTCCGGCTCCGGGTCCACTACGCGTTCAACACGCTGACCAGCCTGGTCGCCGTCTACCTGCTCTTTCTCCTGGTGGTGGTCGCCGGGCGCCGGGTCGCGCCCGGCGTCCTCGCGGCCTCGCTCCCGGAGGTCGTCGTCTCGGCCGCCGTGCTGGCGGTCGCCTCGGTCGCCGCCGCGGACCTCGCCTGGGACCTCGTCCGCGAGGCCCAGTGGGGGACGCTCGAACAGCTGGCCATGTCGCCGCTGGGGTTCGGGCGGGTCGTCCTCGTCGAGACCGCGGTGAACGTCGGCATCGCGTTCGGCTACGGCGCGGTCCTGCTCTCGCTGCTGGTTGCGACGACCGGGAGCGCGCTCCGGCTCGACCCGGTCACGGTCCTGCCGGTCGGCCTGCTGACCGTCGCGACGGCGGTCGGGGTCGGCCTCGCCGTCGGCGGGCTGGCGCTCGCGTTCAAGCGGATCGAGCACCTGTTCGCGCTCGTCCAGTTCGCCTTCGTGGCGTTCGTCGCGGCGCCCGTCGAGCAGGTGCCCGCGCTCAAGCTGTTGCCGCTGGCGCTCGGGAGCCACCTCCTCCGGCTGACGATGGCCGGGGGACGGCCGCTCTGGACGCTGCCGACGACCGACCTGGCGCTGCTCGCGGTGGAGGCGGGCGCCTACCTGCTCGTCGGCTACGCCGGCTTCCAGTTCGCCGCGGCGCGCGCGCGGCGCCGCGGGACGCTCGGGCAGTACTAGACCCTAAGTGGCCGGGCGTCGGGGCTGTCGTATGGACCTCGACCTCGACGAGGCGATCGGCGGGAGCGAGAACCGGCTCAAGACCAGCCTCCCCGGCGTGGAGGTCACGACGCAGGTGGCCGACGCCGACCTGGAGGAACTGGAGGCGCTCCACCGACGCCAGCTCGAACTCGCGCTCGAACACGCCGAAGAGGCGAAAGAAGCCACCCGGATGTAGCCGGCTCGCACCGGGATCGACACGTGGAGAATTAAGAGCCTGCGGCGTCTACCTCGCGGCATGTACGACGACGACGACCTCGCTGACATCCGATCGGAGCGCGAGGAGTGGGAAGACGAGACGCTCGACCCGGCGCTCGACGCACACGGCGAGCGGAAAGACCGGTTCGCCACGGTCTCGAACATGGAGGTCGACCGGCTGTACACGCCCGAGGACGTCGCCGACCTCGACTACGACGAGGACCTCGGGTTCCCGGGCGAACCGCCCTACACCCGCGGCCCGTACCCCACGATGTACCGGGGGCGGACCTGGACGATGCGCCAGTTCGCCGGCTTCGGCACTGCCGAGGAGACCAACGACCGGTTCCACTACCTCACCGACCAGGGCCAGACGGGCCTCTCGACGGCGTTCGACATGCCGACGCTGATGGGCATCGACTCCGATCACCCCATGAGCGACGGCGAGGTCGGCAAGGAGGGCGTCGCCGTCGACACGCTCCGGGACATGGAGATCCTGTTCGAGGGCATCGACGTGGGCGAAGTGAGCACGTCGTTCACGATCAACCCCTCGGCACCGGTCATCTACGCGATGTACATCGCGCTGGCCGACCAGCAGGGCGTTCCCCGCGAGCAGATCCGGGGCACCCTCCAGAACGACATGCTCAAGGAGTTCATCGCACAGAAGGAGTGGGTCGTCCCGCCGGCGCCGTCGCTCGACGTGGTGACCGACACCATCGAGTTCGCCGTCGAGGAGACGCCGAAGTTCTACCCCGTCTCGGTCTCGGGGTACCACATCCGCGAGGCCGGCTCGACCGCCGTCCAGGAACTGGCGTTCACGCTCGCGGACGGCTTCGCCTACGTCGAGGACTGCCTCGACCGGGGGCTGGAGGTCGACGAGTTCGCCCCGCAGCTCTCGTTCTTCTTCAACTCGCACAACTCCATCTTCGAGGAGGTCGCGAAGTTCCGCGCCGGCCGGCGCATCTGGTCGCGGCTCATGGAGGAGGAGTACGGCGCCGCCGACCCCGAGGCGAAGCGCCTGAAGTTCCACACCCAGACCGCCGGGCAGTCGCTGACGGCCCAGCAGCCGCTGAACAACATCGTCCGGGTGACCATCCAGGCGCTCGCGGGCGTGCTCGGGGGCACCCAGTCGCTGCACACGAACTCCTTCGACGAGGCGCTCGCGCTCCCCAGCGAGGACGCGGTCCGGGTGGCGCTCCGGACCCAGCAGATCATCGCCGAGGAGTCCGGCGCCGCCGACATCGTCGACCCGCTCGGCGGGTCGTTCGCGGTCGAGCGGCTCACCGACGAGGTCGAGGCCGAGACGATGGCCTACATCGACGAGATCCGCGAACTGGGCGACGGCTCCATCCGGGACGGCGTCCTCCAGGGGATCGAGGAGGGGTACTTCCACCGCGAGATCCAGGAGGCGGCCTACGAGTACCAGACGCGCGTCGACGAGGACGAGGAGGTCGTCGTGGGCGTGAACCGCTACCAGATCGAGGAGGACACCGCCCCGGAGATCCTGACGGTCGACGAGTCGGTCCAGCAACGTCAGCGCGAGCGACTCGCCGACGTGAAAGCGGAGCGCGACGACGACGCCGTCGAGGCCGCGCTCGACGACCTCGCGGACGCGATCCAGCGCGACGAGAACGTCATGCCCGCCATCGTCGACGCGGTGAAGACCTACGCCACGATGGGCGAGATCATGGAGGTCTTCGAGGCCGAGTACGGCAGCTACCGCGAGTCGATCGGGATGGCGATCTGACGGGCGCGTACTGCCGGCCGTCCGTTCGGCCCGACCGTCGGCCGGGGTGGCGACCCTCGCCACGGGACGGCCGGCGGTATCAGGACCGGAGCGCGCGGGCGACGACGCCGAGCGCGAACCCGACCGTCCCGACGACGACGCCGGCGCCCAGCGCGGTCAGCGCGGCCCGGGGGGCGACCGTCCCGCCGGCCGGGAGAGGCCCGACGAGCCAGCCGACGACCGGGAGCAGCGCCAGCGCGAGCGCGGCCGGGTAGCCGCCGCCGCGGTAGGCGGCGCCGGCGGCGAACACGAGGAGCGCGAGCGCGCCGACCGCGAGCGCCGCGGTGGGGAGGGCGTGCCCGAAGACGGCGGCCAGCGCCGCGCCCGCGACCAGCGTGCCGAGCGCGCTCGCGACGGCGTCGTCGCGGACTGTCGGGTCCCCGAGGAGCGTCCGGGCGGTGTCCATGCGCGGGCGTTCCGCTGGCGACGACATGAACGTTCGGCCTTCGACCCGGCGCGACGGCGTTAGGACTATGGCAGGTACGGTAGAAGCCCACATGGAGGTACACCCATGGTAGACGAAGGCGAGGACGTGACGCTGGAGGCACGGCTCCGCGAGCAGGACTACTTCCGGCCCCCGTCGAAGTTCGTCGGGCAGGCCAACGCGACGGACCCGGCCATCTACGACGAGGTAGGCGACTCCCCGGAGGGGTTCGAGACGTACGCGGAGCTGCTCGACTGGGACGAACACTGGGACCAGACGTTCGACGGATCGAACCCCCCGTTCTTCGAGTGGTTCGTGGGCGGGAAGCTCAACGCGTCGGTCAACTGCGTCGACCGACACCTCGACGAGCGGGGGAACCAGACGGCGCTGCTCTGGGAGGGTGAGGACGGCGAACAGCGCAACATCACCTACCAGGACCTCTACCGCGAGGTCAACGAGTTCGCCGCCGCGCTCCGGAGCGTCGGAGTCGAGGAGGACGACGTCGTCACCGTCCACCTGCCGATGGTGCCGGCGCTCCCGATCACGATGCTCGCGTGCGCGCGCATCGGCGCGCCCCACTCGGTGGTGTTCGCTGGCTTCTCGGCCTCGGCGCTGGCCGAGCGGGTCAACGACGCCGACTCCGACTACGTGATCACCATCGACGGCTACTACCGGCGCGGCGACTTCCTCGAACACGTCGAGAAGACCGACGAGGCGCTCGGCGAGATCGACGGCGACCCCGAAGTGCTGTGCTGGACGCGCCACGACGAACCGAACGCCGAGATCAGCAGCAACTACCGGCTGGTCTCGGACCTGCTGGAGCACCACCACCGCGAGCGGGTCGACCCCGTCAGCCGCGACGCCGAGGACCCGCTGTTCCTGATGTACACCTCGGGGACGACCGGGAAGCCGAAGGGCTGTCAGCACCGCACCGGCGGCTACCTCGCGTACACCGCCGCCACCTCGAAGTACGTCCTCGACATCGAGCCCGAGGACACCTACTGGTGTGCCGCCGACATCGGGTGGATCACGGGCCACTCCTACATCGTCTACGGGCCGCTCGCGCTCGGGACCACGTCGGTGATGTACGAGGGGACGCCGGACTACCCCCACAAGTCCCGGATGTGGGAGATCGCCGAGCGATACGACGTCGACATCTTCCACACCTCGCCGACCGCGGTCCGCATGTTCATGAAGTGGGGCCCGGAGTACGTCGAGGACTACGACTTCGACTTCCGGCACATGACCACCGTCGGCGAGCCGATCCAACCGGAGGCGTGGCTCTGGTACTACAAGCACATCGGCGACGAGGACGCGGTCATCGTCGACACCTGGTGGCAGACCGAGACCGGCGGCCACCTCATCACGAACCTGCCGGCCATCGACGACATGAAGCCCGGCTCCGCGGGCCGCCCCTGTCCCGGGATCGAGGCCGGACTCGTCGACGACGACGGGAATCAGCTCGCCGAGGCCAGCGGCGAGGCGGGCAACCTCGTGATCGAGCAGCCGTGGCCGTCGATGCTCCAGACGGTGTACGGCGACGACGAGCGGTTCATCGACACCTACTGGGCCGACTTCTCGGACACCGACTCCGACGACTGGACCGACTGGACCTACAAGGCCGGCGACGGCGCCGTCCAGGCCCAGGACGGCTACTTCAGGGTGCTCGGCCGCCTCGACGACGTGATGAACGTCGCGGGCCACCGCCTCGGCACGATGGAACTGGAGTCGGCCGTCGCCGAGGTCGAGGACGTCGCCGAGGCCGCGGTCGCCGCCCGCCAGCACGCCGAGAAAGGCGAGGTTCCGGACGTCTACGTCGTCCTCCGGGAGGGCATCGAGCAGAGCGACGACGTGAAGGCGCGCATCATCGAGGCCGTCGAGGACGAGATCGGAGCGTTCGCCCGGCCCGCGAACGTGATGTTCGTCGACGACCTCCCCAAGACCCGCTCGGGGAAGATCATGCGTCGGCTGCTGGAGGACATCTCCAACGACGCCGAACTCGGCGACACGACGACGCTCCGGGACCCGAGCGTCCCCGAGCAGATCCGCCAGCAGGTCCAGGGCGACTGACCCCGCGGGTCATACGGGTTCCCGCCCCTGGTTCCCGCTCCGACCGCCGGCAGGTGGGCGGTCGAGGCGGGCGTACCGGACCCCCGTCTCAGTCCAGCGCCGCTTCCAGGCGCTCGATCAGGTCGGCGTTGCCCACGTGGACCGGCACGCGCTGGTGGAGGTCGTCCGGGGCGACGTCGAGCAGCGACTGCTCGCCGTCCGAGGAGCGCCCGCCGGCCGTCTCCACGACGTAGGCGATCGGGTTCCCCTCGAACTGGAGCCGGAGCTTCCCCTCCGGCCGCGAGACCAGGCCGGGGTAGGCGAACACGCCGCCGTAGGTCAGCACCTGGTTCACGTCGCCGATCATCGCGCCGCCGTACCGGAGCTTGAGTTCCCGTTCGACCTCGCGGGCGTAGGCGGTGAAGTCGTCGGGCCAGTCGGGGACGCGCCCGCCGAAGCCGTAGACGGTGGGGTCGTCGGGGAGCGAGAGGTCCGTGCGCACCGGCTCGGGGACGCCCTCGTCGACGACGTACTCGGTGACCGTCTCGTGGGCGACGACCATCGTCGTGATGGGACCGAACAGGACGTAGCCGGCGGCGACGAGCGAGCGCCCGCCGGCCGGGAGGGGGTCCTCGTAGACGCCGACGACGGTCCCCATCGCGTTGTTCGACCGCAGGTTCGAGGAGCCGTCGAGCGGGTCGACCGCGAGGTGGTACGCGCCGCGATCGGTCACCCGTTCCTCGCGTTCCTCGCTGGCGTAGCTGGCCACCGCGTCGAGCGCGAGCAGGCGCTCCTCGAAGAGCTGGTCGGCGTACACGTCGGCGGCGAGCTGTTCCTCGCCGGAGGGATTCTCCGAGCCGTCGTACGTTCGGCGGCCCGGCAGCCCCGCACGCACCTCGGGCGCGACGGCGGCGACCGTCTCGAAGATGGCGTCCACGTCCGACATCGGTTCACTCGAGCGCGGCGTCGACGGACGCGCCCTCGAAGATGACCCGTTCGAGCGCGTCGAGGATGCGGTGGGGATTCTCGCGCTGCCAGACGTTGCGCCCGACGGCCAGGCCCCTCCCGCCGGCGTCCATGACGGCCTTCACCGACTCCAGGAACTCCCGGTCGCTCGTCTTCGACCCGCCGGACATCACGACCTTGGTGGGGCCGGCCATCCGGACGGCGTCCTCCATGGCGCTCTTCGAGCCGGGGTACTTCACCTTCGCCACGTCGGCGCCGAGTTCGAGCGCCAGGCGGGAGGCGTAGGCGATGGTCCCCGGCTTGGTGTCGTTCTTGAGGCCCTGGCCGCGGGGGTACGACCACATGACGACCGGCAGGTCCCGGTCGCGGGCGGCCTCCTGTGCGTCGCGGAACTCCTCGGCCATCTCGATCTCGTTGTTCGAGCCGCCGTACAGCGTGAACCCGACCGAGGAGGCGCCGACCTCGGCGGCGTACTCCACCGAGCAGTTGACGGCCGAGTCGGGTTCGCCCATCCAGAGGTTCGACGTGCCGTTGAGCTTCATCAGCAGGTCCACGTCGTCCTCGTAGGAGGGGTAGAACGCCTCGGCGACGCCCTTCTGGACTGCGATCGAGGTCACGGCGGGGTGGGTCGCGGCCTCGAACGTCCGCTCGGGGTCGGCGCTCTCGGGGACCGCCTCGAAGTCCACGGGACCGTGCTCCAGCCCGTGGTCGTAGGCGAGGATGAGCACCTTCCCGTCCCGGCAGAGGGGGGTGTCGTCGATGTCGAGCATACAGGTCGAACGTGCGTCGAGCGGCGTCAAGAATCTACTGGTGACGCGCCCCGAACCGGCGGAGGAGAGGCCCGCGAGCGGCTCCCCGCGGCCGGCGCGCCGTCCCGCGGTACGCGTCGGACGGCGGCCGGCGGACGGGCCACGTCGGACGGCCCGTGGCACCGGCGGCGGTGACGGCCGTCAGTATAACCTTTAGGTCCGCGCCTGCAGAGAGACACCATGCGTGGATTCGACTCCATCGATGCCATCGGCGTCGTCGGCGCGGGGACGATGGGCAACGGGATCGCACAGGTAGCGGCTGTCGCCGGCTACGACGTGGTGATGCGCGACGTCGAGCAGGAGTACGTCGACCGCGGGGTCGCGGCCATTGAGGACAGCCTCGGCCGCCTGGCCGACCGGGACGCGCTCGACGTGGCCCCCGAGGCGGTGCTGGACCGAATCGCGGGGACGACCGACCTCGCGGACCTCGCCGCGACCGACTTCGTCGTCGAGGCCGCCCCCGAGAGCATGGACCTCAAGAAGGACATCTTCGCCGACCTCGACGAGGTGATCGACGACGACGTCGTTCTGGCGACCAACACCAGCACGCTCTCGATCACCACCATCGCCGCGGTCACGGAGCGACCCGGGGCCGTCGTCGGGCTCCACTTCATGAACCCCGTCCCCCTGATGGAGGGCGTGGAGGTCGTGGTGGGCGAGAAGACGACCCGGGAGACCACAGACCTCGCCCACCGGGTGGCCGAGGCCCTCGGGAAGACCACCTGGGAGGCCGACGACAAGCCCGGCTTCGTCGTCAACCGCATCCTCATGCCCTGGATCAACGAGGGCATCCGGGCCTACGACGAGGGGCTCGCGTCGAAGGAGGACATCGACCGCGGCATGGAACTCGGGACGAACGTCCCGATGGGACCGCTCACGCTCGCCGACCAGATCGGACTCGACATCTGCCTGGACGCCATGGAGACCCTGGAGACCGAACTGGGCGACGAGTACAAGCCCGCCTACCTCCTCCGCCGGAAGGTCGACGCCGGCGACCTCGGCCGGAAGACCGGGCGGGGCTTCTACGAGTACGACTGACGGCGCCGGCGGACCGCCGGCTGTCGAGGGTGGCGGCGAAAGAATGTCCTCGGTGGACAGAGTGTACCCCTACCCGGCGGCTGTCCACCTACCCGTCCCGTCGCACGAGGTGGGCAAAGACTTTCTGGCTCCGAGAGCCCGTGTGAGACGTTCACAGCCGGGCCGAGCGCCGTCGGCGCGACGGGGGGCGGATGCCAAACTCTTTGGCGGCCCCGAGCACAGTCGGGGTATGGACTTCAGTCTCTCTGCCGAGCAGCGACAGATACGCGAGATGGTCTCGGAGTTCGTCGACGACGAGGTCGTGCCGCGCGCGGCCGAGATCGACGAGACCGACGAGGTTCCCTGGGACCTCATCGAGGAGATGTCGGAACTCGGGCTCATGGGGATGCCGTTCCCCGAGGAGTACGGCGGCGCCGGGCTCGACTACCACTCCTACGCCATCGGGCTGGAACAGATCGCCCGCGGGTCGGGCGGCCTGGGCACCATCGTGGCCGCCCACATCTCGCTGGCGGGGAACATGATCTACGACTACGGCGACGAGGCCCAGAAAGAGGCCTACCTGACGCCGCTCGCCGCGGGCGAAGATATCGGCGCGTTCGCGCTCTCAGAGCCCCAGGCCGGCAGCGACGTGCCCGCCATGGAGACCACGGCCGAGCGCGACGGCGACGAGTACGTCGTGAACGGCGGGAAACTCTGGATCTCGAACGGATCGGTCGCGGACACCGTGACGCTGTTCGCCAAGACCGACCCCGAGGCCGGCAACAGGGGCATCTCGTCGTTCGTCGTCCGCCCCGAGGAGGACGACGGATTCCACGTCGAGGGCACCGAACACAAACTGGGCGACAAGGGCTGTCCCACGGCCGAACTCCGGTTCGACGACATGCGGATCTCGGCCGACCGCCGGCTCGGCGAGGAGGGCGAGGGCTTCCGCCAGGCGCTGGAGACGCTCAACGGCGGCCGCATCACCATCGCCGCGCGCAGCATCGGTATCGCGCAGGCCGCACTCGACGCCGCCGTCGAGTACGCCGGCGAGCGCGAGCAGTTCGACCAGAAGATCGGCGAGTTCCAGGCCATCCAGCACAAGCTCGCCGACATGGACACGAAGGTCTCGGCCGCCCGACTGCTGATGCACCAGGCGGCGGACCTGAAGATCAGGGGCGAGTCCTTCCGGAAGGAGGCCGCCCAGGCCAAGCTCTACGCGAGCGAGGTCTCGCGCGAGGTCGCGAACGAGGGCATCCAGATCCACGGCGGCTACGGCTACACCAAGGACTTCCCCGTCGAGCGGTACTACCGCGACGCCAAGCTCAACGAGATCTACGAGGGAACCAGCGAGGTGCTGCGCAACACGATCGCCGCAGATCTCCTCGACTGACGCGCCTCACTCGATCGGCATCCCGCGGTTCCGGAGGTCGCCGCCGCACTCCTCGCACTCGCCGGGCGGCGAGTCGTCGACGACCACGTTTCCACACTCGAAACACTCGTAGGTCGCGTCCGCGTCCGGATCGGATTCGACGTCTCTCATTGTAGGTCCGGCGCCCGGCCCGCGGTCGCGCCGCCGCCAGACGCCGTTCTCACGCTATTCGCTTCGCGGACAAGTAGGTGCTAGCTGAGTATCCAACCCGTCTCGCGAGGAGGGGTTGAGTATTCAACCGTCCGCCGGCGGGCCGGCCTCGGCGAAGAGGCCGTCGAACACCTTCCGCTGGACCGCCCGGACGTGGCTGTAGAAGGCCGCCGGGGAGATGTCGAGCGCGGCGGCGACTTCCTCCCCGGTCCGCTCGCGGGGCGACGCGAAGTAGCCGGCGTGGTAGGCCGCCTGGACCACCTCCCGCTGGCGGTCGGTGAGCCGGTCGAGGAGCTGGTGGGCCCGCCAGCTCTCGCTCGCTCGCCGGCCCTCGTGCTGGGCGAGCAGCGTCGATTCGGGGTACGACCGCGAGACGACCTCGTCGATCGTCCGGACGTCGAGCGGGCCGGGCACCTCGACGACGACCCGGGCGCGGTCGGGATCGGCCGAGAGCGAGCGCAGGACGGCGCCGTGGTCGGCCAGCGTCGTGGCGATGGACGGCGCGGAGAGCCGGAGCTCGACCAGCCCGCCGTCGGGCGTCCGGGTGAGGGCGATGGCCTCGTCGACGGCCACGGAGTCGGCCGCGGCCGCGAGGACGGCGTCGACGTCGCCCTCGACGCCGACGAACGCCCGGACGCCGCCCGCCTCGCGCTGGACGCTCCCCTCGAGTTCGAGCGAGCACGACGCCTGCGTCGCCAGGCGGCAGAACGCGCAGCTCGAGTCGGCGATCTCGTACGTCAGCTCGACGACCTCGTCGCTCAGCATGGCGTTCCGCCGCTCGACGGAGGCGATGGCGGACGCGATGGTCTCGGCCAGTTCTTCGAGCACCGCGATGGCCGTCTCGTCGAACTCGTCGCGCCGCGTCGCGTACACCGTGAGCGTCCCGTAGGCCACCTCGTCGTGGACCAGGGGGACGCTCACCACCGACTGGTAGTCGCGGGCCAGCGCCTCGCGGCGCCAGGGCGCCGCCCGGAGGTCGTCGGCCACGGCCGGGACGACGGTCGGCTCGCGGGTCGCGGCGGTCCGGCCGGCCGGCTCCCCGTCGTCGGCCGCGACGCCGACGTCCACGACGTCGAGGTAGCCCTCGTCTCTCCCGGCCCACGCCGTGGGAGAGAGGTCGTCGCCTGCGGGCTCGACCGCGCCGATCCAGGCGAACGCGAACCGGTCGTTCGCGGTCAGGCGGTCGCAGACGGCGTGTTCGATCTCCGCGCGCGTCTCTGCCCGGATCAGCGCCTGGTCGATCTCGCGGATGATGTCGTTGATGCGGTCGACGCGGGTGAGCTGGCGGTTGCGTTCCTGGAGCGTCCGCTCCTGGCTGCGGAGTTCGGCCTCGCGCTCGACCCGGTCGAGCGCGGCCTCGGCGGTCGCCGCGAGCAGATCGGCCAGTTCGTGGGTGACCTCGCCGAAGGCGCCCGGCTCGTCGGACCCGGCGACGAGGACGCCGTGGTCGGCCAGCGGGATGAACAGCCCGCTCCGGAGGTCGACGCTCGGGTCGGCGAGCCGGTCGGTCCGGTGGACGTCCGCGACGAACGCCGCCTCGTCGCCGACGAACGCCGTTCCGACGAGGCCGTCGCCGGGCGTGAGTTCGGGGAGCATCCCCGCCAGCGCCTCCATCCCCTCGGACGACGCGGCCGGCACGAGCGCGTTGTCCGCCGCCTCGAAGAGGTAGACCGCGGCCGCCGGGAGGTCGAGCGCCGTCGCTCCCTCGTCGGCCACGATGCGGGCGATCTCCTCGCGCGTCTCGGCGTACAGGAGCGCCCGCGCGGCGTCGTGTAAGACGGTGAGCGCGCGCTCGCGCTGCTTCCGCTTCGTGATGTCGCGGCAGCTGTAGAGGACCGTCCCGTCCTGGATGGCCACCTCGCGGACGTTCACGAGCAGCGTGTGCTCCCGGCCGGCCTTGTCCGTCGTCGTGCACTCGACGTTCGTGAGCACGCCCCGCTCGGCCAGTTCGTCGCGGTCGAAGAGGTCGGTGCCGAGCAGCGCGTCGATGGTGCCGAGGTCGTAGATCTCCTCGGCCGAGTAGCCGAAGATGAAGTGGACGTTCGGGCAGACGTAGGTGAACGCCCCCTCGTCGTCGGTCAGGAGGACCGTGTCGGTCATGTTGCTGAGCGTGACCCGGTGGAGTTCCTCGGACTGACGGAGTTCCCGCTCCAGTTCCGTCCGCTCGGTCGTGTCGATCCCCTCGACGACGAGGCTCCGGACCGCGCCCCCGGCGCCCGTGACCGGTCGAATCGAGAGGTCGACCGTCAGGTCGTCCCCGTCGCGCTCGGCCGTCGCCCCGACCTGCACCGGGTCGCCGGCCGCCGCGCGCTCGACGGCCTCCCGGAGCCGGTCGGCGGAGGCCCACCAGGGGAGGGTCCAGAACGGGCCGTCGGAGGCGGCCGCGTGCCCGAGGCGGTCGTGCGCGGTCGCGTTCGCCCGGCGCACGCGGCCGTCCGGCGCGAGGACCCACACGAACGAGTTCGGATCGTCGAACAGCGCCTCGAACTGGCGGGCGCGGCGGCGCCTGCGGCCGCGCTCGCTCTCGCTGGCGAGCGCCGCCCGGAGCCGGTCCCCGTCGACGTCCACGACGTAGTCGTCGACGCCGGCCGCGACCGCCGCGCTCGCGACCGACCCGTCGTCCTCGGCCGCGTAGAGCACGAACGGCAGGTCCGGGGCTCGCTCCCGGACGTGTTCGAGCAGCGCCAGCCCCCCGCCCCCGTCGAAGTCGGCCGCCGCCACGACCCCGCGGACCGGGGGGTCGGCCGCCAGGTGGTCGCGGGCGGCCGCGAGGCTCGACGCCTCCAGAACCGTCCACGTCCCGGTTCCGTCCGCGGTCAGCGCCGCGGCGACGCGCTCGCGCCAGTCGAGGTCGCCCGCGAGCAGGACGCGACCGCCGGCCGCGGGACGAACGGTGTCCGTCGCCATCACCGGGGATAGGAAATCCAGGGGATAAAGCTGGTGGGCCAGCGCGCCGTCACTCGTCTCGCACCTGTCCGTCCAGCCACGCGACGTGTGCCTCCAGCGCCCGCGCGCCGGCGTCGGTGAGCGCGTACACGTCGTGGACGCCGTCGACGCGCCGCTCGACGTGGCCGGCGTCCACCAGCGCGTCGAGGCGCTCGTAGAACTGCCGGGGATCGAGCCGGCTGTCGTAGTGGTCGGCCAGCCGCGTCTTCAGCGTCTGGGCGCGCACCTCGCCCGCGCCGTAGAGGAGGGCACAGCAATCCCGGCGCATCCCGCTCTCCAGGTACCTCGCCATGGCGGCCGGTGGGCGCGGGCCACCACGTCCCTTTCGGCTCCCGCCGGCGCGAACCGGTAGCTTCGACACGTCGCACCGCGAACGCGCTCGTATGACAGCGGAGACGGCCGAGGCCGGGGACGTCGTGGCCCGCTACTACGTGACCGACGCCGAGCGCGTGCTCGCCTTCGAGCGCGAGGGCCGCACCGCCGTCGTCGCGCAGAACCGCGAAGGGTACGCGATGCTGAAGGTGCGCGCGAGCGCCGACGGCGACGAACTCGAACGCTACTACGGCTTCGACATGGCGCTCGACCACGCCGCCGAACTGCTGGGCGTCGCCCCCGCCACGCTCCCGGTCCCCGAGGCGGCCGCCGACATGGGGATGTAGTCGCCGGCCCGGGTCACTGCCGGCCGTACTGCTCGGCGAACGCGTCGAGTTCGGGCACCTCGCAGGGGGTCCGCGGCAGCGCCAGCGGCGTGACGCTGGCGTGGCCGCCGTGGATCGCGTGTCGGTCGGTGTCCGCGGGCCCGGGGTCGGCCGGGTCGCCGTGCGACCGCGCCATGGTCCGGTGGTGGACGCGGAAGCGGCCGTCCTCGCGCGTCGAGCCCATCTCGTAGTCGTCCGCGGGTCGCGTCACCCGCACGCCGTCCGGGTCCGCGGCGGGCACCAGCACGTTCAGGTAGTCGGCCCGGTCGAACACGGCCGCCTCGACGACGTGGTCGAGGAGGTCGGCCGCGAACCGCGCCGGCGCGTCGAACGTCGCGGGGTCGGCCTCGTCCGCGCCGTGGGCCGAGACCGCGACGCCCGGAACGCCGAGGAAGGCCGCCTCCATCGCCGCGCTGACCGTCCCGGAGCGGTCGAGCGCGCTCACCCCGACGTTCGCCCCCGGGTTGCACCCCGAGACGACCACGTCGGGACGCTCGTCGAGCGCGTTCACCCCGACGACCACGCAGTCGCAGGGCGTCCCCTCGACCGCGTAGCCCGACTCGCGCTCTTCGTAGTCGAGGTCGTAGGTGAACGTCTCGGAGTCGATGCCCATCTCGTCGGTCACCGCGCCGGTCCGCAGGGGAACGGGCCGGCCGTACGAGAGCACGCGCCCGATGCCGCTGTGGTCGACCGCGGGCGCGACGACGGTCACGTCGCCCACCCGCGCCAGCGCCTCGTGCAGGGCGTCGAGCCCGGGCGCGTCGATGCCGTCGTCGTTCGTGAGCAGAATCTGGAGGTCGCGATGTCGGTCGCCCATCGGCTCCGGTTTCGTGCGCGCAGGGTAAAAGCATCGCCCGCGGCTCGTCCGGCCCGCGTACGGCGTGTCGACAGGCGTTTACGAGCGCAGCGCCTAGAGCGGCCATGTCAACGGTACGCGTGGCGGGTACCGGTCTCACGCACTTCGGGGAGCACCCCGAGCGAACCGGCCGCGACCTCTTCGCCGAGGCCGGACTGGCGGCCCTCGACGACAGCGAGGTGCCGGACGGGGACGTCGAGGCCGTCTACTACGGCAACTTCATGGGCGAGTTGGCAGAGCACCAGGGCCACCAGGGACCGCTGATGGCCGAGGCGCTCGGGCTCCAGGTCCCGGCGACGCGGTTCGAGTCCGCGTGCGCGTCGAGCGGCGCGGCCGTCCGGTCGGCGGTCCAGGCCCTCCGGAACGGCGAGGCCGACGTCGTCCTGGTCGGCGGCGCAGAGCGGATGCACAACCTGGGGACCGCCGGGGCGACCGAGGGCCTGGCCATCGCGGCCGACGACCTCTACGAGGTGCGCGCCGGGATGACCTTCCCCGGCGCCTACGCGCTGATGGCCCGCGCCTACTTCGAGGAGTACGGGGGCGACCACGAGGACCTCGCGCACGTCGCGGTCAAGAACCACGAGCACGCGCTCCCCAACGAGTACGCCCAGTACCGCTCGAAGATCACCGTCGCGGACGCACTGGAGGCGCCCGTCATCGCGGACCCGCTCGGCCTGTACGACGCCTGTCCGATCACCGACGGCGCGTCGGCGCTGGTGCTCACGAGCGACGAGTACGCCGAGTCGCACGGCCTCGACGCGCCCGTGGGCATCACCGGGACCGGGCAGGGCGGCGACCGGATGGCGCTCCAGGCCCGCGACTACTTCGCGCGCACCCCGGCGACCGAGCGGGCCGCCGAGGAGGCCTACGCGGACGCCGGCGTCGGCCCGGCAGACGTCGAACTCGCGGAGGTCCACGACTGTTTCACCATCGCCGAGGTGCTCGCGATCGAGGCGCTCGGCCTCTACGAGTTCGGCGAGGGCGTCACCGCGGCGCGCGACGGCGAGACGACGCGCCACGGCGCGCTGCCGGTGAACCTCTCGGGCGGACTGAAGGCGAAGGGTCACCCGGTGGGTGCGACCGGCAGCGCGCAGGTCGCCGAGCTGGCGAAGCTCCTGGCGGGCACCCATCCCCGCTCGGACGCGGTGACGGACGCGACCTGCGGCGTCGCACAGAACGCCGGCGGCACGGTCGCCAGCGCGTTCGTCCACGTGCTGGAGGTGGTGGCGTGAGCCACGCGGCCGAGCCCCGCGAGGCCGCGAACCGAGCGAGCGGGGAGACCCGACCCGCGAGCCACGCGGCCGAGCCCTGCGAGGCCGCGAACCGAGCGAGCGCGCGCACCCCGGTCTCCGGATCGGGGACGGGGGTGGTCGCGTGAGCGACGTCCGCGACGCGGGCTACGACGACCTGCTCGACGCTCTGGAGGCGGGTGAGGGCTACTACCTCGCGTGCCCGAACGGGCACGGCTCGCTCCCGCCCCGCCGCGCCTGCCCGACGTGTGGGGCGCGGGACCTGACCGAAGAACCCCTCCCCGACGCCGGCGAGGTCGCGACCTACACCCACATCACGGTCGCCACGCCGAGCTTCGGCGAGGACGCGCCCTACGTCACCGCGGTCGTCGACTTCGGCCCGGTGCGGCTCACCGGGCTGCTCCGGGGGACGGCCCCCGAGGCAGTCGAGACGGGCACCGTCGTCGGCGTCGGCGTCGAGGAGACCGAGACGACCGGCGACCGGGTCGTCGTCTTCCGGCCGCGCTAGGCGCGCCGTCGGTCGACGAGCAGGTCGGCGAACTCCGACGGGAACTCGACGTGGGGGAGGAGGTCGGCGTCGTCGAAGACGATCAGCTGTGCGTCCGCCGTCTCGGCCAGCTCGCGCCCGGTCGAGACGGGCGTGGTCTCGGCCTCGCGCCCCCAGACGAGCGTCACCGGTTCGTCGAGGCCGGCCAGCGTCTCCCCGAGGTCCACGTCCAGGTCGAGAAAGCCCCCGACGAACGAGGCGGGCGCGAACCGGGCGCCCGGCAGGTGTGCGGCCCGCCAGTCGTAGTCGACCAGTTCGTCCGTGATGTTGGCGGGGTCGTGGAAGCCGTGCCCCGCCAGATTGCGCCGGATGGACCGCTTCGAGACGATCAGGTTGAACAGCGCCTGCCCGACGAGCGGCGAGCGCAACAGCGTGCGAAGCCACACCCGCCGCCAGGGCATCGTCGTCGGCGTGGGGCTGATCAACACCAGGTCCGCGAACGCGACCGACTCGGCGGCGACCGCGGCGTACGCGCCCGACAGCGAGGAGGCGACGACCGTCGGCTCCGCCGTCAGGTCGCGCGCGACGTCCTCGAGGAACGCGACGTACAGCGCGCCCGAGTACATCAGCGGCGGGCGGTCGGAGTGGCCGAACCCCGGCAGGTCCGGCGCGATCACGTGGTAGTGGTCCGCGAGGTCGTCCACGATCCGGTGGAACTCGTGGCTCGATCCGGCGGCGTTCACGCCGTGCACGAGCAGGAGGTCGGGATCGTCGGGGGCGCCCGCCTCGGTGTAGGCGACGTCGAACCCGCGCCACTGGTAGGTCTGCTGTTCGCGACCGAGCGGGGGGTCGAGGGCTTCGGCGCGGAGCACGCGGTTCGTCGCAGCCAGGGCGCCCAGCCCGGCGGCCGCCCCGAGCAGGGCCTTCCGAAACTTCATACGGCGGGGTAGGGGCGTCGGGCGCTTATACGGTGGGGAACGGCGACGACCGCGCGGGAGCGCGGCGCGTTACTCGCGGCGCTCCTCGACGCACTCGCGGAGGGGGCCGAGCACCTCGTCGGCGACGGTGTAGGGGTCGGTCTCGCGGTCCAGCACCGCGTCGACGTACGCGTCGAGACCGCCCCTGGCCTGGAGTTCCGCGTCGACCATGTCGCGGGCGTCGGCCCGGAGGAGGGTGCGGATCTCCTCGGCGTACCGGGTCCGGGCCTTCTCCGACAGCCGGCCGGTGCGTTCGAGGTAGTCGCGGTGCGATTCGAGCGTGTCGAGGAACTCGTCGAGGCCGTCGCCGGTCTTGGCCACCGTCTCCAGCACCGGCGGCGACCAGGTCTCGCGCTCCTCGTCCGTACCGTCGTCGATCTCGATCTCGACGTTCCCGGGCGCGTGGTGGCCGGCGTCCACCTCGAACGAGCCCTCGCGCATGTGGACCATCTCCTCGAGTTCGGAGACGGTCCGCGTGGCGCCTTCGAGGTCGGCCTTGTTGACGACGAAGACGTCCCCGATCTCCAGGATGCCCGCCTTGAGCATCTGGACGTCGTCGCCCGAGGAGGGCGGGACGAGGACGGCGACGGTGTCGGCGGTCCGGACGATGTCGACCTCGTTCTGGCCGGCGCCGACCGTCTCGATGATGATCTTGTCCTTCCCGAAGGCGTCGAGCGCCTTCACGGCGTCCGTGGTCGCGGTCGAGAGCCCGCCCAGCGAGCCGCGCGCGCTCATCGACCGGAAGAACACGTCCATGTCGCCGACGTTCGACGCCATGCGGATGCGGTCGCCCAGCACCGCCCCGCCCGTGAACGGCGAGGAGGGGTCGATGGCGATGACCCCGACCGTGAGACCGCGGTCGCGGTAGCGCTCGGCCATCTTGTCGACGAGCGTCGACTTCCCGGCGCCCGGGCTGCCGGTGATGCCGATCACGTCGGCGCCGCCGGTGTGGGTGTGGAGTTGCTTGACCAGGTCGCGGTAGCCCGGTTCGCGGTTCTCCAGTTTGGTGATCGTGCGGGCGAGCGCGCGGTGGTCCCCGGCGAGCAGGTCCTCGATGAGGTCGCTCATCGACTACTCGCGTTCGGGGGCGTTCTCCCGGACGAACTCGACGGTCTCGTCCATCGACACGCCCGGTCCGAAGATGGCGGCGACGCCGTCTTCGAGGAGTTGCTCGCGGTCCTCGTCGGGGACGATCCCGCCGACGATGACCAGCGTGTCGTCGAGTGCGCCGTACTCGTCCAGGCCGTCGAGGACCTTCGGGACGAGCGTGTTGTGGGCGCCCGAGAGGATCGAGATGCCGATGACGTCGACGTCCTCCTGGACGGCTGCCTGGACGATCTCGTCCGGCGAGCGGTGGAGCCCCGAGTAGATGACCTCGAAGCCCGCGTCCCGGAACGCCCGGGCGATGACGTGTGCGCCGCGGTCGTGACCGTCGAGACCGACCTTCGCGACGAGACACCGGATGGTCCGCTGTTCGCGGTCCTGCTGGCTCATGGACGTAGGTTCCGGGGCGCACGATTTGACTCTAACGGAGAATCGTCCGAGGACAGTCTCATTTGTCCGAATTCAACCGAATTTGTCCACGGCTCACTGGCCCTCGACGAGGCGGTCGCCGGTCTGGTCGGGGAGTTCGGCGTCTCGGACCGCCGTGCGAACCGCCTCCACGTCGTAGGCGACGCGGTGGAGGTCGACCGTCGTCGTCTCCGTGTCGAGGACGGCGTAGCCGGCGCGCGGGTCGCCGTCCCGCGGCTGGCCGACGCTCCCGGGGTTGCAGACCAGGCCGCCGTCCACCCGTTCGGCGTGCTGGACGTGGGTGTGGCCCAGGACGACGGCGTCGTAGTCGTCGAGGTAGGGGGCGAGCGACGGGAACTCGCGGGGCATCACGTACCTGTCCTGCTCGGTGGGGTGGTCGTGGACCAGCAGGAGGTCGCCGTCGGCGAGTTCGACCGACCGCGGGAGCGAGCGGATCCAGGCCAGCTGGTCGTCGGTGAGCGTCGCCTGCGCGTGTTCGAGCCCGGCCCGGGCCATGTGGTTGGCGGCGTACCGCTCGGGCGTGTCGACGTTCCGGTCGTGGTTGCCCATCACCGTCGCGGAGCAGCGCGACCGGACGACGTCGACGCAGTCGCCCGGCCAGGGGTTGTAGCCGACCACGTCGCCGGCACAGACCAGGTCGTCGACCGCCGGCATGTCGTCGAGGACGGCCTCCAGCGCGATCCGGTTCGCGTGGACGTCGGAGATGACGCCGAGACGCATGGCCCGACCCAGGGCCGCCGGGGACTATCACGTTTCGGTCGCCGGGAAGCGAAGCGACCATAGGCCACCCGGTCCAAGTCGGGGCATGGCGACCGCCGACGCGGACCCGCTCGACCTGGCGAAGGATCACCCGCGCGCGCTGACCGCCGTCCTCTCGGTCGTCGGCTACGCGCTCGTCGGCGGGGCGTTCGCCGGCGTCCTCCCCCTGTTCCCGCCGCTCTCGAACCAGACGGTCGTCCTCTTCTCGGACCTCATCGCGGTCGTGAACGCGTTCGCGCTGACGGCGCTGCTGGTCGGCTGGCGGTTCATCCGCCGCGGCGACGTCCGGCGCCACCGCGCGTCGATGCTGACTGCGTTCGCGCTCATCTGCCTGTTTCTCGTGCTCTACCTCTGGAAGGTCGGCGGCGGCTTCGAGAAGCACTTCGTGATCCGCCAGGGCCAGTTCCTCGCCGCCTACGCGGGCGTCATCGAACCGCTCTACCTGGCGATGCTCGCCGTCCACATCCTGCTGTCGGTCGTCGCGGTCCCGGTCGTCCTCTACGCAATCGTGCTCGGGCTGACGCACACGCCGGCCGAACTGCGCGAGACCCCGCACGCGCGGGTCGGGCGCGTCGCCGTCGCCGCGTGGTCGACCAGCCTCGCGCTCGGCATCGTGACCTACCTGATGCTCAATCACGTCTACGGCTGGGTCCCGCGCGGTCAGGCCGCGCTGCTGCTGGTGGCCGTCCCGTGGTCGATCACCGACCGCCGCCGGGACTGACGGGTCACTCCCGCTTCTTCCCGGTGACGACCACCGGGCGGTCCGTGTTGAGCAGCACCGACTGCGTGACGCTCCCGAACACGGCCTTGCCGATCGGCGAGCGCTTCCGGGTCCCGAGCACGATGGCGTCCACGTCGTACTCGTCCGCCTCGTCGAGGATGTCGTCGGCCGTGTCGCCGCTCTCGTCGACGACGGTGGCCTCGACGCCAGCGTCCTCGAGGACGTCGCGGGCGCGCCGGACGGAGCCGATCCGCGTCGCGGAGTTGAAGCGCCTGAGCTCCTCGGGGAGGTCCTCGCCCTCGCCGTGGAAGACGAACAGGAGGATGGCCTCGACCGAGTTGGCTGCGTCGGGGAGCGACGTGACGTACTCTGCCTGCGCGCGAGCGCGGTCTTCGTCGGTGTCTACCGGCATCAAGACGCGGTACATGCTCGTTCGTTCTGGACCGAGCACCTTAAATGCGGAGCCTGTATCTCGTGCCGCGAGTCCGTCGAGCGCCTCGCAGCGGCCGTCAGTCCTCGAAGGCCGCCAGCAGCGCCCCCGCACCCTCCGGTTCGGCCCACGCCTGGTCCGTCTCCTCGGCCCACGACCGAAGCCGCCGGTTCATCGATCGGGCCTGCCGTTCGAGGTCGGCCTCCGCACCGGCGGCGGATTCGCGCTCGACGCGCGTCCAGCCCGCCTCGTCGTCGTAGCCGACGGCGACGACGACGTCGGCGACCAGCACCGCCGCCGGCACGAGCACGTGGTCGCTCTCCGAGAGGTCGAAGGCCGCCGCGGGAAGCACCGCCCGGAACTGCCCGCTCTCGTCGAGGTCACGAAGCTCCGAGAGTTCGAGCGGACGGTCCGGGAGCGAGGTCAGCTTCATGCGCGGCCCTGGGGCGCGGGTCGGGAAAACGGTTTCAGTCCGTCTGCGGCAGCGCGATCGCGCCGGCCGCGAAGAACGCGACGGTGAGCGCGGCGAGGACCACGAGGTCGAGCCACGCCGTCCCGGCGGCCGCGGGGTAGGTGACCGCCCGGACGCCGCGCGCGAAGTAGGTGAGCGGCGAGAGCCACGTCGGGAGCCATCCCGGGAGCAGCGACGGCGGGACGAACGTCTCCGAGAGGAACACGAGCGGGAGCGCGATGGCGTTGCTCGCGGCGACGACGCCGTCCTGGGAGTCGACGACGCTCCCCAGCAGCGCCCCGATGCCGCAGAACAGCGCGACTGCGAGCGCGACGAACGCCACGACCAGCGCGACGACCGGGTTCGCGGGCACGGCCGCCCCCGTCGCGAGCACGACCAGCGCCAGGATGAGCAGCGACGCCACGCCGATGATCACGACGTTGACCAGCGTCTGTGCGAGCAGCCACTCCGCGCGGGTCAGGGGCGTCGTCGCCAGCTTCTCGAAGCGGGCGCCCTCGCGGTGGCGTGCCACCTCGCTCCCGACCCGGGAGAGCGGCGTGAACAGCACGACGACCGAGAGATAGCCCGCGACGTAGTATGCCGGCGGCTCGGTGAACAGGCCGCCGCCCGTCGGCCGCGTCTGGACCACCGCCCCGAAGATGACGACCAGCAACAGCGGGAACACGAAGGTGAAAAACACCGCGACCCGGCGCCGGAGGAACGAGTGCCAGGCCGCGGTGGCCTCCGCCCGGACGCGACCGACCCGGCTCATGGCTCCCCCCGGTCGCCGGCAGCGTCGTCTGCGGTGCCGTCCGCGGCGCCGACCGCGGTGCCGCCCGCCGGGGTGGCTCCGCCGGACGCGCCCGACGCGCCAGTGCGCTCGACCGGGTCGCCGCTCGCGCCCACGTCGGTCCCGGTGAGCGCGAGGTAGACGTCTTCGAGGTCGGGCTGGCGCCACTCCAGGGCCTCGTAGGCGACGTCGGCGGCTTCGAGCGCCGCGACGACCTCGCCGATCTCGGTCGGGGCGATCTCGTGGACCACGACGCGCTCGGCGGCCGTCTCGACCGCGTAGCCCGCGTCGCGGAGCGCCGCCGCGGCCGCCTCTCCCGCCTCCACCGAGAGGCGGCTCGCGCCGCCGTACGTCGAGACGAGGTCGGTCGGCGTCCCCTCGGCGACGAGTCGCCCGGCGGCGAGCAGCCCCACCCGGTCGGCCAGCCGCTCGGCCTCGGCCATGTAGTGCGTCGTGAGGAAGACGGTGGTGCCCGCGGCCGCGAGCCCCTCGATCAGGTCCCAGAGCGCACGCCGGCCCGCGGGGTCGATGCCGGTCGTCGGCTCGTCCAGGAAGAGGAGGTCGGGGTCGTTGACGAGCGTCGCCGCCACGCAGGTGCGGCGCTGCTGGCCGCCCGAGAGGTTCTCGTACCAGACGTCGGCCGCGTCGGCGAGGCCGACGTCGGCGAGGACCGCGTCGGGGTCGCGCGCGTCGTCGTAGAGGCCGGCGTAGTAGGTGACGAGCTCGCGCGCGGTGAGTCGCTCGGGTGGCGAGAACGACTGCGGGAGCAACCCGACGCGGTCCCGTTCGACCGCCCGCGGCGGGCCGCCGAACACCTCGACGCGGCCCGTCGCGTCCGTCGTCCCCGTGAGCGCGCGGACGAGCGTCGTCTTGCCCGCGCCGTTCGGCCCGATGAGCGCGTACACCTCGCCCCCCGCGACCTCCAGCGAGACGCCGTCGAGCGCGACGGTGTCGCCGTACTCCCTGCGGACGTCCTCGGCGACGATGACCATACGCGAACCCCGTCCGGTGTCGGGGTAAGGGTTCCGCTCCGGGTCGTGTGCGCCCGGCGCTCAGAGCCGGGCGCGGACCCGGCGGGCGACCTCGTCGACGTCGAGGGGCTCCTCGGCCTTGTCGTAGACCACGTCGCCGTCGGCGCGGACGACGAAGACGCCGTGGTCGCCGGTGACCAGCGCCACGCGGTCGAGTCGCTCGCCGAACGTCTGGAGCAACGTGCGCTGGACGTCGACCGCCCGGTCCAGGAACCCGCAGGGGACGCAGTACTCTATTTCGACGGTAGCCATGGCCGGGCGTCGGGGCCGCGTACTAAAGGGCCTGACGGAGCTGCCGGACCGTCTCGAACGACGGGCGCCAGGCCAGCAGCGCCACCGTGAGGACGAACACGACCGTCGAGAGGGCGTACGACTGGGCGTAGGCCGCCGTGACCAGCGCCGTCGACCCGCCGACGACGCCCGAGAGCACCCCCGCGATCACTGGGAGCGTACAGGACACGCAGGAGAACAGCCCCAGCACGCCCCCGACGACCGACCCGGCCGCGTCGAGGACGGTCACGTACACGAGGTAGCCCAGCGCGAGGTAGCCCAGCAGCTTGAACGGGAGCAGCGCGACCGTGAGCAGGGGGCCGCTGTAGAGCAGCGCCGGGCTCCACCCGGGCGGCAGCGACGCGAGCGCGATCCGGAGCCCCGTCGGGGCGGCCGGACCGCTGCGGCCGACGAGACCGCCCGCGTACGCGAGCACGAGGAAGTAGCCGGCCGCGACGGCCGCGGCGCCGAGTCGCCGGCGCGTCGACGCCGGAGGCGTGCGCGTCCGCACGACCGCCAGGAGCGCGACGTCCAGCCAGATCCACGGGTAGAGGTAGAAGGCCACCACCTTCAGCGGCGACAGGGTCCGGAAAGCCGGGCCGGCGAGCGCCACGTACGCGAGCACGACCAGCAGTTCGGCGTTGAGGACGACCGCGGCCCACAGCAGCGTCTCGCGCTCCGGGCGCAGGTCGGTCACGCGCGCCTCCAGCGTCCGCATCGGGCTGACGTGGGACCCGGACGGGCTTGAACGGTTCGCGTTCCGTCCGGCGCGCAGTCTACACCGCCAGCGCGTCGACGACGACGGCCAGCAGCAGCGCGCCGAGGTAGACGTTCGAGGCGTGGAAAGCCCGGAAGGCGGCGGACGTGTCGCGTTCGCGGTGGAGGCGAACGACGGCCCAGAGGAACACGGCGCCGAGCGCGACCGACGTCGCGGCGTAGAGCCAGCCGAGGTCGGTCATCGCCGAGAGCGCGCCCGCCGACAGGAGAGTGGCGCCGAGGTACCAGAGGATGTGCTTCCGGGTGACCGCCTCGCCGCGGACGACGGGCATCATGGGGAACCCGCCGCGCTCGTAGTCCTCGCGGTAGGCGAGTGCGAGGTTGTAGAAGTGGGCGGGCGTCCAGAGGAAGATGACGCCGGCCAGCGCGAGCGCGGGCAGGCCGACCGTCCCGGTGACGGCGGCCCAGCCGATCAGCGCCGGGAGGGCGCCCGCCGCACCGCCGATGACCGTGTTCTGGACGGTGTTGGGTTTCAGCACTAGCGTGTAGACGACGCTGTAGAAGACGATGGCCGCGACGCCGAGCGCGGCCGCGAGGACGTTCACCGTCAGGAAGGCGGCGACGGAGGCGACGGCCAGCACGACGCCGAACGCGAGCGCGTTCCGGACCGGCACCTGGTGGGTCGCGACCGGCCGGTCGCTGGTCCGCTGCATCTTCTGGTCGACGTCGCGTTCGAGCACGTGGTTGAACGTCCCGCTCGCGCCGATGGCGAGGACGCCGCCGCCGAGCGTGGCGACGACGGTCTGGACCGAGAGGCCGGGGCCGGACGCCAGCGCCATCCCGGCGGAGGCGACCAGACAGAGCAGCCACATCAGCCGCGGCTTGGTGAGCCGGACGTACGCGGCCAGCGTGGCTTTCACCCGGGCCAGCCCGGTCGGGGGCACGGGGGCGGGCCGGGGGCCGACCGGTTCGGGGGCGGGGGCCGGCTCGACGGCGTCGGTCGCCGGGTCGGTCTCGGCGTCGGCTTCGAGGTGCCAGGCCAGCGCCACCACGAGCGCGCCGAAGATGCCCATGCCGGCGGCGAGGTGGACGCCGGGGAGCGCGCCGACCGCGCCGGTGGTGGCGATGACCGCACCGAGAGCGACCTGGACCGGGTAGAGGACGAGCGCGACCGCGAGCGCCGCGCGGACCCGGGTCTCGGTCTCGCGTCGCCAGGCGCGCACCGCGGTGGCGACGACGATCAGGCCGACGACGGCGGCGAGGAGGCGGTGCCCGAGGGCGACGACGACCGCGGGAGCGAAGGTGATCGGGCCGCCACAGAGCGGCCAGCCGACGCAGGCCTCCGCGGCGTCCGCGAGTGCGGCGGTCGCGCCGACCATCACGAGAAGGTAGACTCCGACCGTGGCCACGGTCAACAGCCCGGTGAACCGGAGTCGAACGTCCGGACGCATCACTGTCGAGCCGACGGTCCCGGGGCACTTAGACCCCCCGGATTCCGCCCACGGCGGCGGCGTTTCAGCAGCTATTTACGTCACAGTATCCAACCTGCCGCGCATGAGACGCAAGCGTGTCGGCGCCCTGCTCGGCGGGGTGGCATTCGTCCTCCTGCTCGCGGTCGAGCCTGCTGCAGCGCAGGCGTCCGCCAACAGGGAACTCATCTGGGGCCTGAACAGCAAGCTCATCTACGTGGCAGTGCCCATCTCGATCCTGGTCGAGGCCATCCTCATCTACACCGTCTGGAAGTTCCGCGCCAGCAATCAGGAGGAGGCGTCGCCGACCCAGGAGAACCGCCGCCTGGAGATCACCTGGACCGTCGCGACCGCGATCATCCTCCTGTTCGTCGGGTTCGCCTCCTACCAGGTGCTCGCCAGCCCGATGGTCGGCGGCAGCTCCGTCGAGAACGTCCAGCAACAGGGCACCGCCCACGTGTCCAAGGACCTTCCCGGCGCGACCGCACCCACCGAGCCCAACGCGCTGGAAGTCGAGGTCATCGCGTCCAAGTACGTCTGGACCTTCCACTACCCCGATTCCGACGTCACCTCGACGAACAAACTCGTCGTGCCCACCGACCGGCCGGTCTATCTCCACGTCGTCTCCGAGGACTGGCTCCACTCCTTCCACGTTCCGGACCTCGCGCTGAAACAGGACGCCTTCCCCGGCCAGTACAACACCATCAAGACCGAGCTGTACGAGACCGGCACCTACCAGCTCTACTGCGCCGAGTACTGCGGCGTCGGCCACTCGCAGATGACCGGCACCGTCGAAGTCAGGAGCCAGGACGGCTTCCAGCAGTGGATCCAGAGCCAGAGCCAGAGCGGTTCGACCGGCGGCAGCGGCGGGAGCGCCAACGCCACCGCCACGCCGGCGTAGTCGACCCGACCCGTCCGGTTCCGTTCCTCTTCTCGCGTACTACGTCACACCGCGACGCGACGTGCCTCTCCCGCCCCACCGTCCGGGAGCCGCGGCGCGCGCTCGCCCGAGCGGCGTCCCGCGCGGCTCGCGGAGCACACCGACGGCGATCGGCGGCGGACGAGCGACTGACGCGGGCGTCCGACCGTAGCGGTCGGCCCCCCGGCGCCCGCCGTGGCGCGTGCGGTGAGCCGACCGCGGCACCCGCACGGCAGGTCCAGGCGGAACTGACCTCGCGGGGCGACCCGGACCGACCGGGCGTGGCGGCGACTGCGGGCGGCGACGACGCCGCGACGCTCACGTCCGCGCGCTCGGCTCGCCCGGACCGCGACGGCTCGATCGTCGCCGTGGACCGGCCAGCGCCCGCAGCCACTGGATCCGTCGATGCCGAGCGGACGGCGAGCCGAGGCGTGCGGAGCGCGAAGTGAACGTCGCGTAGCGTCGAGGCGAGCGCGGGATCGGGAGGAGCCGGAGCGTCGGCGCGAGCGACGACGGGCAGAAGCAGGTGCAGGAGGAGCGCGGCCCCGACGAACGGGTCCGAGCGGACGCCGGGGCGGTCAGGCCTTGATGACCGCGCCGGCGTAGAGGACGACGACGAGGAAGATCCAGACCGCGTCGACGAAGTGCCAGTACATC
>JBDGSV010000030.1:0-35769 GCA_042217375.1 Haloarculaceae archaeon | reverse complement strand
ACGGCGCCTTACAGAGCACCTGCCACCGGCACAGGTCGCCCTTGAGGTCGAGCGCCTCCTCCATCTTCACGGAGAGGAACGCCTCGGGGTCGTCGGTGGCCTTCCAGGAGTCGAGCGAGGCGTCCCGCCCGTCGCGGTCGTGGGCGCGGACGCGCTCGCCGACGCCGAACTCGCGGAGGAGGTCGTGCAACTGCTCCTGGATGGCGTAGGAGTGGGCGTGAACCAGCCCCTTCTCGTCGGGGTGGGCGGCCATCAGGCGCACCAGGAGGCGGGCGACGCGGGGCAGCGTCTCCTCGCGGTGCTCGTAGGTCATCTTCCCCTGGGTCACGTCGTAGAGCGGCCGGTGCTCGACGGGGAAGGTGTGGTCCACCTCGACGAGCGCGACCCGCGAGGGGTCGAGGCCGACCTGCCGGCAGAAGGCGCCCTTGTTCAGGATGGTGGCCGACAGGAGCGCGAACTTCCGGCCCCGGTCCCAGACGGTGTGGTGCAGGTAGCGCTCGGGGTTCATGGGCTTGATCGAGACGGCCGTCCCCTCGCCGTCGGGCTGGTCGACGACCCAGGTCGTCGGGCTGTCGGGGTCGGTGGCGTCCTCGACGAACCACTCCAGTTCCCGCACCAGGTCCCGGAGGCGGTCGCGCTCGCCCGCCTCCTCGACGCTCAACTCGACGCTCCCGCGGAGTTCCTCCAGCCGCCGACCGCAGACCGCGAGCAGGCCCTCGGCGTAGTGGACGGCGTCGCCGAGCGAGTCGAGCGCCGGCGGCGTCCTGGCCTCCCAGACGGGCACGCGCCCCGGCGAGAGGTCGATCGTCGCGTACATCTCCGCCCACTCCGCGAGCCCGTGTGCCTCGTCGACGACGACGACGTCGCGTTCGCCGAACACGTCCGAACCGGCCGTCTGCATGAAGTAGGCCAGCGTCATCGCCGCGATGGGCGCCGTGGCGGCGACGTCGCGGTCGGTGAAGTACGGACAGCGGTGCTTCTGCGGGCAGTCGAACCCGCGCTCGCGGACGCAGGGCGCGCGGTCCACCCGGGTGGCGGTCTCGCCGGGGAGCACGCAGGTGTAGTTGCGCTTCCCCCGGACGACGCGGAGGTCTTCGAGCAGCCGGTCGGCGGCCACGTCGTCGAGCTGTGACACCTGCGGCGTCGTGTAGTAGGCGCCGGTCGGCTGGACGTGATCGGCCTCGCCGGGCCGGCGGGCACAGCCGGCGATGGCTCGCGCGAGCAGCGACTTCCCGCTCCCGGTCGGCGCGCGCACCAGCACGACGTCGTTGCCGGCCTCGAACGCGCGACGGACGTCCGCGAGCGCGGACTCCTGGTTGCCCCGGTAGGAGGGCGCGGGGAACTCCTCGGTGATGCGCGCGAGGTCCACACTCCGGGATGGAGACCGGGCGGCCTAAAGGCTCCGCTCCCGGTCGCCCGTTCCGTCAAACGGCGCTTTGCGCCTCGGAAGGCGTTTTCACGCCCCGCCGCCAAGAGACGACAGACCGTGAAGGACTCCCTGCTGTCGCGGGCGGACCGCTCGACCCGCGGCCGCGAGACGGCGACCGTCTCGCTGGCCGGCGAGCGGGGCGACACGGTCGTCGACGCCCTCGCCTCGGAGACGAGCCGGCGGCTGTTCCAGGCGCTCCACGAGCGGCCGTCGACGCCGACCGAACTCGCCGAGACGCTGGATACCTCGCGGCAGAACGTCCACTACCACGTCGAGAAACTGGAGGCCGCCGGCCTGATCGAGCCGATCGACACCGTCTACTCCTCGCGCGGCCGGGAGATGCAGGTGTACGCGCCGGTCCACGAGTCGGTCGTGCTCGTCGCCGGCTCCGAGTCGACCGTCGACCGCGTGCGCTCGGTGCTGTCGCGGTTCCTCGGCGCGCTGGCGGTCCTGCTCGTCGCCGCCCTCCTGCTCCAGGCCGCCGTCGTCGGCCTCCCGTTCGGGACGACCGGCGGGAGCGGCGCCGGTCCCCACGCCGACGACGCGGGCGGCGCGGGCGGTGCGGGCGGAGGCGGCGGCGCGGGAGGCGGCGCGCCGACCGCCTCGCCCACGGCCGGGGGTCCAGGAGGTGCTGCGCCGGCGGTCCCGCAGGCGACGTCGCCGACTGCGACGACCGCCACGCCCGGTACCGGCTTCGGCGGCTCGCCGGTCGGCTACTTCCTGGGCGGGGGCGTGTTCGCGCTGGTCGTGACCGCCGTCTGGCAGTACCGGCGGCGGTGACCGGCGGTTAGTCGAGCGAGCGCGCGGAGTTGGCCACGACGAGGAGGCTGCTGGTGGCCATCGCCACCGCGGCGACGAGGGGGTTGAGGAAGCCGAGCGCGGCGACCGGGAGCGCCACCGCGTTGTAGAGCAGCGCCCAGCCGAGGTTCTGCCGGATGCGGCGGTTCGTCTCCGCCGTCAGGTCGAAGACGGTCGGCACGGTCGCCAGGTCGTCGGTGGTGACGACGGCGTCGGCCGCCTCGGCGGCGAGCCGGGTCCCGCGTTCGAGCGCGATCCCGAGGTCGGCGGTCGCCAGCGCGGGCGCGTCGTTGCTCCCGTCGCCGACCATCACGACGGTCCCGCGCTGGCGGAGGCGCTCGACGGTCGCCGCCTTCCCCTCCGGAGGGACGCCGGCGAACACCTCGGTGACGGCGGGGTGGTCGCGGTAGCGGTCGGCCGACGGGCCGTCGTCGCCCGTGAGGACGACGACCTCGTCGACCCGGTCGCGGAGGTCGGTCACCGCGTCCGCCCAGCCCTCGCGCGGCGCGTCGCCCGCCACCAGCAGGCCGCGCGCGGCCCCGTCCCAGCCGACCAGCGCCGGGACGTGGCCGTCCGCGCGGGCCGACTCGTACCGGGTCCCCAGGTCGTCCGGGACGGCCATTCCCGCCTCGTGGAGCAGGTCCCACCGCCCGACGACGACGCGTTCGCCGGCGACGGAGGCGCCGACGCCGCGCCCCGGAAACTGCTCGACGTCCGTCACCGCGAGGTCCGGGGCGGGCGCGGCGTCGGTCACCGCACCGGCGACGGGGTGGTCGGAGAACTGCTCGACGGCGGCCGCACGCGTGAGGAGGGCGTCCGCGTCGGCGCCCGCGGGCACCACGTCGAGCAGCGTCATCTCGCCGGTGGTGAGCGTGCCCGTCTTGTCGAGGACGACGACGTCCGCCGCCGGCGCGCGCTCGAACGCCGAGGCGTCGGTGACGACGACGCCGCGGTCGAGGGCGGCCCGGACGCCGCTGGCGACCGCGAGCGGCGTCGCCAGCCCCAGCGCGCAGGGGCAGGAGACGACCAGCACCGCAAGGCCGGTCAGGAGCGCCGCGGTCGGGGACGCGCCGAGCAGCAGGTGGCCGGCGGTGGCGGCGACGGCGATCGCGACCGCGGCGGGGACGAACACGGCCGCGAGGCGGTCGGCGAGTCGCTGGGCGCCGGGGCGGCCGCTCTGGACCGACCAGAGCAGGTCGACCAGCCGGTCGAGCGTGCTCGTCGCGTCGGCGCCCACCTCGACCACGAGGCCGCCGTCGGCGAGGAGGCTCCCGCCGATCACCTCGTCGCCCGGCGCCTTCCGGACGGGGAGCGACTCGCCGGTGACGAGCGACTCGTCGGCGGCCGCGGTCCCCTCGACCACGCAGCCGTCGACGGGGACGCGCTCGCCGCCACGGACGACCACCGTCTCGCCGGGGGCGAGGTCGGCCACCGGGACGGTCTCGGTGCCGTCGCCGGTCCGGCGGCGTGCGGACTCGGCGCGCTCCTCGGTGAGCCGGGCGAGTTGCCCGGCCGCGCGGCGCTTCACGCGCGACTCGTAGTAGGTACCGAGCGTCACCGCGAGCACCACGACGACGGTGATGTCGAAGTAGAGTTCCGTCCGGCCGAGCAGGAGCGCGACCGTGCTGTAGAGGTAGGCCGTCCCGGCCGCGAGCGCGACGAGCAGGTCCATGTTCGGGCGGCCGGCCCGGAGGCTGACGTAGGCGCCCCGCAGGAGGGGAAAGCCCGTGTACCCGAGGACGACCGTCGCCATCACCCAGACGTTCCAGAGGAGGTAGGTGCCCGCGCCCCCGGTCACGTCGAGCAGGCGGAACCGCGCCGGCAGGCCGGCGTAGGTCGGGTACAGAAAGAGGAGGTACCACAGCATCACCATCATGCCGAAGAAGCCGCCGACGAGCAGGCGGCCGACCGAGTCGTCCTCCGCGTCGGCGTCGGGGTCGAGGCTGGCGCGGTAGCCGAGGCCGTCGAGCACGCCTGGGAGCGCCTCGCGGTCGACGCGGGCCGGATCGTACGTGAGCCGCACGACGTCGGCGGGGTAGCTGGCCGACGCCGCGAGCACGCCGTCGTGCCCGCGCGCTCGCGACTCCAGGAACGCCTCGCAGGTCGCACAGTGCATCCCCTCGACGGCGAGGTAGGCGGTCTCGCCGTCGGCGGCGGCCGCGTCGGCGTCCGCGTCGGCGAGGTCGGCCCGGACGTCGTCGGCGTCGGCCGCCGCGGGGTCGTCGAGCGTCCGGGCGACCTCCAGACAGCCCCGGCAGCAGAAGCGCCCGTCGACGCCCGGGCCGGTGACCGGCGGGTCGGGCGTCGGCAGGTCACAGAGCGTACAGCTCATGGGTAGCTGGGCATCGGGAGCGGGATGTGCGGGACCGGGATACCGAACAGGTTCAGACCGTGCGCGAGCGGAATCGTGCCGAGGACGACGAACGCGACCCCGAGGGCCCGGTGGAGCGTCGTCCGCGTGCCGGCGTCGAGCGAGCCGAGCGCGACGCCGTAGGCGAACAGCGTCGGGAACGTCCCGACGCCGAGCGCGGCGAGCCCGACCCCGCCGGCCACCGCGGAGCCGGTGCCGAACGCGTAGAGGAAGGCGGGATAGAGGAGCGGGCAGGGGAGGAGCCCGTGGAGCAGGCCGAGACCGACGATCCGGCCGTCGCCGGTCCAGGCCGCGACGCGCGCGGAGAGTGCGCCGTAGACGCGGGCGAACGCACCGCTGCCGCCGCCGACGTGGGGGAGAAAGCCCGTCCGCCCGCGGACGAGGTAGGCCAGACCGACCGAGACGACGACCAGCCCGACGGCGACGCCGGTGGTCGCGCGGACGAAGTCGCCGACCGTGGCGAGGCCGGCGGCGCCGAAGACGAGCGAGCCGAGCGCGCCCAGCCCCGCGCCGATCGTGGCGTAGCTGACCGTGCGGCCGGCGTTGAACAGGGCGTGCTGGCGGAGGTCGAACCAGGTCGGCCCGCGGTCGTCGCCGGGCATCTGCTCGGCGTAGAGCGTGACGAGCGGCCCGCACATCCCGAGGCAGTGGGCGCCACCGAGCACCCCGACGAGAAAGAGAGCGAGAACCGGCGGGCCGGCGACGCTCCCGGGGTCGATCACGGCGCCGCGGCGGTCTCGGCGGCGTCACTGGGGCTGAACATGAGATAGAGGCTGCTCGCGATGATGACCACGTTCAGCGCCGAGAGGACGACCACCGCCGCCTGTCGGTCGAGGACGAACGCGACGACCGGCAGAATCGCCAGGAGCGCGATCGCCGGCCCGATGCGTCGGATGGAAACCATGGCGGGGGTTGGAGTCGAACGACCTAAATCCTGTCCCCGGATTCCCGGGATCTGGGAACGCCAGTCCAGGTTCATACCACGACCGGGCGAGGCCCCCGACATGGACAGGCGTGTGACGCGATCCGGTCGGCACCCGGACCCCCGGACGGGCCGGGCGAAACGAACAGCGAGCGGGATGAGTTTTTTACAGTACCGACGAGAACGCGGGGCCGTCGGAGCGACGTGATAGCACATGGCACGAGAGACAGACCGGTCGAGTGGAGTCGGGCGCCGGGCGATCCTCCGGTCCGGGGCAGGGGCCGCACTCGCGGCCGGCGCGATGGCGGGAGCGAGCGCCCCCGCGGCCGCACAGAGTGAACCGGACTACGGCGGCTGGTTCACCGACTCGGCGAAGGGCGGAAGCGTCGGCAACTACGACGGGACGACCGTCGACAAGCGCGGCCAGTCGGAGGTGACGATCGAGGTCGGGGCCCAGGGCAACGGCGGCACCTACGCCTTCGCCCCGCCGGCCGTCCGGGTCGACCCCGGAACCACCGTCACCTTCGAGTGGACCTCCAACACGCACACGGTCCACGTCGAGGAGCAACCGGACGGCGCCGGCTGGCAGGGCCACGAGTCCATCGAGAACTCGGGCTTCTCCTTCCAGTCCACCTTCGACACCGAAGGCATTTACAAGTACTACTGCCAGCCACACCTCGCGCTCGGCATGAAGGGCGCCATCGTCGTCGGGCAAGTCAGCGGCGGCGGTGGTGGCGGAGGCGGCGGCGGCGGCGAGGTCGGCGAACCCGACTACGGCGGCTGGTTCACCGACTCGGCGGAGGGCGGGAGCGTCGGCAACTACGACGGGACGACCGTCGACAAGCGCGGCCAGTCGAGCGTGACGGTGACCGTCGGGGCCCAGGGCAACGGCGGCACCTTCGCCTTCGACCCCCCGGCCGTCCGGGTCGATCCCGGGACCACCGTCACCTTCGAGTGGGCCTCCAACACCCACAACGTCACCGTCCAGGAGCAACCGGACGGCGCCGACTGGCAGGGCCACGAGTCCATCGAGAACTCGGGCTTCTCCTTCCAGTCCACCTTCGACACCGAAGGCATTTACAAGTACTACTGCCAGCCACACCTCTCGCTCGGCATGAAGGGCGCCGTCGTCGTCGGCAACGTCGGCGGCGGCGGTGGCGGCGGCGGCGGTGGTGGTGGCGGCGGAAGCGGTGGCGGTGGCGGCGGTGGGGGCGAGACTGGCGGCGGCATCACGTTCCCCGGCCGGGGCGGCGAGCAGGTGATCCTGCTGTTCATCTACGGCCTCGGTGGCATCCTCGGACTCGCCATCCTGGCCGCGGAGTACTCGCGCGGCGGGGCGACCGCGGCCGCCGCGGCCGAGGAGCGCGAAGAGTTCACCGGCACCACGGCGGAGGCGCCGGTCGAGGAACCGGCCGAGGAACTCGGGCACGACGAGTACGACCCGATCGGTACGGCGACGCTCATCACGATCTACCTGCTGATCATCGCGATCATGTGGTTCGTGATGTACTTCGTCGAGTTCCTCGGACGGGGACCGACGGTGATTGGATAAGGAGGACCACGACATGGAGATACACCGATTCGAGAAGATATGGGCCATCGTCTCCGTCGCGCTGATCGTCGCGTTCATCGCGACCGTCACCTACGGCGCGGTCGGCGCTGGCGTCAAGATGGTCGACGACAGCGGCGGAACAGTCGACCCGCAGAACCTCGGGAACACCCAGTTCGCCAACCCCGGCGTGCGATGTAGCGGCGGCGAGTGCGACGTCTACGTCGTCGCCCAGCAGTTCCTCTTCCAGCCCGGGACGACCCAGCCGATCCGCATTCCGGCGGACACTCCCGTGACGTTCCACGTCACGAGCGGGGACGTCATCCACGGATTCGAGGTCGTCGGGACGAACGTGAACACCATGGTCATCCCCGGTCAGGTGGCCACGCTCACGGTCAGGTTCGACCAACCCGGCGAGTACGGCCTCGTCTGTAACGAGTACTGCGGCGCCGGGCACCAGAACATGGAGGGCAAGATCGTGGTCGTCAAGAAATCCGAGTATCAGGGGACGAGCCAATGACCTACGTCGACGAGTATCCAACGACAGCACGACACATCCGCTACTGCTTCGCCGTCGCGTTCATCGCGCTCGGCATTGGGGGCCTGTTCGGACTCATGCAGGCGCTCCACCGGACGGGCGTCCTCCGTCTCGTCCAGAACGCCGACTACTACACGCTGCTCACGGGACACGGCGTGCTGCTCGCGCTCGTGTTCACGACGTTCTTCATCGCGGGACTGTTCAGCTGGGCGGTGAGTTCGAGCCTCGAACGGCCGCTCAACCCGCGGATCACGCGCCTCTGGTTCGCGACGATGACCGTCGGGGCAGTGCTGGCGGCGCTGACCATCCTGGCGGGGTTCGTCAAGGGCGGGGGCTTCCTCGGGCAGGTGAACGCCGACGTCCTGTTCACCTTCTACGCGCCCCTGAAGGCCTACCCGACCTTCTACGTCGGAGCGGCGCTCATCATCGTCGGGTCCTGGATCGCGGGCGCGAACTACTTCCTGACCTTCTGGGAGTGGCGCGAGGACAACCCCGACCAGCGCATCCCGCTCCAGACGTTCATGGTGCTGACGACGATGCTGATGTGGTACCTGGCGACCATCGGGGTGGCCATCGAGGTCGTCTTCTTCCTGCTGCCGTGGTCGCTCGGCCTCATCGGCGAGGTCGACCCGCTGCTGACCCGGACGCTGTTCTGGTACTTCGGGCACCCGGTCGTCTACTTCTGGCTCCTGCCAGCCTACCTCGTCTGGTACACCATCCTGCCGAAGCTCGCGGGCGGGCGGCTGTTCAGCGACCCGCTCGCGCGCGCGGTGTTCGTCCTCTTCCTCTTGCTCTCGACGCCGGTCGGGTTCCACCACCAGTACATCGACCCCGGCATCCCCGAGGGGTTCAAGTTCATCGCGATGACCAACACGATGTTCCTGTTGCTGCCCTCGCTGCTGACGGCGTTCACCGTCGTGGCGAGCCTGGAACACGGCGCGCGCCAGAACGGCGGCGGCGGCCTCGTGAGCTGGCTCCGCGACCTCCCCTGGGACGACCCGGCGTTCGTCGGCTGCGCCCTCGCCGGGCTGATGTTCGCCGCCGGCGGGTTCTCCGGCATGATCAACGCCGGCATGAACATCAACTACCTCATCCACAACACGCTGTGGGTGCCGGGCCACTTCCACCTCACCGTGGGGACGGCGTTCGCGCTGACGGCCATGGCGATCACCTACTGGCTGTTCCCCCAGATCTCGGGGAAGCGGCTCCGCGGCCGGACCGCGGCGCTCGCCCAGCCGTACCTCTGGTTCCTCGGCATGACGCTGATGTCGAACGCCATGCACAGGGCAGGGCTGGCGGGCGTGCCGCGCCGGACGGCCGCCCCGGAGTGGAACACCGTCGGCGGCGTCTCCTTCCAGGGCGTCGTCGGGACGTACGGCGAGATGCGCGCCCAGATCGCGATCGGCGGGACGCTGCTGTTCATCTCGCTGTGCCTGTTCCTCTACGTCGTCGCCCGGACCTGGTTCTCGGGGCGCTCGGCCAGCATCGACGTCAACGGCGTCATCCCGCCGGCGCTCTCGGGGCCCGAGCACAGCCCGAGCATCCTCGACAACTACCGACTCTGGCTGCTGATCGCGGCGGTGCTCGTCGTGGTGGCCTACGGCCCGCCGATCTTCAGCATGGTCGCCGACGGGCTGCTCCAGCCCGGGAGTCCGCCGATCCCCGTGTGAATGTCCGGTGACGCACCCGGCGGCGACGACGGCGACGGGGGCGGCGTCAGCCGCCGCACGCTCGTCCGCCTGCTCATCGCGCTCGGGTTCGGCGTCCCGATCCTCGTCGAGGGAGTGACGTTCCTCGGGCTGGTCGACAACTGGGTCGGTGGGGACCAGGGCACCGCGACGCCCTCGCGCAGGACGCCCCGGCCCGTCGGCCAGGGGGACGAACTGCTCCCCGAGACGGCGCCGACCGACCGCATCGTGGCCGCGACCGTCGAGGACACGCCGGACGGACGCGAGATGACGCTCGTCGTCTCCGTCGAGAACCAGACGGACGCCAGCTACCAGCTCCAGCTCTCGCGGCTCCTGACGACCGACGACGAACAGATCGAGGGCGGCGGCTCGACCGACATGCTCGGCCCCGGCGAGTCCCAGACCGTCACCGGCCGGTGGTCGCTCCCAGCCGGAGCCCGGCCCGCCGCCGTCGAGGTCGTGGGCGTCATCCAGCGGAGCGAGGGCAACTCGAACGTCGTTCGACGGGTCGTCCCCCTGGCGGTCAGCGAGGCCTGACGGCGCCCGCCGTCAGTGGTCGCCGTAGGCCTTCTCGCCGGCCTCGATGGCGACGTCGAGCCAGTTCTCGGTCGGCGGGAGCGGACACTCGTACCGGTCCGAGTACGCGCAGGTGGGGTTGTAGGCAAGGTTGAAGTCCAGCACCCACTCGCCGTCCACGCGGTGGGCGTCGGGTTCGAGGTCGATGTACCGGCCGGCACCGTAGGTCTCCGCTCCGGACGTCTCGTCGCGAAACGGCACCCAGAGGCGGTCGTCGCCGGGATCGGACTTGTACGCCTGGATGGTCACCCGTTCGCCGTCGACCTCGAAGTGGAACTCGCCCCAGCGGACGTACTCCTGCTCGCCGTCGGCGCTGGTCCCCACGACGACCCGCTCTTTCTCCTCGTGCTCGTCCAGCGGGAGAACGAATCGGTAGTCCTCGTCGACGGGGTAGTAGTTCAGGCCGTCGAACGTCTCGCGCTCCGCCGGCGAGATGGGCGAGTGGGAGTCCTCGCCGAAGTACTGGTCTTTCTGCCGGCGGAACGCCTCGACCTCGCTGCGCCAGTCCTCGGTGTCCATGCCCGGACAGAGGGGCCCCGAACACACAGGCGTTGTGCCACCGGACAATATTGTCCAATTCGTACACGACAGCGTGCGCCGGTGCGCCACCCCCTATATGGTGGGCCGGCGTTGGTGGGGCGGCGCTCCGTAGCGTCGACCAGATGCCACAACGACCCACCGGGGCGGAGTCGCGCCGGGACCGGACGGCGCGGGGGACCGACGCGACGACCGTGATCTCCCTCCTGGACGACGACGACGCGAGACAGATCTTGACGGCGCTCGCGGAGCCACAGACCGCACAGGAGATCATGGCCGACTGCGACATCCCGCGGTCGACGGCCTACCGGAAGCTGGACGAACTGGCGGACGCCGGCCTGGTCGAGGAGCGCATCCGGCCCAGCGCGACGGGCAACCACGCCAGCGAGTACGCCCGGGCGTTCGACGACGTCCGCATCCACATCACCGGCGACCGGGAGTACGAGGTCGCGATCCAGCCCCGGACCCGGCGTTGAGGCCGGCCCGACGCCGGGCTCGCAGCGCTACGCCTGCTCGCCGGCTCGCACCGTGAGCACCGGGACCCGGGACTGCCGGACCACGCGCTCGGCCGTACTCCCGAGCAGCGCGTGCGCCAGACCGGTGCGTCCGTGGGTCCCCATCACCACGAGGTCGGCCCCGACCTCGGTTCCGGCGTCCAGGATCTCGCGGTGGGGGGAGCCGACCCGGACGGCCGTCGTCACCGGGACGCCGCGCCGGTCGGCCTGGTCGGCCACCTCGGCGACCGCGCGCTCGGCCTCGCTCCTGACCCCGGACCGCACCTCCTCGAGGGCCACGTCCGACGGCGTCGTCAACCCGAGTTCGGCCGCGTCGACGACCGAGAGCACGTGGACGGCCGCGCCGGTCGCGGCGGCGAGGTCGAGCGCGTGGTCGGCCGCGACGGTGGCCGGGTCGCTCCCGTCGGTGGGGACGAGAATCGTGTCGTACACGCCGGACGCTACGACCGCGGCCGGGAAAAGCGTCTGCCCGGGGTCAGCGGTCGTCGCGACTGGCGTGGCACGGACACCGGGTCGCGCCGGTGCCGGCGAAGTAGGCGACGAGCGCCTGGCGGCTGGCGTGCCCGCAGGCGCCGGTGATCGGCTGCCGGTTCGTACAGTCCTGACACGGCGTCTCGCGGGTCGGATCTGGTCTCATGGCTCGGGCGGCGCCACAGTGTGACACCGTACCACGGATGAGCGGTGGACGGGGATAAACAGTCGGCCACCATATGCGGGGTGTCGCCGACCGTCAGCGCCCGACGAGCGTCGGGCCGATCTCGTCGAACGCGACCACGTCGCCGCCGTACTCGCCGGCGAAACTGTCGGCGTCGGCCCGCTTCGAGAAGGGGACGAAGTCCGGACCCATCGCGCCGGCGACGTCGCTCCCGACGACGTAGTGGAGGTCGGTCGCGTCGGCGAACGCCGACGCCTCGGGGTGCGAGGAGATGAGCGCCTGGTCGCCCTCCGTCCTGACGGTGTACTCCACCGACGAGTAGTCGGTCGCGTAGATCGCGGCGGCGGTCCAGCCCTGCTGCTGGTGCTCGAACAGGTACGGGAAGAGGCACCGCTTGAGCGAGTCGAACCGGGCGGGGTTGTCGTGGTTCGCGGGGCTGTTGTCGGCGTAGAAGATCTGTCCGTCCGGTCCGGGGTGGCTCTCGATGACCATGCCACAGACGTCACACTGGAGGCTGCCGGTGAGCGTGATCGGATCCGGAGCCGACGACGAGCCGGACGAACAGCCCGCGAGAACGGCCGCGGCTGCGACGCCGCCGGCGCGGAGGACCGCGCGGCGGGGGACGGCCCCGCGATGGGAGTGGTCGCACGTCCGCTCGTCGGGCGCGGGCGCGCGCGGTCGTCCGGCGTGGGACGGCGGTCGGTCTCGGGTCACTCGTCGGCGGTAGGGCCCCGGCGCGTAAAAGCGGCCCGGCGAGGGGGCCGGCGGCAGGAACCGATGCCGTCAAATGTGCGCCACGCGAACGTCCAGCGTCCGTGGATCCGCGCTATCCGCTCGCGCTGGCGCTGGCGGTGCTAGTCGTGACGAGCGGATCGTTCGCCGTCGGCGTCGGGGGGACGGGACGGCCGGCGCCGGTCCCCTACGACGACACGGTGACCATGGGACTGACCCAGGTCGCCACCGTCTCCGCGCGGTCACAGGGGTACGAGGTCCCGCACGCCGAGGTGTTCTACGCCCAGTACCGCTACGTCGTCGGCTACGACGGCATCACGACGCTGGTCGACGAACTCCACCGCGAGGGCCACGAGCGGCAGTTCGGCGTCCCGCTGACGGTGTACGTGACCGACTTCGCCGGGAGCGACGTGCACCTGACCGACGAGGGCTACCTGGTCGTCCCCGACCGGCCGGGCGCCGAGACGGGGTGGGTTCCGGCAGAGGAGGCGTTCTTCGTGGTCGGGAGCGACGCGCGCACGTCGGCCGGGCCCGCGCTGGTTCCCTTCTCCGACCGGGCGGCTGCCGCGGCGTTCGCCGACGCCCACGGCGGCACGATCGAGTCGTGGGCGGCGGTGCGGAAGATGGCGTTCGGCACGGGAGCGGCGACCCGGGCGTCGATGCGGCGGGCCGTCCGCGAGCGGCACGCCTGGGCCGACCGCCAGGTGACCGACGCGCGCCGCCTCCTCGACCGGCCGGTGTCGGTCGTGGTCGGCGAGGACGCCCCGACGCTCTCGGCGGCAGTCGCGCGCGCGCCCCCGAACACGACCGTCCGCGTCCCGGCGGGCAGCTACGACGCCAACGTCACCGTCTCGAAGCCGCTCACCGTCCGCGGCGCGGGGACGGCCACCCGGCTGCACGGCGACGGCCAGGGGAGCGTCGTCCGGGTGCGCGCCGAGCGCGTGGCAGTCGCCGACCTCGCCATCGACGGCGTGGGGAACGGCACCAGCGTCACCCGAGCGCCCGTGAACCAGAGCGCGTGGGACTACCGGGTGAAGCTCGCCTACGCCTACGGCGACGCCGGCGTCGAGTTCGACCACGCGAACGGCTCCTACGTCCGCGACGTACAGATCGACACGCCGGCCAACGGCCTGCTCTTCCGGTGGAGCGACCGGGCGGTCGTCGAGAACCTGACCGTCGACGGCAGCGAGACCTGGTCGGCGGGGTTCATGGGCGTGATGGACCTGGCCTCGCGGCTCGTCGTCCAGAACTCCACGGTCGTGGGCGGCCGCGACGGCGTCTACACCCACCGGGGCGACGGCATCGTCGTCCGGTCGAACACCTTCCGCTCGCTGCGGTTCGGCGTCCACGAGATGTACACCTCGGACGCGCTCGTCGCGAACAACACCGTCCGCGACGCGACCATCGGGGCGGTCGTGATGACCCGGCCGTCGGGGAACGCGCTGGTCGGCAACGACGTCCGGAACAGCGACTACGGCGTCGAGGTCTCGGGGACGGCCTCCTACGTCGCCGAGAACGTCCTCGTCGACGACGGGTACGGCATGACGGTCGCGTCCCGGCAGTCCCTCTACGAGCGCAACCTCCTGGCACACGACCGCGTGGGCGCCCGCGCCGGGACCATCCTGCCGACCAACCGGGTCGTGGCCAACGACTTCGTGGCCAACGGCCGGCCGGCCACCGCCCAGCTCGGGCCGCTACGCGTCTGGACCGACCGGGGACGCGGCAACTACTGGGCCGGCGCGCCCGGGCGCGACCGGAACGGCGACGGCACGCTCGACCGGGCCTACCACCCGACGGACGCGGTCGACCGGCGCGTCCCGGACGTGGTCGGCGCCCGGACGCTGGCGTACTCGCCCGCCGTCGCGGCGCGCCGGGCGCTCCAGGGCGCGGTCCCCGGCCTGCGGACGACGGGCGTCGTCGACACGGAACCGCTGGCCAGACCGGCCAGACCGACCGTCGTGGCCCGCATCGAGAACGAGACTGGCGCGCGACGGCGCCAGGGGGCAGACGAGACGTGACAGACATGACAGAGCACGCAGCCGAGACGGAGGAGACGAGCACCGTGGTCCGGGTCGAGGACCTCGACCGCCAGTTCGGGTCGGTCTCGGTCCTCGAAGGCGTCGAGTTCACCGCGGAGGCGGGGACGGTGACGGCGCTGATCGGACCGAACGGATCGGGGAAGACCACCCTGCTGCAGGTCGTCACCGGCCTGCTCGCCCCGACAGACGGCTCGGTGACCGTGGCGGGGACGGGCGAGCGGCCGGTGGGGTACCTCCCGCAGGACCCCGCCTTCCGGCCGTCGTTCACCGTCCGCGAGACGCTGGCCTTCTACGGCGACCTGCTGGCCCCGGCGGTCGACGTCGCGGCCGCGGTCGACCGGGTGGGGCTGTCGGCCGTCGCCGACCGGCGCGTCGACGCCCTCTCGGGCGGGATGTTGCGGCTGCTCGGCATCGCGCAGGCCGTCCTGGGCGACCCTTCGCTGGTGGTGCTCGACGAACCGACCGGCGACCTCGACCCCCGGATGACCGACTACATCTTCGACGTGGCGACCGACCTGGCCGACGAGGGGCGGGCGGTACTGCTCGCGACCCACAACCTCGTCGGCGCCGAGCGCGCCGACCAGGTCCTGCTGCTCGACGGCGGCCGGGTCGCCTACGACGGCACGCCCGCCGAGGTGACCGCGGAACTGGACGCCGAGTCGCTGGCGGCGGCGTTCCTCGCGGCCGTCGGCGCGGAGGGACCGACCGTCCGCGCCGGGAGGGACGGATGAGACGGGCGCGGCTGCTCGCGGTCGTCGAGCGCGAACTGGACACCGTGGTCCGCACGCGCTCGTACGCCGTGGTGGCTGTCGGCTTCGTCCTGGTCCTGCTCGGCCTGGCCTGGCAGGGCGGACTGACCGGCTACGTGCCGCTCGCGCTCGACCTGCTCACGCCGCTGGAGGCGCTCGTGCCCGTGCTGGCGGTGGGACTCGGCTACCGGGCGGTGCTGGGCGACCTCCAGCGCGGCGAGGTGGCCGTGCTTCGAACCTTCCCGGTCTCCCGCGGAGAGTACGTCCTCGGGGTGTACCTCGGGCGCGCGGTCGTCGTGCTGGCGATCGTGGTCGTCCCGCTCCTGATCGCGGGGGGGCTCGTGGGGGTGGTCGGCGGCGCGAAGACGAGCGTCGTCGCCTCCTACGGCGGGGCCGACTCGCCGGTCCTGTTCGTCCGGTTCGTCGCCCTGACCGCGGTGTTCGCGCTCGTGGTGCTCGCGGTGGCGGTGGCCGCCTCCGCGGCCGCGACCAGCCTGCGCGCCGCGGTCGCGCTCGCGGTGGTGGTGGTCGTCGCGCTCGTGGTCGGCCTCGACCTCGGGGTCGTCGCGGCGCTGTCCAGCGGGGCCGTCGGCGACCGGGCGCTCGGCTGGCTGCTCGGGATCAGCCCCGCCAGCGCCTACCGGGGGCTGGTGCTCCAGACCGTCGTCGGGCCGGTCTCGGCCACCGACGTCCCGAGCGCGAACGTGCCCGCCAGCCTCCTCGGGCTGGCGGTCTGGCTCGCGGGCGCGCTCGGGGCGGCCGTCCTGACGGTCTGGCCGGCCCCGGGGACGGGCGTCAGGCGTCCAGGATAGCGTCCAGCAGCTTGCGCTGGGCGGCCGAGAGGTGCTCGGAGAAGGTCGAGCGCGCGATCCCGAGGGCGGCCGCCACCTCGCTGGCGTTCGCCCCCTTCGGGTGGTCGAAGTACCCCATGTCGTGGGCGGTCTCGATCACCTCGCGCTGGCGGTCGGTGAGGTCGCCCCGGTCGACGAAGACGAGGTCGTGTTCGGCCCGGTCGCCCGCCGAGTGGAGCAACCGCCGGACGTCGACCCCGTCGTAGGTCGCGCGGAGCGCCTCGACGACGTCCTGGAGGGCCGCCATCGAGGCGGCGTGGAACGTCAGGTAGAGCCCGCCGTCCCGGGTGTAGATGTCGACGACCGGGCAACCGAACTGCTCGACGCGCTCGCAGGCACAGCCCCGCCCGCGCTCGCGCTCGAACCGGTAGACGCGCTGGCCGCCGTAGGAGAACACGGCCTCGACCTCGTCCGGATCCGGGCCCGGTTCGACCGCGCTGTCGAGCATGAACTCCTCGACGACCGTCTCGCCGTCCGGCGGTGCCGTCTTCGAGATCGCGTGGCTGTCCGCGCCCGTCTCCCGGGACGCGCGGGCGATCGGACAGTTCGCCGGGGCGTCCACCCGCACCTCGGCTCTGATGCCAGACTCCATGTCTCCGTCGTCGGCGGCCGTCACCCTCGGTCCCGACCCCCCATATCGCGGGTGGTTTAACTGTCCGGCCCGCGAGCGGCTGCTCCGACCCGTCGGCCGTCTCAGCCGTGCGCGCCGGACGGGTCGAGGTGTTCGCTGCCCCACGCGCGCACCGCGGCGACCACGGGCCGGAGCGACTCGCCGCGCCGCGTCAGGTCGTACTCCACGCGGAAGGGCTTCTCGCTGACGACCCGGCGCTCGACGAACCCCTTCTCGGAGAGGTCGTCGAGCGTGCTCGAGAGCACCTTGCTGGAGATGCCGTCGATGGCCCGGTCGAGGTCGTTGAACCCCAGCGCACCCCGCGTCAGCAGCCGGTGGACCACGACCAGGTGCCACTTCCGGCCCACCAGCCGGGCCGTCGCCGCGACCGGACACCAGCCGCCGTCAGTCTCGCTCGCCATGACCGCCCGTACGGCGCCGACCCCGAAAACAGTTGTGCACGATTCTCACAAGACATGGGCGAGCGCCGGGCGGCCGAAGACTGATGCCGGCGTCGGCACCAGGTCGGACGATGCTCGAGATCGACGGCGCGGGCGGGGGCGGCCAGGTGCTCCGGTCGGCGCTGGGGCTGTCGGCGCTGACCGGCGACGCGGTCCGCGTCGAGAACGTCCGCCAGTCGCGCGAGCGGCCGGGGCTCCGGCCCCAGCACCTCGCGGCCGTCCGGGCCGTGGCCGCGCTCTGCGACGCGCACGTCGAGGGCGCGAGCGAGGGGAGCGAGACGCTGACGTTCGAACCGGGACCGCCCACCGACGACCCGGTCGCGGTGACCGTCGGGACGGCGGGGAGCGTCGCGCTGGTCTTCGACGCGACGCTCCCGCTCGCGGCCGAGCACCCGGTGACCGTGACGGCCACGGGCGGCACGCACGTGAAGTGGGCGCCGACCGTCGACTACGTCCGCCACGTCCGCGCGCCGCTGTTCGCCCGGTTCGGCGTCGCGCTCGACCTGACAGTCGAGCGGGCCGGCTTCTACCCGGCCGGCGGAGGGCGGGCGCGGTTCGACGCCCGCGCGCCGTCGCTCGCACCGGTCGCCCTGACCGAGCGCGGTCGGCTGGCGCGGCTGGCCGTCCACTCGGTCGCGAGCGAGTCGCTCGCCGACGCCGACGTGGCCGGGCGCCAGGCCGACGCCGCGCGCGCGGCGCTGACCGACCACCCGGTCGTGGCGCAGACGGTCCGCTCGGTCCCCAGCGACTCGCCCGGGTCGGCCGTCCTGGTGCGGGCCGAGTACGAGCACACCGTGGCCGGCTTCGCGGCGCTCGGCGAGCGGGGGAAACCCGCCGAGGCGGTGGCGGGGGACGCCGTCGCTGCCTTCGAGGCGTTCCACGACGGCGAGGGGGCCGTCGACCCGCACATGGCCGACCAGGTGATGCTCCCGCTGGCGCTGGCCGGTGGCCGAGTCCGCATCCCGCGCGTGACCGACCACGTCCGCACGAACCTGGCGGTCGTCCGGGCGTTCGGGTTCGACCTCGACCTCGAACCGGGGCCGACGCTCGTCGCCAGCCCCGGGCCGTGAGTCACTCGGCGGCGCGCATCCGCTCCTCGGCGTAGCGGTCGGCGGCCTCGACGGGCGTGATCCCCTCTTCGCGGGCGGTCGCGAGCAGGTCCCGCAGGCGGTCGCCGATGGCCGCCACCGCCTCGTAGGCGCTCTCGGTCGTGCCGCCCTCGGCCTCGACGGTCCCGGCGATGAGCGCACCGGCGTTGACCACGTAGTCGGGCGCGTAGAGGACGTCACGCTCGGCGAGCGCGTCGGCGTGGCGGCGCTCGGCGAGCTGGTTGTTCGCCGAGCCACAGACCACCTCGCAGTCCAGTTGCGGGATGGTCTCGTCGTCGAGGACGCCGCCGAGCGCACACGGCGCGAACACGTCGCAGGGCTGGGCGTAGACGGCCTCCGGATCCACCGCGCGGACGCCGTGGTCCGCGACCAGCCGGTCGACGCGGTCGTCGTCGATGTCCGCGACGGTCACCTCGGCGCCGCGCGCTGCGAGCTGGCCGACCAGCGTGGAGCCGACCTTGCCGGCGCCCTGGACGACCACCGACACGCCGTCGAGCGAGGGCGAGTCGCGCGTGGCGGCCAGGCAGGCCGTGATCCCGTGGCGGACGCCCGTGGCCGTGGCGTCGATGCCGTGCTCCTCGCTCCCGCCGACGTAGTCGGTCGTCTCCCCGACGACCCGGAGGTCGGCGACGTCGACGTTGACGTCCTCGCCGGTGACGAACGAGCCGCCGAACGTGTCGATGCACTCCCCGTAGGCCCGCAGGAGGTCGTCGGTCTTCTCGGCGGGCGCGGCGAGGATCACGCCCTTCCCGCCGCCGTAGTCCAGCCCCGCCGCGGCGCACTTGTAGGCCATCGCCCGCGAGAGCCGGAGCGCGTCGTCGAGGGCGGCGGCCTCGTCCTCGTAGTCCCAGAGCCGGGTGCCGCCCACCGCCGGCCCGAGCCGGGTGTCGTTGATCGCGACGATCGCCTCCAGGCCGGTCGCCTCGTCCCGGAAGTACCGGACCTGTTCGTGGCCGCCCGCGCGCATCTCCTCCAGCGTCATGGGTCGGCCACGCCGGGCACGACCTTGAGAGTTGGTGTCGCACGAGCGAGAAACACCTAAGGAGCGAACCCCACACAGACGGCACGATGAGACTGGAGGAGTACTGGGGCGTCGGGCCGAAGACGAGCGCGCTCCTGCGGGAGGCGCTGGGGACAGAGCGAGCCGTCGAGGCCATCGAGTCGGCCGACCTGCGAACGCTCGCGGACGCGGGGCTCGGGCGCGGGCGGGCGACGCGCATCCTCCGGCGGGCCACCGGCACTGGCGGGATGGACCTGCTGGCGACGGGCGACGCCCGCTCGGTGTACCGCGACCTCCTGGCGCGAGCGAGCGAGCACGCGCTCACCGAGCGCGCGGCCGACCGCATCAGGGTCCTGACGCCGCTCACCGCGCGGGAGCAGATGACAGAGCGCCTCGACCGGATCGAGGCGGCCCGCGAGGCCTGGACCGGGCTCGACGAGGCGACCCGCGACGCCGTCCGCGAGGCCTACGAGGGCTACGACAGCCGCGGCGGCGAGCGCGCCGCCGTCGAGACCGCCCGCGCGCTCGCGGCGACGGACGCCGAGGTGGGCGTGTTCGAACCCGTCGCCGCACTCGACGCGGACGCGCTCGGGGCGGCCGCGGACGCGCTCGGGGCCCTCGACGGCGACGTCCGGGGCGCAGACGAGGAACTCGACGCGCTGACGGCCCAGTACGAGGCGGCGGAGCGGCTGGCCGCCGACGCCAGCGAGGTACTGTCGGCGGTCCAGTCCGGCGCCCGCACCACCGCGGAGTTCGAGGAGGCGTTCGTCGACTACCTCGACCGGGAGACGGGCGTGCCGCTCTCGGCGGTGCGGGAGGCCATGGCCGACGACGCGGTCGACGCCGAGGCGTTCGTCCGCGAGACGCTCCGCTCGCTGGCCGCCGACCGCCGCCAGGCGATGGAAGCGCGCGAGGCGGCGGTCCGCGAGGACCTGTCGGCCGCCGTCGAGACCCACCGCGAGACGATCGAGGCGGCGGTCCGGGCGGTCGACGACGCCGCGTTCTACCTCTCGCTGGCCCGGTTCGCGGAGGCGTTCGACGCGACGCGGCCGACCCTGGTCGACCGCCGGGCAGTCGCCGTGCGCGGGGCGCGCAACCTGGCGCTGGCCGCCGAGGGCTCGGTCCAGCCGGTCGACTACGCCGTCGGCCCGCACGGCCTCGACCTGCCGACCGAGCGCGTCTCGGTGCTGACCGGGGCCAACAGCGGCGGGAAGACGACGCTGCTGGAGACGGTGTGTGCGGTCGTCGTGCTCTCGCACATGGGCCTGCCGGTGCCGGCCGAGGAGGCCGTCGTCGGCACCGTCGACAGCGTGGTGTTCCACCGGCGGCACGCGTCGTTCAACGCGGGCGTGCTGGAGTCGACGCTCCGGACGGTCGTGCCGCCGCTCGCCTCGGAGGGGAGGACGCTGATGCTCGTCGACGAGTTCGAGGCCATCACCGAGCCGGGGTCGGCGGCCGACCTGTTGCACGGGCTGGTGACGCTGACCGTCGACCGCGTCGCGATGGGGACGTTCGTCACCCACCTCGCGGAGGACCTCGAACCGCTGCCCGACGACGCGCGCGTCGACGGCATCTTCGCGGAGGGACTGACGCCGGACCTCGAACTCGCGGTCGACTACCAGCCCCGCTTTCACGAACTCGGGCGGTCGACGCCGGAGTTCATCGTCTCGCGGCTCGTCGCGGACGCCCGCGACCGCGCCGAGCGGGCCGGCTTCCAGACGCTCGCGGAGGCCGTCGGCCAGGAGGCCGTCCAGCGCACGCTCTCGGACGCCCGCTGGTCGCCCGACTAGCGGTCGAGCGGCGAGGGCTCGCGCCGCCAGGTGGTCCAGTCGTACATGCGCTCGACCTCCCCGCCCTGCTGGCGGATGGCGACCGCGGTGTTGAACAGGAACGCCCCCACGAGGACGGTTCCGACGACCCAGACGGCAGTCACGACGGGGGCGGGCGCCAGGCCGACCTCCCCGAGGAGGTCGACGAGGACGACGCCCGCCACGCAGAGCACCGCGGGCAGGAGGTGGCGAGTGAGCGCGGCGACGCCGGTCCCCTCGTGGCGCTGGACGGTCCGCACGGCGTACCAGATGGCCCACGCCGACGCGAGCACCCAGCCGACCGCGACGACGACGTGCGTCCAGGGGTTGGCGAACAGGAACCCGACCCACCAGGCGGCGACGAACCCCGCGACGACGAGGTAGTCGACCCAGGTCGGCAGGCTCCGTGCGGTCGGGTCCACGCCCGGGCCCATGAAGTACATCTCGCGGATGCCGAGCGCGAGAAAGAGGATGAAGAAGAGGCTGGCGCCCTCGGCGAACACGTCCAGCCAGCCGAGGTCGGTGAGCGCGCCGGCCAGCCCCGCGAGGCCGTAGAGCAGGCCGGCGCCGACGCCGACCGCCAGGTACGCCCACTGCCAGCGGTCCGGGTTCGCGAGGACGTAACGCACGTACGCGTCGAGGTAGTAGAGGAGCACGGCCGACGCGACGGCGATGACGACGTAGGCGAGCATCCACGTCGCCCCGATCGCGTCCGTGGCCCCCGCCTGGAGAATCGCGGTGGTCATACGCGGAGGGAGGAGCGACGCCCTCATAACATCTATCCCGACTCTCAGTCCGTGGAACCGTCCGGAGGCGGCGCGGGCGGCGCACGAGGCTGACGCGGCGCCGGGCGGAAGTCGGACGCCTTTACTCGCCGGAGGCCGACCGTCCGACGATGAGAGCCGACCTCCCGCAGTTCGGACTCGGAACGTGGCAGAACGACGACCCGGACGCGTGCGCCCGGAGCGTGCAGACGGCGCTCGACGCTGGCTACCGCCACGTCGACACCGCACAGGCGTACGGGAACGAGGCGGCGGTCGGGCGCGGCATCCGGGCGGCCGACGTGGACCGCGAGGACGTGTTCCTCGCGACGAAGGTGGACACCGGGAACCTCGCCTACGACGACGTGCTCGAGACGACGGCCGAGAGCCTCGACCGGCTGGGCGTCGACGCCGTCGACCTGCTGTACGTCCACTGGCCCATCGACGCCTACGACGCCGAGTCGACGCTGGCGGCGTTCGACGAACTGTACGAGGCGGGCGCGATCCGCAACGTCGGGGTGAGCAACTTCGAGCCGCGCCACCTGGCAGCGGCCCGCGACCTGCTGGACGCGCCCCTGTTCGCCAACCAGGTCGAGATGCACCCGCTCCTCCAGCAGTCCGACCTGCTCGCGGAGGCCCGCGACCACGACGAGTGGCTGGTGGCCTACTCGCCGCTCGCACGGGGCGCGGTGACCGACGTCCCCGAGCTCCAGGCGGTGGCCGAGAAACACGACGCCACGCCGGCCCAGGTCAGCCTCGCGTGGCTGCTCGGGAAGGGCGTCCCGGTCATCCCGAAGGCGACCAGCGAGGCGCACATCCGCGAGAACTGGGCCGCGCGCGACCTCGACCTCGACGCGGACGACGTCGAGCGCATCGAGTCCATCGACCGCGAAGAGCGGTTCGTGGACTTCGAGGCGGCGCCCTGGAACTGACCCGGACCCTCAGAGTCGGCCCCACTCCTCGTCGTCGCGCCAGGTCCCCGCCGCCGGGTCGAGAACGGCGACCGTGAGGTCGGAGGCGATCCAGGCGGCGTCGTTGGCCGGGTCGTAGAGGACGAACCGCCCGTCGGCCGCCTCGAACGGGAGGCACGTGCCAGCGTCGGCGTGCATGGTGACGGAACGCGCGCGGTCGGCCTAACCCCCGCAGTCGACTCTCACGGGGTGAGACGCGAGGGCCGTCACTGCGCCGGCCGCGAGAAGTGCGCGAGCGCGGCGCCCGCGAGCGCGACCAGCGCGACGCTCACCAGGCCCAGTCCGAACACGACGTCGGCGACGAGTTTCGGCAGGATCGGCCCGCTGTACCGGCCCAGCAGGGGGACCACCACCGCGACGTAGCCGACCAGGAACCCGACGCCGGTCGCGAGGAGCGTCCCGCCGAGGAAGGACCCGTACTCGCCGGGGACGTCGGCCGACCGCCCCCAGACGTAGCCGGCCAGCGCCGTGCCGAGCGGGTGGATCAGCAGGCCGAACGCCCCGACCAGCGTGGTCGCCAGGCCGACGCGCGTCGCGTCGAGCGAGCGGACCGAGAGCAGGAGCAGCGGGAGGTTGACGCGCGCACCGCGGACCGCGCCGGCGAGCGCGGCGAGGAGGACGACCAGGGCGAACCGACCGGTGAGACGGACCATGCCGTTCGTATAGGACGTGTCCGGGGGTAATATTGACGGGTCGACAGGACGCCTCAGTCGTCGTCGTGGTCGGCGACGAACTCCCGGGTCTCGCTGACGACCGCCACGTCGACGTCGAGCTCGGCGGCCGCGTCCGTCTCGGAGGTCGCCCCCTTCTCGACGCGGTAGGCCTGGTAGACCACCGCGGCGAACTGGCGCACGCCGTGCCGGCGGATGTACGAGTCCATGGCGGGCTTGCGCTGGCGGTTCGCCAGCGCGTCCACGAGCGCGCGGTGGAGACGCGACGGCGACGGACGGGGGTCGGCTGCCTCGTCCGGGGTCGGGACGGCGGGCACGTCGTCCCGGTCGTCGTCGGCCGCGTCGTCCCGGTCGTCGTCGAGCAGGTCGGCCGCCGCGGGCGCGACGCGGTAGCCGGTCGCCCCCGCCGACTCGATCACGCCGGCGCCGAGCAGGCGCGCCAGCCGGTCCTCGACGTCGCGGCGGTCCTGGTCGGGGTTCGCGGCCGCGAGGTCGGCGGCGGTGAGCGGTTCCGTCGCCGCCACCAGGTCCTCCGCGAGCGCCGCCAGGCGGCGGTCGTCGAGGAGCGCGAGCGCCTCGTCGGCGTCGAGTCGGTCGCGTCCGGGTGCCGTCATCGGTCGCGTCTAAGCGCTCCGGGATAGTGGGGTTTTCGCACGGCGGGGTCAGGCGGCCGACCGGGTCCGCCTGACCTCGACCGCCACCTCGTTCGTCCGCAGGAACGGCGGCGTCCACGGGGCGTCGTAGCGCAGGAGGAACGGCTCACCGACCACCTCGACGGCGGCGTCGGCGAGCGTCGACAGGAGCGCCCGCTCCATCCGCTCGACCCTGCCGTCGGTCGCGTAGCCGGAGAACGAGCGCACCGCCACCGTCCGGCCGGGGTGCTCGACGACCGCGACGGCCGGGTCGGTGGGTCGGGGCGCGGAGTCGTAGTCGTACTCCTCGGGGAGGTAGAACGCCATCCGCACGTCGCCGTCCGCGTCGGTCGTCTCGACGGGCGCGGTCATCGGGATCGCCGCGCGCGTGGCCACCGGCGCCGTCATGGCCAGTTCCTCGCTCGTCTCGTTCGCGCCCGTGAGGTACCGGTAGAGCCGGGCGAACGCCTCCCGCTCGCCGGGCGCGGTCGTCTCGGCGGTGACCGTGCGCGGGTAGCGGCGGAGGTCGACGCCGTCGACCTGGCCGACGGTGGCGTACGGGACGCGGTCGGTCGTGGATCGGGCGTAGGCGCCCCAGGCGAGCCAGCCGGCCAGGAGGGCGCCGGCCGCTCCGAGGGCGAGTGTGCTGCGGCGGACCATCGCGTCTCCTACGACGCGGGGACGCAAAACTCCTCGCGCCGCTCGCGCGCCGGCGGCGTCAGTAGACGGCGGCCACGATGTCGTCGTCGAGCGTCTCGAAGTCGGCGAGGTAGGCCCGTCGCTCGGCGCGGAGGTCCCGGAGGCGGCGCTCGTGGTCGGCGACGCGGTCGGCGACGTCGAACGCCGCGACGTCGAGGCCGGGAACCGACGACGGGACCCGCAGCCCGGTGGCGTCGTCCTCGCGCCACGTGACGGCGCCCCGGGCGAGTTCCCGGAGGACGGTCACGGTGTCCTCGACGCGGACGTCCCGGTCGCCCACGCTGCCGGTGTTGAGGACGTAGCACTCGACGTCGAGGCCGGCGACGAGGTCGCGGAACCGGTTGCCCTCCTCGCCCGGCGGGCCGACGATGAACGGGTTCGTGCCGACGACGCGGACCGACTCGCCCGCGCGGGACGGGTCGCCCGCGCTCGTCTCGATCGACTCGCCGAGCATGAACCCGACGGCCGCCTGCTCGGCCGTGAGCTTCGCCACCGGCGGCATCAGCGGGTTGCGCGTGATGAAGAAGAGCTGGTCGACCCGGTCGAGGTCGATCTCGTCGCCCGCCGAGGAGAGGTGCTCGCGGAGCACGACCGCCCGCCCGTTCGCGGTGTGAGCGTCGCTGTCGAAGTCGACGTGCCCGTCCGCGTCGACATCGACGTTCTCCAGCACCGCCGACTCGTGGGTCACGGCGTCGTAGAGCGCCGGTTGCTCGGCGCGGTCGAGCCCGATGGTCTTGACGTAGAGCCCGTGGCCCTCGCTGCCGGCGACGGTGCCGTCGGGCAGGAGCGCGCACACGTCGTCCTGGAGCATCGTCGCCGACTCGGGGTCGTCGAGCCAGAGGCCGTGGGCCGTCAGCGTCGACTTCCCGGTCGCGGACAGCCCCAGGAACACCTGGCCGACGTCAGCGAGGTCGCCGTCGCGGTCGAGCGTGACCCGCTTCGACCCCGCGTGGAGCCCCAGCCCGCCGGCCTGCTTGGTGCGGTACATGAACAGCCGGAGGAACGACTTCTTGGCTTCGCCGGTGTAGTCGCTCCCCAGCACCGCGGTGACGCCGGCGTCGGGGAACGCGCGGATGGCGGTCTGCTCCCACTCGGGCACCTGGACCGTCACGAAGTCCGGCTCGACGGCCGCGCCGTCGGTCGCGACCGGTTCGAACAGCTTCGCCCACGCCAGCGCGATGCGACCGTACTCGGTCGGCACGTAGTACCGGCAGACGTAGGAGTGGTCGGGGTGGCGGCCCATCCGGCGGTCGAGACACACCATCTCGTGGTCGCGGGCGTACTGGATCGCGTCCTTCAGGACGGCCTCGTCCGCCGGTCCGAACTGGTGGTCGACCGCGTTCTTCGTCCGGTCGGCGCACCGCGAGCGCTGCTCGCTCACGTAGGCGGGCGACCCGAACTCGGTCGTGGTCTCCAGGTGCGAGGAGAACTCGCGGAGTCGGTCGAACGACGGGTCGTAGACGACGTTGTCCGCCTCGACGGGGTCGGGGAGCTGCACGTCCAGGGGTGTCGCCCAGGCGTCTGACATCTGTACGATACCAAGCGTGTGGGGCCGCATAAACCTGCGCGTCGAGACGGCGTGTGCGAGCGAATCGCGCCCACGGGCGGTCAGCGCCCGGGATCGGCGGCGTCGGCGGCGTCCGCCGCGTCCGGGACGCGGGCCGCGAACCGTGCCTGCGCGCCGTCGCCGTCCCGCACCTTGATGGGGAAGCCCACGACCTCCAGGCGCTGCCCCGCGACCGGCGCGAGGTTCCCGAGGTGCTCGGCGACGAGCACGCCGTTGCCCAGCAGTTCGCGGTGGACGGGGTACGCCATCCACCCGTCCGGACGGCGGGGGACGGGCAGGTCGGGGGTGATGGTGTCCACGCCGACGAGCGTCACGTCGCGCTCGACGAACCAGGCGGCGAGGTCGGCCGAGAGCCACGGGTGGGGGTCGTAGTCGTCGGTGCCGTACTTCTCGGCCCACCCGGTGTAGAGAATCACCACGTCGCCGTCGCGCACCTCGCCGGGGGCGGCCCGGACGTCCGCGACGTCGATCTCGCGCGGCTGCTCGCACCGGACGTCGACGACGACGCCGGGCCCGGCGAACCGCTCCAGAGGCAGGTCGTCGATGGTCGCGCCCCCGGGGACGAAGTGCCGCGGCGCGTCGACGTGCGTCCCGACGTGGGTGACGGCGGTGAACTGCGTCACGCCGATGCCGTCGGTCGCCACGTCGCTGACCGTCTCGAAGGACGGCTTCGGGTGGACCGCTGCGTGGGGCATCTCCTCGTGGAATGACTGTGAGAGGTCGTGCCACTCCGGCATACCGGACTCCGGGGCGCGGGAGGCCATATAGCTGCGGGGGCAGGTCTATATGCGCGGCGCGAGAGGTCGGCGGGCATGGACGCGGACGCCGACGTTGACGCAGTTGCCGACGTGGCCCCGACGCCGCTGTCGTTCGTCACGCCCGAGACGCGCTTCGGCGCCGGGGTGAGCGAGGAACTGCCGGCCGTCCTGGACCGGCGCGGGATCGAGCGCCCGCTCGTGGTCACCGACGCGGGCATCCGCGAGGCGGGCATCCTCGACGACGTCGTCGGCGGGGTCGCGGCCCCCCGGTTCCACGACGCCACGACCGAGCCGTCGACGGACGACTTCGCCGACCTCCCGACGGCGGCCGTCGACGGCGTCGTCGCGGTCGGCGGCGGGTCCTGTCTCGACACGGCGAAGCTGGTCGCGCTCCTGCTCGCACACGGCGGCCAGCCGGCCGACTACCTCGGCGTCGACCACGTCCCCGGGCCGGTCGCGCCGCTCGTCGCCGTCCCCACGACAAGCGGAACCGGCTCGCAGGCCACGCAGACCGCCGTCGTCACCCACGACGGCATCAAACGCGGCGTCAGCGACGAGGCGCTCCGCCCCGACGTCGCGCTCGTCGACCCGGCGCTGACCGAGGGGCTCCCGCCGGACCTGACGGCGCGCTCGGGGTTCGACGCCTTCGTCCACGCGCTGGAGTCGCTGACCGCACGCGACTACGGCGGGGTCCCGCCCCGCCCCATCACCTACCAGGGGGCGAACCCGATGAGCCGCCCCTACTCGCGGCGGGCGCTGGCGCTCGTCCACGGCGCGCTCGAACGCGCCGTCGAGGACGACCCGGCCGCCCGGCGGGACGCGAGCCTCGGCGCCCACCTCGCCGGCGTGGCGTTCTCGAACGCGGGGCTCGGGATGGTCCACGCGCTGGCGAGCACCGCCGGCGGCCTCACCGGCCGCCCCCACGGGGAGTGTCTGGCGGCCTCGATCGAGCCGGGACTCCGGTACAACCGGCCGGTGCGCGAGGCCGCGTACGCGACCGTGGCCGACTGGCTCGGCGTCGGCGACGACGCGACGGCGCTGCTCGACGAGTGTGCGCGCCTGCGCGACGCGCTCGGCCTCCCGTCGTCGCTCCGCGACCTGGGCCTCGACCCGTCGGACGCCGAGACCGTCGTCGAGAACACGCTCGTCCAGGACCGCCGACTCGCGACCAACCCCCGCGACGTCGACCGGGAGGCGCTGCGGGCGGTCGTGGGCGACGGGCTCGCGTAGCCGCGGGCCGGCCAGACGGCGAGCGAGCCGCCGCGCGGTTCGTGGCGCGCCACGGCGTCCGGTGTCCCTACCAGAACGTCCCGTCGGGGCCGGACGGGGCCGCCCTCGCCCGGCACGACGGCGCCGTCTTCCGGGTCGCCCGTTCGCCACACGGCGACTGAATCGGCCGCGAGCGGAACGCTTATCCGCCCGTCCCGAAACGCCACAGTGGGAACAGCTACCGAACCACAGTGGCGCACGTCCGACGGGCGGGACGGCGCTGGCGCAGACGCGGGCGGTCCGACAGCGGGAGACGAGACACATGACGAGAGACAGACTCGACGCGTACCACTTCTACGAACGGGACTGGGAGAGCTACGAGGAACTGCAGGCGGCGTTCGAGTTCGAGATCCCCGAGACGTTCAACATGGCCACCTACACCTGCGAGCGGTGGGCGGCCGAGGACCGGGGGACGGCGCTGTACGCCGAATCCGAGGACGGGCGCGAGGAGACCTACACCTTCAGCCGCCTCGACCGCGAGGCGACGCAACTGGCGAGCTACCTGGCCGACCGCGGAATCGAGCGCGGCGACCGGGTCGGGGTGAACCTGCCGACGCGGCCCGAGACGCTGCTGACCCACCTCGCGGCGTGGAAGCTCGGCGCCGTCTCGGTGCCGCTCTCGACGCTGTTCGGTCCCGACGCGCTGTCCTACCGCCTCGACGACTGCAGCGCGCGGGCCTGCGTGGTCGACGCCGCGAACGCCGAGGCGCTGTTCGCCGTCCGCGACGACCTCGACGACCTCGACGTCGTGCTCGCGGTCGACGGCGACGAGTCGACCGACGCGACCGCCTTCGAGACGGCGCTGGCAGCGGGCGACCGGCAGGTCGAGACCGCGACGGTCGACGCCGAGGACGACGCGATGATCATCTACACCTCGGGGACGACCGGCCAGCCAAAGGGCGTCCGCCACGCCCACCGCTTCCTCCTCGGGAACCTCCCGGGGTACGTGATGGGCGTCTGCAACATGCAGGTCGAGGACGGCGACGTGAACTGGCACGTCGCGCAGTGGTCGTGGGTCTCCTCGCTCTTTCTCGGGCTGTTCTGCCCGCTGTTCTACGGGAATCCCGTGCTCGCCCACGAGGGCGGGCCGTTCGATCCCGAGCGGGCGTTCGAACTCGTCGAGAAGTACGACGTGGTCAACTTCTTCGCGCCGCCGACGGGGCTCCGGATGATGATGCAGACCGAGGCGACCGACCGCTTCGACGTGGCGAGCGTCCGGACGGTCTCCAGCGGCGGCGAGGCGGTCGGGCTCAGCATCGTCGAGTGGGCGCGCGAGGTGTTCGACGGCGCCGCCGTCCACGAGATGTACGGCCAGACCGAGGCCCACACCGGCGTGACCGACTGCACCGCCCTCTACGAGTTCCGCGAGGGCAAGCTCGGCCGGCCGGTGGTCGGCGTCGACCTCCGCATCGTCGACCCGGAGACGGCCGAGGAGACGGTCGACCCGGGCGAGGTCGGCGAGTTCGCCATCCGGTACGACCACCCCGCCTGCTTCAAGGAGTACTGGAACAAGCCCGAGAAGACCGCCGGGAAGGTCCACGACGGCTGGCTGCTCTACGAGGACCTCGGGACCTACGACGAGGACGGCTACTTCACGTTCGTGAGCCGCAAGGACGACGTCATCATCTCGGCGGGCTACCGCATCGGCCCCGAAGAGGTCGAGGAGTGTCTGGCGCGCCACGAGGCGGTCGCGGACGCCGGCGTCATCGGCGTCCCCGACGACGAACGGGGGAAGGTCCCCAAGGCCTTCGTCGTACTGAGCGCGGGCCACGAACCGACGGCGGCCCTCGAAGAGGACCTCCGGCAGTTCGTCCGCGAGCGCCTCGCCAAGTACGAGTACCCGCGCGAGATCGAGTTCCTCGACGAACTGCCCAAGACGACGACCGGGAAGGTCCGACGGGCGTCGCTCCGCGACCGCGAAGACCGGACCGACGCCTGACCGGCCCTACAGGTCGAGTTCGGTGGCGTCGCTCACGTCGAACCGGGTGACTGTGGGCTCGCCGGCGAGGAGCGACGGCAGCTGAGCGGAGAACTCCTGGAAGTGGTCGCTCTGGTTGTGCGCTCCGAGCGCCGCCTCGTCCTCGTACCGCTCGAAGAACCGGATCACGTTCTCGTCGGTGACGTCGACCGCCGCCCGGTAGTCGACGATGCCCGGTTCCTGGTTCGACTGTTCGACGAGGTCTTCCACGAGGTCGAGGACCTCGTCGCGCTTGTCCGGATCGATCGGGAAGCTCGCGTGCAGGACGATCATTCCACCCCCACGTAGCGACAGCCCCGAAAAATAGCTACTGGTCGTTTCGCGCCGTCAGCACGACTATTGGGCTGGCAGGCGAACCGGGAGGCGATGCGCACAGCAGCATTCACCGACCTGATCGGCCCGGACGGCGTCTCGATCGTCGAGCGACCGACGCCCGACCCGGGCCCCGGTGAGGCGGTCGTCGACGTCGAAGCGTGCTCGATCAACCGCCACGACCTCTGGATCCTGGAGGGCGACTCCGCGATGGTGGACGCGGCCGACCTGCCGTTCGTCAGCGGGCTCGACGTCGCTGGCACCGTCCAGCGCGTGGGCGCGGACGTGACCGCCGTCGACCCCGGCGACCGGGTCCTGCTCTGCCCGAACCAGACGTGCGGAACCTGTCGGTTCTGCCGGGAGGGCCCCGAGAACCGCTGCGAGCAGTTCTCGCTCTACCACGGCGGCCTCGCGGAGGCCGCGCTCGTCGCGGCCGACCGCCTCGTCGCGCTCCCCGACTCGGTGGGCACGGTCGAGGCGGCCGCGCTCCCGACGGCGTACCTGACCGCCCACCACATGCTCCGCCGGGGGCACGTCGAGCCGGGCGACCTCGTCTTCGTCCCCGGCGCGACCGGCGGCGTCGGCGTCGCCGGCGTCCAGCTCGCCTCGGTCTTCGGCGCGCGGAGCGTGGGCACCTCCTCCTCGGGCGCGAAGCTCGACCGGCTGACCGACCTCGGGCTCGACCACGCCGTCGAGGGGACCGACCCCGACGACCTCCGGGCGGCCGTCCGGGACGTCGGCACCCCCGACGCGGTGCTGAACCACCTCGGCGGGCCGTACACCCAGCTCGGCCTGGACGTGGTCCGGCGCGGCGGCCGCGTGGTCGTCTGCGGACGGACCGCCGGGCGACGCTCCGAGGTGGACGTCGCCGACCTGTTCCTCGAGCACAAGCACCTGGTCGGCTCCACGATGGGCACGCAGCCCGACCTGGAGACGCTCGTCGACCTGGTCGCGGCGGGCCGGCTGACGCCCGAGGTCGACGCGACCTACGCCCTGGCGGAGACGGGCGACGCCTTCGGGGCGATGCAGAACCGCGACAGCGTCGGCAAGCTCGTCGTCACGCCCTGAACCGCCTCGCGGTCGACCCGCGCTCGCGCTCGGGGACGAACGCACCCGGGTCGCGGGCGGCCCGGGGCGCGATCACCTGGCGTCCTCGATCGCGCGCCAGACGGTCTCCTCGGTCAGCGGCATGTCGACGTGGTCGACGCCGAGCGGCGCGAGGGCGTCGACGACCGCGTTCACGAGCGCGGGCGGCGCGGCGATGGTGCCGGCCTCGCCGACGCCCTTCACCCCGAGCGGGTTGGTCGGGCTCGGCGTCTCCGTACTGTCGGTCGTCATCTCCGGGACGTGTTCGGCCTTCGGGATCGCGTAGTCCTGGAGCGACCCCGTCAGGAGGGTGCCGTTGTCGTCGTAGACGGCCTGCTCGGAGAGCGCCTGGCCGACGCCCTGTGCGACGCCGCCGTGGATCTGGCCCTCGACGAGCCGCGGGTTCACCTGTACGCCGCAGTCGTCGACGGCGACGTAGCGCTCGACGTCCAGTTCGCCGGTGTCGGGGTCGACCGAGACGACCGCGCCGTGCGTCCCGAAGGCGTAGGCCGTGCCGTCCTGCTCGAAGAACGTCGTCGCCTCCAGCCCCGGATCGACGCCGGGCGGACGGACCGGGCTGTAGGCCGTCTGTGCGACCTCGCGGAACGAGACGCTGCGCTCGGGCGCGCCAGCGACGTGGAACGCGCCGTCCGCGAGTTCGACGTCGTCGGGGTCGGCCTCCAGGCGGGCGCCCGCGATCTCGCGGGCGGCCTCGCGCACCTCGCGGGCGCTCTCCGCGAGCGCGCTCCCGCCGGCGATCGTGCTCCGGCTTCCGAACGTGCCCGTGCCCCGCGGGATGCGGTCGGTGTCGCCCTCGACCACGTCGATCGCCTCGGGCGAGAGCCCGAGTTCGTCGGCCACGATCTGCGCGTAGGTGGTCCCGTGGCCCTGGCCGTGGGAGTGCGTGCCCGCGTAGACCGTCACGCCGCCGTCCGGGTGGACCCGGACGACGCCGCTCTCGAAGCTGAGCCCCGTCGACTCGACGAAGTTCGCGAGGCCGACCCCGACCAGGCGGCCGTCCGTGGGCTCGCTTCGCTCGCCCGCGCGGCTCGCGGCTCCACCGCTCGCTCCGTCCGTGGGCTCGCTTCGCTCGCCCACGTGGTCGTAGTCGAGGGCGTCGAGCGCGCGGTCCATCGCGGGTTCGTAGTCGCCGGAGTCGTAGGTCGCCCCCACGACCGTCTCGACGGGGAAGTCGTCGGGGTCGAGGAGGTTCCGCCGCCGGAACGCCGCGGGATCCATCCCGAGGTCGTCGGCCGCCCGCTTGACCAGCCGTTCGAGGACGTAGATGGCCTCCGGGCGCCCGGCGCCCCGGTACGTGTGGACGGGCGCGGTGTTCGTGAAGACGGTGCGGGTCCGGCAGTGGATCGCCGGGAGGTCGTACTGGCCGGCGAGCAGGCGGCCGTACCACGTCGGCAGAATCGGCGCGATGCCGAGCCCGTACCCGCCGACGTTGGCGTGGGTGTCCGCCCGGAGGCCGCGCATCGTCCCGTCGTCGTCGAAGGCCAGCGCCGCCGTCGTCACGTGATCCCGGCCGTGCGCGCCCGCCTGGTAGTTCTCCGAGCGGGTCGCCACCCACTTCACCGGCCGGCCGAGTCGGCGGGCCGCCCACGCGGTGACCGTCTCGCCCGGGTAGTGGTGGCCCTTGTGGCCGAACCCGCCGCCGACGTCCGGCGAGACGACGTGGATCTCCGACTCGGCCAGGCCGAGCGTCGCCGCCAGGTCGGCCCGGTGCTCGTGGGGGTTCTGACTCGTCATGTCGACCCGGAGCCGGCCGTCCTCCTCGCGGGCGAGCGCCGCCCGCGGCTCGATCGCGGTCGGGATCAACCGGTTGTTCCGGAGGTCGAGTTCGACGACGCGGTCGGCGTCGGCGAACGCCCGCTCGGTCGCGTCGGCGTCGCCCAGCGTCCCCGCCGTCGCCACGTTGTCCGGACAGCTCTCGAAGACGGCCGGGGCGTCCGGGTCGGTCGCCGCGACGGGATCGACGACCGCGTCGCGGCGGTCGTAGGTCGCGTCCACGGCTCGCACGGCGTCGGCCGCCCGGGCGCGCGACTCGGCCACGACCGCCGCGACCGGCTGCCCCTGGTAGCGAACCCGATCGGTCGCGAGGATCGGGTGGCCGGGGACCTCGACGTCCAGGTGCTCGGTCGCGACGTCGAGCCGGCCGGGCGCGTCCGACGCCGCGACGTCCGCCCGGGTGTAGACCGCCAGGACGCCGGGGAGCGCCTCGGCGGCGCTCGCGTCGATCGACTCGACGGTCGCGTGCCCGAACGGGCTCCGGACGAAGGCGAGGTGCACCATCCCGGGCGCCGAGAGGTCGGCCGTGTACCGTGCGTCCCCGCGGACCAGAGCCGGGTCCTCCCGGCGCTCGCGCGCGCTCCCGACGAACCGTTCCTCGCGCGCTCGGGCCTCGACGTCGTCCGCCCCCGTCACGCCGGACCCCTCGCGTGCGCCGTCTGCATACCGACCCCTATGACAACGCGCCGCATAAACGTTGGTCGGGGACGCGCCGCTCGTCGCTCGCCCGGCTCGCGCGGCCGCCGACCGGCGGACGGCGCACCGAACATTCATGTCCCCGACCCGGGACAACGAGGCATGGCCAGCGCGGCCTCGCTCCCGGAACCGCAGGTCCTCGCCCACGCCAAGCGTCGGCTCTTTCCCGACCCAGACGAGCCGAACACCTACGCGGTCGTGGACACGCAGTTCGCGGTGGACGAGTGGCTCCCCGGCCGACCGATCCAGCCCGAAGTGCGCGAGCGGCTCGCCCCGTTCAACCACGTCCGACTCGGGTCGGGCTATCCCGACCTCGTCGGCGTCCGACTCCCCGACGACGACCTGCTCGCCGTCGAGCGTTTCGGCGACCAGCCGCCGCTCGTCGCCGTCGAGGCGAAGGGGCACACCGACGCCGGCGTCGTCGACGTCGAGCGCGGCGTCGTCCAGGCCTACGACCGCCTCCACGAGGCGAACGCGGTCTACGTCGCGGCGCCCGCGCAGGCCGTCACCCCGTCAGCGCGGACGCTCGCGCGCGAACTCAACGTCGGCGTGCTGGGCGTCGACGCAGACGGCGCGGTCCGGTCGCTCGAAGTCCCGCGCGTCGTCGGCAACCGGACTGCAGACGACGCGACCGCCATCCGCTTCCAGGCCACCGCGCAGGGCGTCGCGAACAAGTCCTTCGGGCTCAACCACCCGAAGAACTACCTCGCCGTCCCGCTCGCGCTGTACCACGACGGCGACGCCGACGCGGTGCTCGCAGAGTACGTCGTCGACGCGACGGCCGACGCCCGACGAGGCGCCGCCTTCCTCGGGCTGGTGACGGACCGGCCCGACGGCACCGACCTCACGCCGCTGGGCGAGGAGGTCGTCCGGTTCGCACTCCACCGGCACGGGTCGGTCGGCGACGCGCTCGCGGCGTTCGAAGGCTGGCGGCGGTCGCGGAAACGCTTCTGCGACCTCGCGCCCGAGTGGGGGCTGCTGACCAGGCGCGTCGTCTGGGCGTACCCGGCGACCCAGCTCCTCGTCGAGGAGCTCCAGACGATGCACGAAGACGGCGTCCGCGAGCCGTCGCTCGTCGACCTCGTCGAGTGGCTCCACGTCCAGCACCCGGCGTTCGCCGTCGAGTTGTTCCTGCGCGGGACCGAGGACGTGCGGCGCCGGGCGCTGGACGAGACGGGCGACCTCAGAGCCGGAGCGCTCGCGGACGGGGCGGTCTTCCACGCCCCGACGGTGTTCCAGCTGAAGGCGATGCTCTACCACGCGGGCGTCCTGACCGAACGCGGGGCCGAACCGCACCGGCTCGACCCGGAGACTGACGTCTGGCAGTTACGCGAACCGCTGCGCGTCGGCCCCTGAACGCCGCCGTCGGCCGGGGAAGAGCGCGTCGAGTGGTGAGGCCGGACCGCGGTCGCTGCGCGCGACTGGACCGCTCGACTCCCGAGCCAGCAACTGCCCGCGAGTCGTTCACAGCACCGTGCTCCGACGAGGACGTGGACCGGCAGAAGACGGTCGCCGCACGTCGTTCGGCGCTGCGACGTCCAGGCAAAGCCCGGGCTCGCAGTTCGTCGCGTCCGCCAAGAACATGCTCCGACGGGGATTTGAACCCCGGTCATTGCCTCGAGAGGCCTACCCAACTCG
>JBDGSV010000052.1:1701-37047 GCA_042217375.1 Haloarculaceae archaeon | reverse complement strand
GCTCGGCGTCTGGCCGACCTCCACCGACTGCAACTGCGCCAGCCGATCCGGGGCGCTCGCGCCGTGCCGGAGCGCGGTGGCGACCTGGTCGAGCGCCCGCCGCTGCGCGTCGAACGCGAACGCGAGCGGCGGGCGCCGGTGGGCCGCGGTCACGCCGAGTCCCTCCGCGGTCCGGAACCGTCGCGCCCGCACTTCCTGGGGCCGGAGTCCTGTCGGTCCATCGGCGGAGAGTCGGCAGCGGGACGGAAATTCTCACCTGTCGGTCTCAGTCGGTGGGACCGGGGCCACGCGGCGGCCCGCGCCGGCGCCGCCGCACGCGCGGCGAGGGTACCGACCTGCTACGTGGGACGGCGCCCGGATCGCCGCGCGACGCGAGCGCTGGAACACCGTGCTTACCCCCGGATAGCAGTCGTCTACGCCGCTGAACCGTCGTCCCGGTTTATGCCCGTTCGCGAGGTCGTGTCCCACGAGATGGTCCAGACAGCACCAGCGGTCCGCGTCGGCTGGAACGCGGCGGTCCCGGTTCGCGGGCGCCACGGTGGCGCGAGCGGCGGCGAAGCGACGGCGGTCGGTCGTCGGGTCGAGCGCGGTGGGGCGGGGGGGAGCCCGGCCTGATGGACGACCCGATCGACGGCGGCGATCCGACGCCGTCGCAGCGGCTCGACCGGGCGGACGAGCACCTCCGCCGGGCGCGGGACGCGCTCGCGGACGCCCACCCGGACGTCGCCGACAGCATCGACGACGCGCTCGCGGACGTCTCGACGGCGCTGGACCGGCTCTGCACCGAGCGGCGGCTGGACGGCGACCTCGACGCGCTCTTCGACGCGCTCGGGGACGCCGACTGCCGGGCCATCCTGCTCGCGACCGACGAGCCGCGGACGGCCCGCGAACTCATCGAGCAGTGCCAGATCCCGCGGTCGACGGTGTACCGCAAGCTCGACCGGCTCACGGACGCGGGGCTGCTCGAGGAGACGGTCCGCGTCAACGCCAGCGGCAACCACCCCGCGGCGTACGTCCGCCGGGTGGACCAGCTCCGGATCCCGGCCGACGAGGTACGCGCCTTCCAGGTGACCATCGCCTCGCGCGAGACGACCGACGGACGACGGTCGGTCACGGCCACGACCGCCTCGCTCGCCGCCGGGACGTCGCGGGAGTCGGGCGCCGCCGCGGACCCGGTGCCGAACCCCCTGGGAACCGGGTCGACGGACGGGGCGCGCTGGTTCTCGGCCTGGGAGTGGCCGGACAGTCAGCCCTCGGACTGACCGGCGGCGCCCGTCCCAGGACGCTGGAACGACCGAGCGTGTTATTCTCACGGACGCACTCTCTGGGGAGGATGTACGACAGGATCCTCGTCGCGACGGACGGGAGCGAGTCGGCAGCGGCGGCCGTCCGTCGCGCCATCGACCTCGCGGACCAGTACGACGCGACGCTCCACGCGGTGTTCGTGGTCGACACGCGCCTGCACGGCGAGCCCGCGTTCTCCAGCGTCGAACTCCTCGTCGAGGAGATCGAGGATCGCGGCCACCGACTGCTCGGCGAGATCGTCGACACGGCCGAAGACCGGGGGATCGACGTCGTCGCCCGGTGTTGCCACGGCGTCCCGCACGAGGAGATTCTCGCGCACGCCGACGAGGTGGACGCCGACCTCCTCGTGCTGGGGTACAAGGGCGAGACGCACCTGACCAGCGAGCACATCGGGAGCGTCGCCGAACGCGTCGTCCGGTTCGCCACCCGCCCCGTGCTGCTCTCGTAGCCGTCCGCATCCACCGGGCCGACGACGGGTCACGGCTGGGCCGTCTGTCACGGCCCCCGGTCGCGAGTTCGTGGACGGCGACGACAGTCCGGCGCGCCGGGATCGGGACCCGGCGGTCGCCCCGACCGGCTATAGACCGATACATAGACCACATAGTGGCGATTAAACCGACGGCGTCCGGGGCTGACCCCGTACGGCGCGGAGCCGTCACGGAGGAGATCATGACGAGCCAAGACAGACTGCTGACGGTCGACCGTGAGATCCTGTCGTGCGTCGCCGAGGCCGGTACCGCGACGGTGCGCGACGTCTACGAACGCATCCAGAGCGCCGGCGACCCGCGTCGTGGCCGGGTCGTGACGAAGCGCTGGACCGCGCTGGCGCGCCGGGGGCTCCTCGAACCGGCGAGCGAGGAGCGATACGAGCTCAGCGCCACCGGTCGGGAGTACCTAAGCTAGGGGCTGACGTTCTCGCCGGCCGCGGCGGTGAGCGTGTCGAAGGTCGCCGGGTCCTCCCAGAGTTCCCGGAGGGTGGCGGCCGCCAGGAACCGGGTCGGGGCCGCGACCCACTCGGTCGTCACCGGGTCGTCGGGCGCCGGCGCCTCGGTGTCGAACCACCACGCGATGTACCGGCCGTCGACGAGCCGCGCGGTCGGGTACATCTCGCCGTCGACGGAGACGTCGATGCGGCTCTCGCTGGCCACGTCTGGCCGGTCCTCGCCGTCCGTCGCGACGATGATGTCGATCGGGACGTGCTGTTCGCTCACGGGCACCTCCTCCCGGGAGACGGACGCTGGCACATACCGACACCAGACCGCCAGAACAGAAAAAGACTGGTCGGTCAGGCGTCAGACGCTGGGCCGCGACCCGCCGACTTTCATCGAGCGGGATTACGCGCGCCATTGAAGGTCGGTCACTCCGTAGTGTCGCGGATGACAGACGCAGATCCGTTCGGAGCGATCCGAGAGTTCGAGCACGAGGGGACCACCTACCGGATGGCGGACCTCACGGTGCTGGAGGAGGCGGGCCTCTGCGAACTCGACCGCCTGCCGGTGAGCATCCGCGTGCTCCTGGAGTCCGTCCTGCGCAACGTCGACGGCGAGACGATCACCGAGGACGACGTCCGGAACGCGGCCAACTGGGCGCCCGACGTCCCGGACGCCGAGGTGCCGTTCACCCCGTCGCGGGTCGTCCTCCAGGACCTGACGGGCGTCCCGGCGGTGGTCGACCTCGCGGCGCTCCGCTCGGCGGTCGACCGCAACGGCGCGGACCCCGCGCTCGTCGAACCGGAGGTCCCCTGTGACCTCGTGATCGACCACAGCGTCCAGGTCGACTACTTCGGCAGCGAGGACGCCTACGAGAAGAACGTCGAACTGGAGTACGAGCGCAACGCGGAGCGCTACCGCGCGCTCAAGTGGGCGCAGAACGCCTTCGAGAACTTCCGCGTCGTCCCGCCCGGAACGGGCATCGTCCACCAGGTGAACCTGGAGCACCTCGGGCGCGTGGTCCACGCCCGCGAACGGGAGGGCGAGCAGTGGCTGCTCCCGGACACGCTCGTCGGGACCGACAGCCACACGCCCATGATCGGCGGCATCGGCGTCGTCGGGTGGGGCGTCGGCGGCATCGAGGCCGAGGCCGCCATGCTCGGCCAGCCGATCACGATGAAACTCCCCGAGGTCGTCGGCGTCCGCCTCACCGGCGACCTCCCCGAGGGCGCGACCGCGACCGACCTGGTGCTCCACGTCACCGAGAAGCTCCGCGAGGTCGGCGTCGTCGACCGGTTCGTCGAGTTCTTCGGCCCGGGCGTGGCGAACCTCTCGGTCCCCGACCGCGCGACGCTCTCGAACATGGCCCCCGAACAGGGGTCGACCATCAGCGTCTTCCCCGTCGACGAGGCCACGCTCGACTACCTCGAACTCACCGGCCGCGAGCCGGAACACGTCGAACTCGTGCGGGAGTACCTCGACGCACAGGGCCTGTTCGGCGAGCAGAACCCCGAGTACACCGAGACGGTCGACCTCGACCTCTCGACGGTGACGCCCAGCCTCGCCGGGCCCAAGCGCCCGCAGGACCGCGTCGACATGGACGACATGCGACACCACTTCCGCAACCTCCTCTACGGCGAGTTCGAGGACGAGGTCGACGGCGTCGACGAGGACGCCATCGCCCGCTGGATCGGTGAGGGCGGGATCGACCCCGAGCTCTCCTCCGACGGCGGCGAGCGCGGCGCGGTCGCCGAGCCGCCAGCGGCGGCCCCCGACGCCCCCGACGCCGACCTCGGCACCCTCACCGAGCGCGTCGAGATCAAGATGCCGGACGGCACCACGACAGAGATCGGCCACGGGAGCGTCGTCGTGAGCGCCATCACCAGCTGCACCAACACCTCGAACCCGTCGGTGATGGTCGCGGCGGGCCTGCTCGCGCGCAACGCCGTCGAGCGCGGCCTCGACGTCCCGGCCTACGTCAAGACCAGCCTGGCGCCCGGGAGCCGCGTCGTCACCGAGTACCTGGAGGCGGCGGGGCTGCTCGACGACCTGGAGGCGCTGGGGTACAACGTGGTCGGCTACGGCTGTACGACCTGCATCGGGAACGCCGGCCCGCTGCCGGACCCGGTCGAGGCGGCCATCGACGAGCACGACCTCTGGACGACGAGCGTCCTCAGCGGGAACCGGAACTTCGAGGCGCGGATCCACCCGAAGATCCGCGCGAACTACCTCGCCAGCCCGCCGCTGGTGGTCGCCTACGGCCTCGCCGGCCGCATGGACGTCGACCTCACGAGCGAGCCGCTCGGCACCGACGCCGACGGCGAGCCGGTGTACCTCGCCGACGTCTGGCCGGACCCGGAGGAAGTCCGTGCGGCCATCCACGACAGCGTCTCGCCCTCGATGTTCGCCGAGAAGTACGCCGAGGTCTTCGAGGGCGACGAGCGGTGGGAGGCTCTGGAGGCGCCCACCGGCGACGTCTACGAGTGGGACGACGACTCGACCTACATCCGCGAGCCGCCGTTCTTCCAGGACTTCCCGCTGGCGACGCCCGGCGTCGCAGACGTCGAGGACGCACGCTGCCTGATGCTCCTCGGCGACACCGTCACCACCGACCACATCAGCCCCGCGGGGCCGTTCAGCGCCGACCTGCCGGCCGGCCAGTGGCTCGAAGACCAGGGCGTCGAACCCTACGAGTTCAACACCTACGGCTCGCGGCGCGGCAACCACGAGGTGATGATGCGGGGCACCTTCGCCAACGTCCGGATCGAGAACGAGATGCTCGACGACGTCGAGGGCGGCTACACCGTCCACCAGCCGTCGGGCGACGAGACCACCGTCTTCGAGGCCAGCCAGCGCTACCGGGAGGACGGCGTCCCGCTCGTCGTCCTCGCGGGCGAGGAGTTCGGGACCGGCTCCAGCCGCGACTGGGCGGCCAAGGGCACCGACCTCCTGGGCGTGAAGGCGACCATCGCCGAGAGCTACGAGCGCATCTTCCGCGACAACCTCGTCGGCATGGGCGTCCTCCCGCTCCAGTTCCAGGACGGCAACTCCTGGGAGTCGCTCGGGCTCGACGGCTCCGAGACCTACGAGATCCACGGCCTCGACGACGGCCTCTCGGTCGGCGAGGAACTGACCGTCGTCGCCACCCGGAGCGAGGCCGACGCCGCCACCGCGGCCGACCCCGGCGACGCCGACACCGTCGAGTTCCAGGTGACCGCGCAGGTGGGCACGCCCGCCGCCGTCCGCTACGTCGAGAACGGCGGCATCCTCCACTACGTGCTCCGCCGCCTGCTGACCGAACAGTAGGCGCGCCGGTCAGCGCGGCGTCCCGTCCCCGCCGCCCTCGCCGTCGTCGGGCTCTGCCCGACTGCCCGTCGAACCGTGTTCGACGCCGTCGTCGACTGCCGGCGACCGATCGCGGACCGGCGGGAGCGACGGATCCCGGTACGGCGACCGCCCGAGTACGGCGCCCGCGAGGTCCTGTTCGTCGAGCTGGTCGCGGAGCGTCCGGTTCAGGCGGTTCACGCTCGTCACGTCCAGCCCCTGCTCGGCCAGGAGGTCGCGGTACCGCGGATCGTCCTTGATCGACTCGAACCGCTCGTAGAGGTCCTCCATGCGCTCGGGCGGGAGCGACTGGATCCACTCGGCGTCGTGCAGGCCGAGTTCCCGGCGGCGCTCCTCGTCGACGACGTGCTGGACGACGACCAGCGCGACCGTCGGGATCGCGCGCTGGCTGCCGAAGGCCGTCAGGTCGAGGTCGACCATGATGCCGAGCGCCCGGTCGCGCTCCCACGGCGTGAGCCCGAGTTCGCTGCAGATCGCGTGCGTGATGCGGGCCTTGTCCAGCCGGTGCATCCGCTCGGCGTGGCCCTGCATCGCCGGGTGCTGCTCGTCGTGCAACCGGCGGAGCGAGTCGCGCACGTCCGCCCCCGGTCGCTCCGGCCGGCCGATGAGCGTCGCGCTCGGCGTGACGACGTCCCACCGGCGGACCCGCTCGTCCTTGACCGCGTCGACGCGCGAGAGCGTCCCGTCGCCGGGGCGGCGGCTCACCGGCCGCTCCGTGCCCGTGGCGTCCTTCCGGTCGCGCGAGCGGTCGCCGTCGGCCATACGCTGCCCTCGGCGTGCTCCCGTGTTGAATCCGTCGGACGGGCACCGCCCCCGGCGACGGTCACCTGCCGCAGAACTCCTCACTACGAGCCGTTGTGACGAGAAGCACTTAAAGAACGGCGCGTCACAGGCGGTCGAGCACCTCGGTGGCGAACGCGTCGATGGCCGCCCCGGGGTCGCGGTCCCCGCGGAGGCCGACCGCGACGTGGTCGACGCCGAGTTCGCGCAGGTCGCGGAAGTAGTCGCGGAACCACGCGCCGCCGGCGCGGAACCCCTGGTGGACGTGCTCCATCTCCGCCGCCGGGTCGCGCGCGAGGTCGACGCCCAGGCCCATGAGGAACGGCTTGGGCTCCGGGGTCGCCTCGCGCCAGTCGGCGAGGAAGCCTTCGAGCGTCGACCTGGGGAGCTGGTAGAACAGCCAGCCGTCGGCGTGGTCTCCGATCCAGTCGAGCGACTGGCGCGAGTGCCCGGTCACGAGGAGGGGGAGCGCGTCGGTCGTCGGCTTCGGCCGGACGTCGAGCGTGCCGTCGAGCGTGCCGAACCGCGAGTCGAGCTCGGGGAACGGGTCGCGCCAGGCGGCCCGGAGCACCGACACCGCGTCCCGGAACAGCGCGCCGCGCTCGTCGGGGTCGACGCCGAAGGCCGCGTACTCCGGGTCGCGGTCGCCCGACCCGACGCCGAGCAGGAGGCGGCCGCCCGAGAGCCGGTCCAGGGACGCGGCGGCCGTCGCGACGTGCAGGGGATGGCGGAGCGGCAACACGACGCTGCCCGTCGCCAGCGCCACGTCGTCGGTCCGCGCCGCCGCCTGCGCCAGGTACACCCACGGGTCGTACACCTGGCCGGCCTCGCCGAACTTGGGCCAGTAGGTCGGCACGTCCCGCACCCAGAGCGCGTCGAACCCGGCCGCCTCGGCGCGCTCGGCGAGCGCCAGTTCGCAGTCCATCGACGGCGCGTCGCCCTCGAACGTCGAGAGCGGACAGAGGAGCCCGACCGAGAGGTCGTCGTCGCCGAACAGCCGGCGGAAGCCGGCGTTCTCGTGGGGTGGAGCGTCCGGCACGTCGATCACTCGACTGCGAGCCGCTCCTCGGCGCGGTAGACCAGTTCCATCGGCAGCCCCACGGGATCGGTAGGGGGGTCGGCCGGGAGCGTCCACAGTTCGCCCGGGCCGGGGCGGGCGGTCAGCGCCAGCGCCACCCCGTCGAGGACGGACGCCACGGTCACCTCGGCGCCCTCGGTGCCCTCGGCGGCGGACTGGACCGCGGGCGGGGCGTCGCGGTCGAAGGCCGCCAGCGCCCGCATGCGCTCGGCGTAGCCGGCCGCCACGGATCGCGGATAGCGGAGCGGCGCGCCCGCGAACGCGCGGAAGCACACTTCGGGATGGGACTCGCGGACCACCTCGCGGGCGTCGTCGATGGCCTGCAACAGGTCGTCGACGTCGGCGATGCCGCGCGACCGGGCGTGAGCGCGACGCGAGATCCCCCGGTCGGCTTTCCGCTCGGTGACGCGGTTCGCGGCCCGGTAGGTCTGCTTGCGCGTCGCCTCGCGCACGGGCGCGGCGACGACGGTTCCCGCCTGCGGGCCGACGACCTCGCGAGCCAGGGGCTCCGGCGGCCGCGGTTCGCTCCCCGACTCCCGGAGGCCGACGGGTACGTCCACGAAGACGCGCCGCGCGCGCTCCTGGTACCGGGTCCAGAGCTGGCCGACCTCTTCGAACACGGTCGAGTGGTCGAAGCCGCGCTCCGTGTACGCGACGGCCAGCCAGCCCGGCGAACACCAGGTCGCACCGACGTAGAGGGTGACGTCCGAACTCACGGGACTACCGGAACGTGGCCCGCTGCTGTCGTCAGTCTGTCGGAGACTCGCGCCGACGCAAGGATTAATACCGCTCGCGGTTTAGGGCCGCCTAAAGACATGGCACTCCGCGACACCATCTCCACGCTGTTCCGTCCTGGCCTCCCGCGGCGGCGGGCCGACATGTGGGCGACGGTCTACGACTCCAGCGTCGGCGTCCCGGTCCGGGCCGACGGCGGCGAGGACGAGGCGCCGACCCGCCGGGACTGACTGTCCCCGCCGGCCCGCCCGTTCGACTCTCCGCGCCCAGGGCAGCCCCCGGCCCCGTTCTCGCGTCGCGTCTTCGTTCAGCGGCCGCCGTCGCCCGGGGAGTGCCGGTACGATCGACCGCCGCGGCGAGGCGGACCGTCCGGCGGGACGCCGGCTCCCGCGCGCCGTGCGGGTCGGTCAGCCGAACTTCCCGCTGATGTAGTCCTCGACGCGCTGGCTCTGCGGGTTCTCGAAGATCTGGTCGGTCTCGCCGTACTCGACGAGTTCGCCGCCGGTGAGGAAGACGGCCGTCTGGTCGGAGATGCGCGCCGCCTGCTGCATGTTGTGCGTGACGATGACGACGGTGTAGTTCTCGGCGAGTTCCTCCACGAGGTCCTCGATCTTGGCGGTGGCGATGGGGTCGAGCGCGGACGCCGGTTCGTCCATCAGGATGACCTCGGGGTCGACGGCGAGCGCGCGGGCGATGCAGAGACGCTGCTGCTGGCCGCCGGAGAGCCCGAGCGCGTTGTCGTCGAGCCGGTCGTTCACCTCGTCCCAGAGCGCGGCCTGGCGGAGACAGCGTTCGACGAGTTCGTTCTCCTCGTCCGTGTCGTCGCGGCCGAGGAGGCGCGCGAACAGGCTGGTGTCGATGTCGCCGTGCTTCCGGGGCCCGTAGGCGATGTTGTCGCGCACCGACTTCGGGAAGGGGTTGGGCTGCTGGAACACCATCCCGACGCGCCGGCGCAGTTCCACGAGGTTCACGTTGGGTCCGTAGATGTCCTGATCGCGGAACTCGACGTGCCCCTCGATGCGTGCGGCGCGGATCCGGTCGTTCATCCGATTGAGACACCGGAGGAACGTGGACTTCCCGCACCCGGAAGGGCCGATGAGAGCCGTCACGCTCTTCTCGGGGATGTCGATGTCGATGGAGTCGAGCGCCTGGTCGTCGCCGTAGTAGACGTCCAGGTCGCGGACCGACATCGCGGTCGGGCCGTCGAACTCGTACTCGGTCCACGCGGGATCGATCTCTTCTTCGCTTTCGCCGCTGACGGTCATCTCAGTGCTCATTGTTCGAGTTTCCGCTGAAAGTACATTCGTGTCGCGATGCCGACCGCGTACAGGCAGATGACGACCAGGAGGAGGACGAACGCAGTCGCCCACCCGAACTCGGGTTTCCCGGCGACGCCGGTCTCGATGACGGCGTAGATCTGGTACGGGAGCGCCGTCGTCGAGGAGAGGAGCGCGTCGTTCGCGACGAACGGCGGCGATGCGGTGAACCGGAACGAGGAGATGACGTGGTTGTAATCGCTGGGGCTGAGGTCGTGGACGGCGACCAGGAGGAGCGGGGCCGTCTCGCCCGCGATGCGGCCGACGCCGAGGATGATCCCCGTGAGGATCCCGGGGATCGCGGCCGGCAGGACGACGCTCCGGATGGTCTGCCAGCGGTTCACCCCGAGGGCGACGCTGGCGTCCCGGTAGCCGTCGGGGACGCTCTGGATGGCTTCGCGGCTCGTGATGAGGATGAGCGGGATGAGCATGAAGCCGAGGACGAGCATCCCGGCGAGCAGGCTCGGGGTGCCGTTGGGGGTGAGACGGGGGAGCAGGAACGCGAACCCGAAGAGCCCGTAGACGATGCTGGGCGTGCTCCAGAGCCCGTCCGTGGCGATGTCGACGACCGTGGTGAACGCGCCGATTTCGGCGTACTCGGCGAGGAAGACCGCCGCGCCGACGCCGAGCGGCGCCGAGAACAGCAGGGCGCCGACGACCAGCCAGAACGTGCCGACGATCGCCGGGAGGATGCCGCTGACGCCGAACGGGTTGGCGCTGTTCATGACGAACGGCACGTGGATCGAGATGCCGGGCCCGAGGTGGGCGCCTTCGAGGGCGCGTGGCGCGCCCTTCTGGGTGACGAACGCGACGAGGAAGAACAGGAGCATGAGCATGAACAACGCGTTCGTGCCGATGAGGAGGTACGCGCCCGTCTGTCGGCCGCGGGCGCCGAATCCCTGCGTCGCCTTGGCCGCCGCCCACGCGGTGAACAGGCTGGTGACGAACGCGAGCACCGGGATCGTGATGATGCCCTTGAACGCGAACCCGAGGTCCTGCGGGCTCCACTGCCACTCGGGCGTGACGACGCCCGCGAACAACAGGAGGGAGACCAGGACGGCCAGCAGCCCCCAGGGGAGGGTCGCCGCGAGGTCCTCGCGGGCGAGCGAGCCGAGGAAGAAGGCGACGACGCCGCCGACGAGCGCGGCGGGGGCCCAGACGATCGCGCCGTATCCGAGCGTCTGCGAGCAGACCAGGCCCACGACGACGAGCACCACGGCGCCGATCGGGAGCCCGGAGAGCGACCCGGCCCGGTCGTTCGCGTCGGTGGACACGACGTTCAGGGACGACGCGACGCCGACGGCGACGAGCAGGACGCCGCTGACGAGGAGGGCGGTCGCGTAGAGGGTGGTGACGGCGACGGAGGCGAGCGACCCGTCGGTCGCCACCCAGTTCACGACGTTCGTGGCCGCGAGCAGCATCGTGAGGAGGCTGACGCCGACGACGGTCGTCGTGGCCGATCGCCAGCGCTCGCCCATCTCCCCGGCACCGAGGGCGCGTTCGTTCGCGTACGACTCGCTCATTGTTCGCCCCCGAGTTTGCGGTGCATGCGCGCTTCGATGAGCCGCGAGACGATGCTGAGACTGAGGACGGTGAGGAACAGCACGACGCCGGCGGCGAACAGCGCGCCCATGTAGTAGTTGGGCTCCGGTCGTCCGATCGCGTTCCCGTACTGACTGGCGATGAGCGTCGTGAGCGTCTCCGTGTTCGCGAAGACGTTGTAGAGGGGACTGGGGAGGACGTCCTTGTGCCCGAGCATCACGGTCGCGGCCATCGTCTCGCCCATCGCACGACCGATGCCGAGGATGACGGCCGCCGAGATGCCCGAGAAGGCCGCCGGGAAGACGACGCTCTTGATCGACTGCCAGTCCGTCGTGCCGACCGCGAGCGCGCCGTCTTTCATCTCGTCCGGGACTGCCGTGATGGCGTCCTCTGCCACCGAGACCACGGTGGGCAACGCCATCACGCCGATGACGATGCCGACCGCGAACAGGCTGCCGAGCGAGGAGAGCCCGAGGTAGGCCATCATGGCGGTGTTCACGATGTTGAACCCGATGAAGCCGTAGACGATCGAGGGAATGCCCGCGAGCATCTCGACCGCCGGCTTGATCACGTCGCGAACCCGCGGCGGCGCCATCTCCGCGATGAATATCGCCCCCATGACGCCGAGCGGTGCGGAGACGAGCGTGGCGATGAGCGTCGTGGCGATGGTCCCGACGATCATCGGCGTCAGGACGAACACGTTGTTCCCCGTCTCCCAGAACGGCGGGGCGAACCGGAACAGGTCGAAGCCCATCAGTCCGAAGACCACCGCGGCCTTCTGCAACAGGTACACGACGATGAGACCGAGGATGATCACCGTGGACACCGTCGCCAGGAACGTCAGGGCCCTGGCCGTCACGCCCTGGTTGCGGACCCAGCCGTACGCCGTCGCCAGTACGAACGCGGCGATCGGGAACACGGTGTAGCCCGGGTTCACGAGGAAGAAGTAGGCGAAAGCGACCACAGACAGCACGCCGATCGCGCCGACGACGAGCTCGTCCGGGTCGAGCCCTTCGAGTGCGTCGAGTCTGTTTCGATACGATGGGGTCGATGGCATGTAGGTTACAACGTCGATAACGAATCGCGGGGGACTTTATTTATTCGAAGTATGTCTGCGCGTGCCTGCGAATACCGGTCCGGAAAGGAGGGAGCGCGGTCGACGGGCTCCCCGCCGTGTCGGCGGTCGATGGCGAGGCGTTACTCGAGGTCGAGCTTGCCCTTCTCTTCCTTCTGGCGGTTGCTGGGCAGGGTGATGTAGTTGTGCGACTTGACGAGCCAGTCCTGGCCCATGTCGCTGATGATCATGTTGATGAAGGCGGACGCCATCTTGCTCGTCCCGTCGTAGGTGTAGCAGTGGAGGTCCCGGTTGAGCGGGTAGGCCTTCTCACCGAGGTTCTCGTTCTCCCGGGAGTAGACCGTGCTCCCGACTTTGAGGTCGATGGCGGGGTTGTCGTCGCCGACGAACGCCCACGCCAGGTAGCCGATGGCGTTGTCGGACTTCCCGACCGTGGAGGCGACCTGCTGGTTCTCTCCCTTGTGGACGTCGACGCCGGGCGCTTTGCCGCCGTCGAGCATGCGCTCGTGGAAGATGGTGCGCGTCCCGGACCCCTCGACGCGGCCGACGCACTGGATGTCCTTGTCGGGACCGCCGAGGGCCTTCCAGTTCGACACCTCGCCGGTGTAGATGGAGACGACTTCCTCCTTCGTGAGCTGGTGAATGCCGGCGTCGTAGATGGGCTTGCTGACGCTGATCTGCATCGCGTCGATGCCGACCACGTGGTTGACGAACTTGTCGTAGAACGCCTGGTCGTGGTCCGGCATCTCCGCGGTGACCGGCGCGGAGGCGTCACCGATGTCGACCTGGCCCTTCATGACCTTGTTGAGGCCGACGCCGGAGTGGCTGAGGCCGACCGCGACGTGCCACGGGATGGTGCTCTCGTCGCCGTCGGCGTCGTAGCCCGCCTGGGCCGCCCAGTAGTCCGCGAACGGGAGTTCGGTGTCGATGTTGTACTTCTTGTTCGGCCAGTGCTCCTGGTCCGAGACGGGCGCGTTGTAGTTCCAGTACGACGCGCCGGTGTTCGTGATCGGGTAGACCGTCGAGGACCCGCCCGCGGTGAGGATGTCCTTCCACTCGCTCGACTTGCTATCGGTCTGCGGGTCGTTCGAACCACCGCCGTTCTGAGCCGGCTTGTCGGTCGCTCCCCCGCCGTTGTTGCCCGTACACCCCGCGATCGCGGCCGCACCGACCGCGCTGGACGCCACCAGGAACTTTCGCCGCGATACGCTGTCGACCAGGTTCTTCGGACCCTGCGTCATCAGGCGAGTGAAGCCGGTCCCTAAAAAAAGACGTTTATAATATTGTTCCCGACGGGTGTTGGTGTCTCGGTGCCCGTCCCCGGGTGACTGTTCCCGACCCCAGCGCAACGTATGACTATTGATCGATATGACGTCTATATAGCCGTGCGCTGAGTCGGTCCCGGGTCGGTCAGGCGTCCGCCGTCCGGCACCGGACCGACCACTCGCGGTCGCTGGCGGCAGCGAGTCGATCGTAGAGTGCGCGGAGGCCGGCCGACTCCGTCGCCGGGAGGACGTGGAGTTCGACCCGGCCGTCGCGGACCGCGACCCGGAAGGTGTCGCCCGTCTCGCCGTCGTGGACCAGGTAGAGCGGCATCGGCAGCTCGAACCAGTCGCCGTACCGGTAGGGCACCTCGCACAGGACGCGCTCGACGAGGGCGGCCAGCGCCGCGTCGTCTGCCCCGGGGTCGGGGTGGAGTTCGAAGACGGTCTCGCCCTCGTACTCGACCGTCTGCCGCGAGAAACGCCGCGTCGGGCGTGCCGGGATGTCGAACGACGGCTCGTCGGGCATCTGGCCGGGCGTACGACGCTCTCGCGCTTAAATTCACGGGCGCGCACGCACGACAGACAGTCATTCGACCCGGCGATACATCCCCTTCGACTCCGGCCGGGTCTCCGCGAAGCCGAACCGCTCGTAGAAGCCGTCGACGTCGGCCACGAGGTTGACGTACGCCGTCGGCGGTGCGGTCGCCTCGACGTACGCCTGGAGCGCCTCCATCACCCGGGTCCCGACGCCGCGCCCCTGGTGTGCCGGGCGGACGGCCATGTCGCTGACGTGGTAGACGGCGCCGTCGTCGCCGACGATGCGACCCATCCCGACCGTCTCGCCGGTCGGCTCGTGGACGACGACCACGCCGTACACGGAGTTGGGGAGGCCGCGCTCGACGGCCTCGCGCGACCGGGGCGTCATGCCGGCGGCGTCGCGGAGCGCGAGGAACTCGTCGACGGTCGGGAGGCGGTCGTGGAGGACGTACGGATCGCGGGACATGCGGTCCCGGACGGGGCACCCGGTGTTGAACCTTCCCCAGGCTGTGGCCGGACGTGAACCCGCCCGCGACGCCGGCCGGTCAGTACCAGGCGCCGCCAGAGGCGACGTTGATGTCCTGGCCGGTGACGTGGCGGGCGTTCGGTCCCGCGAGGTAGGCGGCCATCTCGGCGACCTCCTCGGGCGGGACGATCTCGTCGAGCGGCAGTTCGTCGACGATGCCCTGCCGGACCGCCTCGGGATCGACGCCGAGCGACTCCGCGCGGTCGCGGAAGACGCGCCGGATGCGGTCGCCCTCCACTGCGCCCGGGCAGATGGCGTTGGCCGTGACCTCCGGCCCGAGCTCCCGGGAGATGGCGCGCGTGAACCCGACGACGCCCATCTTCGAGGTGCCGTAGGGCGTCCGCAGCGGGTAGGGCCGCTTGCCGCCGATGGAGGAGATTGTGACGACGCTCCCCCGGTCGCTGGCCCGGAGGTGCTCGGCCGCGTGCTTCGTGCAGAGGAACGGGCCGAGGGTGTTCACCTCCTGGGTCCGCATCCACTCCTCGCGGCTGATCTCCTCGATCGGCGCGGTCGGGCCGGCGATGCCGGCGTTGTTCACGAGGCAGTCGAGCCCACCGAACGTCTCGACCGTGACGTCGATCGCCGACTCGACGGCGGCCTCGTCCGTGACGTCGGTCTCGACCGCGAGCGTCCGGTCGGGCGCGTCGATGCGCGTCTCGGTCTCGTAGATGCCGTCGCTCCGCGCGGCCAGGACGACGTTCGCGCCGCGGTCGGCGAACGTCTCGGCGATGACTCGCCCCAGCCCCTGGCTCGCGCCGGTGACGAATGCAGTCGTGTCGTCCAGCATCGTCCGGGGTTCGGTGTGTCGGGTGGTAACTATTTCGCCGCCAGCGACGCGCGTCGCCAGCGCCTTTTTCTCCCGGGACCACCTACAGAGACCCATGACCGAGACTGCGACGTTCGGCGGCGGCTGCTTCTGGTGCACCGAGGCGGCGTTCGAGGAACTGGCGGGCGTCGAGTCCGTCACCTCGGGCTACGCGGGCGGCCACGCCGAGGACCCCACCTACGAGGAGGTCTGCTCGGGCACCACGGGCCACGCGGAGGTGATCCAGGTCGCGTACGATCCGGACGTGGTGAGCTACGCCGACCTGCTGGAGGTGTTCTTCGCCGTCCACGACCCGACGCAGTTGAACCGGCAGGGCCCCGACGTCGGCAGCCAGTACCGCTCGATCGTGCTCTACCACGACGAGACGCAGCGCGAACAGGCCGAAGCGTACGTCGCGGCGCTCGACGAGGAGTACGACGACGACGTCGTGACCGAGATCGAGCCGCTGGAGCAGTTCTGGGATGCGGAGGAGTACCACCAGGGCTACTACGACAAGAATCCCGACGACGCCTACTGCAACTTCCACGCCCGGCCCAAGGTCGAGAAGGTCCGGGAGCGGTTCGCCGACCTCCTCGCGGCCGACGCCAGCGCCTGACCGGGCGTCGACCCCTGGCGCTCGGGTCGCGTCCGCGTGCGCACTGCCCGTCTCGTCGCGACTCGCCCGCCGGGAGCGCGAGCGACGGCCGGTCGAACGACGCGGCGCCCGTCGAGCCGGGGCGTGGCGTCACTCGCCGTCGTCCCCGAACAGGTCGCCGTGCCGCGCCGCGAGGTTCGAGTACTCGCCCGTGGAGTAGCGCTCGTAGAGGCCCTCGACGTCGAACCCGGTCTCGTCGAGGGGCTTGACCGTCGCCGGCGACCCGTAGACGAACGACCGCGGCGGGACCGTCGATCCCTGGAGCGTGACGGCGCCGCTGGCGACGATCGAGTGGTCGCCGACGGAGACCTCGTTGAGCGTGGCGTTGAACCCGACCAGCGCGTCGTCGCCCACCTCGGCGTCGTTCAGGACGGCGCCGTTGGCGACCAGCACACGCTCGCCGATCGTCGATCCGTGTATGGTGACGTTGTCGGTGACGTGCGAGCCGCGGCCGACGTGGACGGGCGAGACGTCGCCGCGGAGGACGGCCCCGGGCCACACCGAGGCGTTGGACTCGACGGTGACGTCGCCGACGAGCGTCGACTCGCGGCTGACGTGCGCGTTGCCGTGGACGTCCGGTTCGGAGCCCTCGAACTCGTAGTGGCGGCGGTCCATACGTCCGTAGACGGGCCGTCGGGGCAAAAGTCTCCGCCCCGGGCGGCGGGGGGAGGCGAGTAGAAAGCCCTATCCCGGCGCTCGCGCGAGTGGGCCGTATGAAGCTGGCACGCGCCGAGACGCCCGACGGCGTCCGGACTGGCGAGTACCGCGACGGGACGCTCGTCACCGAGGACGCGGAGTACCTGCTGGGCGAGGAGGCCACGCTGCTCGCGCCCTGCGAACCGTCCGCGTTCTACTGCGTCGGCCGGAACTTCGGCGAGAAGGTCGAGCAGATGGGGTACGACGCCCCCGACGTCCCCGACTTCTTCATCAAGCCGCCGGTCTCGCTCCACCCGCCCGAGCAGCCCATCGAGTACCCGTCCTTCACCGAGGAGTTCACGTACGCGGGCGAGCTGGCGGCGGTCATCGGCGATCGGTGTCACGACGTGGCCGAGGCCGACGTCGACGACGTCGTCCAGGGGTACACCATCCTCAACGACCTGGACTGCCTCGACCAGGAGCGCCGCACGGCGCGGAAGGCCTTCGACGGGTCGGCGCCGCTGGGTCCGGTCGTCGAGACTGACGTCGACCCCGCGGGACTGGAGATGGAGACGACCATCAACGGCGAGACGCGTCAGTCGGACAACACCGAGCGGATGTTCATCGGCCCCCGGGAGGTCGTCTCCTTCCTCTCCCAGCGGTTCACGTTCCGGCCGGGCGACGTCATCTCGTTCGGGAGCCCGGCCAATCCCGGCCTCCTGGAGCCAGGCGACGACGTTCGCATCTGGTACGAGGGGATCGGCGTGCTCGCCAACACCGTCGTCGACCCGGGCGCGTGAAACGCCCCGCGCTCGGCGTCGACCGCGCCGCCCGCGCGTGCCTGGCTGACGGCGGGTAGCCTCCGGTTTCCGCTGGTAAGCTCGCCCATAACGTTTTATATCGAACCGATCATAGTAGGTCAGTAGCTTATCATGAGTGACGATTCCGACGAGGGGGGCGTAGCCTCTGCCGAGGAGGTGACAGACGACACCGAGACCGAACCGACCGACGACGTCGGATCCGACGAGCCGACCGACGAGCCGGTCGACGAGGACGACGGCGAACTGACCTTCGACGTCGACGACGGGGCCGACGACGACCTGGCGGCCGTCGCCGAGGACGAACCGGTCGACGAGATCGACATGGAGGGGGTCGAGCGCGCGCTGGCGGACACGGACGTCGGTGGCTCGATTCCCGAGGACGGCGAGACGATCGACCACCCTACGCGCGACGAGGTCCTGGACGACGTCACCGCCTACTTCGACGCGGACGGCTCGGAGCGGGCGTTCGCCGAGGCGCCCGACGAGGAGTTCATCGAGCGCCGCTGGTTCGACTTCTCCTATCTCGACCGGTTCGAGGAGGTCGAGCGGCAGTGGGTGAGCGAGCCGTACGCCTACATCTCGATCCTCTGGGACGAGGAGGAGAACGTCCACTACTACCGCGTGACCGAACCGGTCCTCGACGAGTTCGAGCAGTACGTCAGGAAGGATCTCATCCGCCACCTCCGGAACAGCCTGATGTACCAGGACCTCGACGACGAGGACGACCGCGAGTCGACGTTCACGGCCAAGGCCCAGGAGATCATCGCCGACCACGCGGCCACCGTGGAGGACGGATCGCTCCACAAGATCTTCTACTATCTCATCCGCGACTTCGTCTACCTCGGCCCGATCGACCCGATCATGCGCGACCCGGCGATCGAGGACATCTCCTGCGACGGGGTCGACATCCCGATCTTCGTCTACCACCGCAAGTACCGCGACCTGGAGACCAACATCTCGTTCGGGCGGGAGGCGCTGTCCTCGTTCACCGTCCGGCTGGCACAGCGCGCGGGCAAACAGATCTCCGTCTCCGAACCGCTCATCGACGGCTCGCTCCCGGACGGCAGCCGCGTCCAGTTGACCTTCGGCTCGGACATCTCGACCCGGGGGTCGAACTTCACCATCCGGAAGTTCGCGGACGTCCCCTACACGCCGATCGACCTCGTCAACTTCGGGACGTTCTCGGTGGAGCAGATGGCGTACTTCTGGCTGGCGATCGAGAACAACCGCTCGCTCATCTTCGCCGGCGGGACGGGATCGGGGAAGACCACCTCGATGAACGCGGTGTCGTTCTTCATCCCGCCGAACTCGAAGGTGGTCAGCATCGAGGACACCCGCGAGATCACGCTCCCGCACGACAACTGGATCCAGAGCGTGACCAGAGACTCCATCACGGCCGAGGGCCGGGGGGAGATCTCGATGTACGAACTCCTGCAGGCCGCGCTCCGGCAGCGTCCCGAGTACATCCTCGTGGGCGAGATCCGGACCGAGCAGAACGTCGCCCTGACGTTCTTCCAGGCCATCGGTACGGGCCACACCGCCTACACGACAGTCCACGCCGAGTCGGTCGAGGGCGTGCTCAACCGCCTGGAGAACCCGCCGCTCTCCGTCCCGACGCAGATGATCCAGGACCTCGACATCATCTCCATCCAGAAGCAGACGTTCAAGGACGGGAGCCGGGTCCGCCGGAACGCCGAGGTCACCGAACTCCTGCCGCCCGGCCAGGGCACCGAGTCCGTCCGCGCGAGCGTGGTCTTCAACCGCGACAGCGAGGCCGACCGGTACAACAAGGTGAACGACTCGTCGGTGCTCGAAGAGATCGCCGAGGCCCGCGGCTGGTCGACCGGCGACCTCGCGCGCGAGCGCCAGAAGCGCGAGCGCGTGCTCGAGTACCTCGTCGAGAACGACATCAGCGGCTACGACGAGGTGACGAACGTCATCCACACCTTCGCGAAGGATCCCGACACCGTCATGGACCTGGTCGAGGCCGGCGAACTCGACCCGAGCGAGCTGGAGCCCTGACATGAGTCAGGAAACGCCAGACTACCAGGTCCCGCCAGCGGACTCGACGACCGACGACGAGCCGGCCGTCCCCGAGTACGAACTCGAACAGTACTTCCCCCGGGAGGACGCCGGGTTGTCGGGCGAGGCTCGCGAGCGCCTCCGCGAACAGTACGGCTACGTCCGGGCGTACTTCAAGGCACACCCGGGCCAGTACACCGAGCTCCAGCGCTGGCTCAACCAGGCGCGGATGGGGACGACCTACGACATCTACCTCACGAAGTCCGTCTACTACGCGGTCGGGCTCGGTCTCGCGGGGCTGATCGTGGGCGTCCTCCTGACGTTCGGACTGGTCAGCAGCGGGCTCATCTTCGGCATCAGTTCGCCCGTCGACGCGCCCGCCGACCTCGCGCGACTCGTGGGCGACAACCGCGTGCTGGTCGCGGGCGTCGTCCTCTCGCTTCTGGGGATGGTGCTGGCCGGCGTCGGCACGTTCGCAGGGCGCTACTACTACCCTCGCGTCGTGGTCGACAACCGCCGCCGCGAGATCGACGTCACGCTCCCCCACGCCATCGTCTACATGTACGCGCTGTCCTACGGCGGGATGAACACCATCGAGGTGATCACGCGCGTCGCCGGGACCGAGGACGTCTACGGCGAGGTGGCGAACGAGTTCGACGTCATCGTGCGCGACGTGGAACTGTTCGGCAACGACCTGTTCACCGCCATCCGCGACGCGCGCAACCTCACGCCCAGCGACAACATGGAGCAGTTCCTCGACGACATGCTCAGCGTCATCGACTCCGGGTCCGACATCTCGGCGTTCTTCGAGAGCGAGTCCAAGGCCTACATGGAGGAGGCCCGCGAGGAACAGGACTCGTTCCTGGAGACGCTGTCGATCCTCAGCGAGATCTTCGTCGTGGGGTTCGTCGCCGCGCCGCTGTTTCTCATCGTGACGCTGGTCGTCATCAGCCTGCTCGGGGGGGCGGGCGCGCTGACCCAGACCTACGCGCTCGTCTACGCGGTCCTGCCCCTGGGGATGGTGATGTTCCTGCTGGTCGTCGACGTGCTCTCCCAGCCCTACAAGCAACCCGCCACGCTCCTGTTCGACGACGAGGAAGCAGACGTGGTCGCGGACGAACTCGACGAGGACGACGAGCGCCTCGAATCGTACCAGCGCCACAACCGCCGCCTCGAACTCCTCGAACTGTTCGAGGATCCCGTCCGGACGATCCGGGAGCGGGATCCGCTGCTCTCGCTCGTCGTGACGGTGCCGGCCGGGCTCCTGGTCGCCGGGCTGCTCGTCGCCACCGGCATCGCCGACCCCGGGGCGTTCGGCGAGGAACCGATCGCCGTCACGACGCTGCTCGTCGTCGTACCGCTGCTGGTCGCGGGCGTCCCGCTCAGCGTGCTCCACGAGATCAAGCGCCGCCGCCGCCTCCAGGTCGCGCGGCGGTTCCCCGACACGCTCAACATCCTCTCGTCGGCCAACGAGATGGGCATCCGCCTGACGGAGGCGCTCGAACTCGTCTCGCGGTGGTCCGAGGGCATCCTCGCAGTCGAGATGCGGAAGGTCCGGAACGACATCGAGTGGAACTTCGACGTGCGCCGGGCCCTGCTCGGTCTCGCCAACCGCCTCCGCGTGCCGCAGGTCACCCGGACGATGAAGCTCATCGCCGACGGCTCGCGCTCTTCTGGCGACCTCTCGCGCATCCTCTCGATCGCGGCCGAGGACACCCGCAACCGGCACAAGATCGCCGAGGAGCGCCGCCGCGAGATGTCCGCGTACATCGCCATCGTCGTCATCGGCTTCCTGGTCTATCTCGCGGTCGTCCTCCTGCTGGACGTGAGTTACCTGACGCCGATCAGCAACCTCGCGGCGCCCGAGAACCCGACCGGCGGCAGCGGGGGCGTCCTCTTCAGCGTCTCGAACGTCCCGGTCACGGCCTACCGGATGGTGTTCTTCCACTCGGCGCTCATCCAGGGTATCGGTAGCGGGCTGCTCGCCGGCAAGCTCGCGGACGACGACATCCTGAGCGGCCTGAAGTACAGCATCCTGCTGGTGCTCATCACGCTCGCGGTCTTCCTGCTCATCTGAGCGTGGCCGCCCTCGGGGCGGCTTCGAAGGGCTTAAACTGACGCTCGCTGAACCACAGGCAACGACCGCTGGGTGACGGGCACCAGCGGGCACCTGCTCACGTGCAGGCCGGGATGTGGTCCGCTCCGGCGGGCTGAACCACTCGACGCCCGTGGTGAACACACATGGCACGGAGCTTCTACTCGCACATCCGAGAGGCATGGGAGAACCCGAAAGAAGGCAAGCTGGCCGAACTCCAGTGGCAGCGCCAGCAGGAGTGGCGCGAACAGGGCGCCATCGAGCGGATCGAGCGCCCCACGCGTCTCGACCGCGCGCGCTCGCTCGGCTACAAGGCGAAGCAGGGCGTCGTGGTCGCGCGCGTCAGCGTCCGCAAGGGCGGCGCGCGCAAACAGCGCTTCAAGGCCGGGCGCCGGTCGAAGCGCCAGGGCGTCACGCGCATCACGCGCCGGAAGAACATCCAGCGCATCGCCGAGGAGCGCGCCGCGCGGAAGTTCCGCAACCTGCGCGTCCTCAACTCCTACTCCGTCGGCCAGGACGGCAGCCAGAAGTGGACCGAGGTCATCCTGCTCGACCCCAACCACCCCGCCATCCAGAACGACGACGACCTGAACTGGATCTGTGACGACTCCCAGGACGGACGCGCCTTCCGCGGGAAGACCGCCGCCGGCCAGCGCGGCCGCGGCCTCGGCAAGCGCGGGAAGGGGACCGAGCACACCCGCCCGAGCGTCGGCAGCGGCCAGAGCCGCGGGAAGTAACCGGTAGGCGCAGCCTGTCGCCCCGGGCCGGCACGCCCTTTAGGGAGTGTTCCGTAGTGGGTGACATGTCGGACACACCGGCGGTCGAGACGACCGACCTTCTGAAGCGGTACGGGGACGTTACCGCGCTCGACCGGCTCTCGATCGCAGTCGACCAGGGGGAACTGTACGGGTTCCTCGGGCCGAACGGGGCCGGGAAGTCGACCACCATCAACATCCTGACCGGACAACTGCGGCCCGACGAGGGGAGCGCGCACGTGCTCGGCATCGACCCGGTCGAGAACCCGATTGAGGCCCGGGCCGCGGTCGGCATCCTCCCCGAGAACGGCCGGCCGCCCTCGTTCCTGACGGTCCGCGAGTACTTCGACTTCGTCGCCGCCGCGCGCGGGCTCGACGAGGTCGGCCTCGACGTCGAGGAGAAGATCGCCGAGTGGGCCGAGCGCCTGGAGTTCGGCCACAAACTGGACACGCTCTGTACCGACCTCTCCCAGGGCGAGCGCCAGAAGGTGCTCATCACCCAGGCGTTCCTCCACGAACCCGACTTGGTGTTCATCGACGAGCCGCTGACCAACCTCGACCCGATCATGCAGGAGCGGGCCAAGCGCTTCTTCACCGAGTTCCGCGAGCGCGGCAACACCATCTTCCTCTCGACGCACTTCATCGGCACGGCCCAGGAGGTCTGCACCCGGGTCGGCATCGTCAACCGGGGACGGCTCCTGACAGAGGTCGACCCCCGCGACCTCGACCCGGGCGAGTCGCTGCTCGACCGCTTCTTCGCCGCCGTCGGCTCGGACACGGGCGTGGCAGTCGATCCGGCGTCGCCGGGCGCCGACGGGCAGGGACCAGCCGCGGAGCAGAGCCGATAGATGGGCCGCGAACTGCCGTACCGCTACCTGTTCGGCCAGCTCGTCCGCGAGGAGTGGCGGCTCCACACCACGCTGTTCGGGGGGACGCGCTTCGCGCTGTTCCCGGCGTTCGTCGCGCTGGTCGCGGCGGGGGCGACGACGTTCTTCGCGCTCGCGTCCGTCGACGGCGAGATGCTGGTGGCCGGCGTCCACGTGCTCGTGTTGCTCGTCGGCCTGCAGGTCGGCACGGTCGGCCTCGTGGGCCGGGACGCCCTGGAGGACCTGCTCGGCGACACCACGCTGTTGCTCTACTCCGCGCGGACGCTCCCCGTCTCCCAGGAGCGGCTCCTCCTCGCCTTCCTCGTCAAGGACGTGGCCTACTACGCAGCGTTGTTCATCCTCCCGCTGGTGGTCGGGCTGGCGCCGCTGACCGTCCTCGGCGGCCTGGCGCCGCTCCGGCTGGCCGTCGCCGCCGTCACCGCGACCTGGACGTTCGCGCTCGGCGTAGCGACCAGCCTCGCGCTCGTCGGCCTCTACACCCGGACCCGCCTCGGCGTCACGCTCGTCGCGCTCGCGCTGGCCGCGCTGGCGGTGCTCCGCGGCGGGCTGGTGCTCTCGGTGCTCCCCTACCAGCTCACGGTCGCGCCGTCCCCGCTCGCGGCGGCGACGAGCCTCGTGCTCACGCTCGGACTGGGCGCCGTCGGCGTCGCGCTGTTCGACTTCGACCGCCGGACGCCGGCCCGGACGGCGCCCGACCGGTTCCGCGCCCTCCACGCTCGCCTCGGCGGCTTCGACGAACAGGGCGTCCTCGCCAAGTCGCTGCTCGACGTCCACCGCTCCTCGGGCGGCGTCTGGAAGGTGGCCTTCTCGCAGGGACTCGTCTTCGCCGTCCTCGCGGTCCTGCTCGTCTCCATCCCGCGCATCGTCCCGGTCGAGCCGTCCCCGGGGCTGGCCGTCGCGGCCATCCTGGCGCTCGGGACCTTCACGACCTACAACTGGCTCTGCCAGTTCGAGGACGAGCAGTTCTACCTGCGCTACCCCGTCGCGCTGCCTACGGTGTTCCGCGGGAAGCTCTACGCCTTCCTCCTGCTCGCGGTCCCGGTCGGACTCGTCTACCTCGCGCTCGGCGCGGTCGTGTTCGACCCCGGGACCGCGCTGCTGGGCGCGGTCACCTTCGTCCCGCTCGCGCTCTACGTCTTCGGCGTCACGACCTACGTGGCCGGCCTCCAGCCCAACGAACTCCTGTTCGACACGCCGACGTTCGCCGGCTTCAGCGTGGCCATGGCGCTCGTGCTGATCCCGATCGTCGTCGTCGCCATCGCCTACCCCCTCGACCCGGCGCGCCTCTCGGCGCTCGCGGTCGGGGTCGCGCTCCTCGCCGGCGCCGTCGGGGTCGTCCTCTACCGCCGGACCGGCGCGCGCTGGGCGGCGAAGGCCCGGACCGCGTGAGCGTCACAGCTCCGGACAGGTGCGCCGGGCGACGACGGTCGCCGACCACTCGGTCCGGTAGACGATCCGCACCGCGCAACCGCGCTCGACGCCGACCGCGACCGAGTCGCCCCGGACGACCGCGGCCTCGCCCGCCCGCCGGCCGCTCGCCGCGCCCTGCCACCGCCCGGCTGCAGTCTGGGTCGCACCCGGGACGTCCGCGATGCCTGTCCCCTCCACGGACAGCCGGTCGACCCGGACGGCAGCGCCGCCGTCGTGGGTGACCGTCACGACCCCCCGGCCGTCGCCGTGCCCGGCGTAGTCGAACGCGAACGCCACCTGCGGCGCGCCCGTGCGCTGCGTCTCGACCAGCGCGCCCGCGGGCCCGGCCAGGGCCGTCCCGCCGGCAGCGCCGGTCAGGAAGACCAGGAGGAGCGCCAGCGCGGCGACCGCCGGTTGCGGCACCGTCCGGTCGGTCGCGGCGAGCCAGCCCACGACGGCCAGCGGGACGAGGACGTACAGCACCGGGACCGCGACGGCCAGCCACTGCACCAGCAGGTGGGCCAGCCGCGCGCCCGCACCGGAGGCCGCCGCGAGAGACTGGTGTGAGACGCCGAGCGGCGAGACCGGAACCACCGCGGCGGCGAGGCCGACCAGCGCACCGAGGACCAGCGCCTGCCCGGCCGCGTACGCTAGGAACCGGTCCGTGGCGTCCATCGTCAGGGGAACAGCGCGTAGACCAGGAGCGCGAGCAGCGGTGCCAGGAACAGGTTTACCACGGTGAGATAGCCCAGCGCCGCGCGGCGCTTCAGGGCGTTCCCGGGGAAGAGGCCGCCCGCGACCCGGTAGCCGACGACCTCCGCGACCGCGAAGGCGGCCAGTCCGAGGAGCGACGCGACCGCGCCCGCGAGCCAGCACGGCACCGGCCCGCACGTGGTCGCGAGGTGGACGACCTGGGGATAGCTCGGCTGGATCCGCGCCGCCTCGGCCTGCGTCAGCCCGTGGTCGGCCAGCCACTCGACGACCGGCCCGCCCTGGAGGTCCTCGATCCGGACCGTGTTGTCCGCCGCGGCGACGGCCGCGACCAGGTCGTCCCGACCGTCCGCGAGCAGGAGGTGGGCCACGGCGCAGGGCCGGCCCTCCGCCCCGACGAAGCACGGCGCCCGGCCGCGGGCCTCGCGGTTGCGCGGGAACGCGCCGGGGCGCCGGTAGTCGCGGAGGTCGTCGAGCGCGCGCTCGCGACGCACGCGTCGCGCCGGGTCGAGGTGGTCGGTGTCGGTCGCGCGGAGGGCGCGCTCGGTGCGCCGGAGGTGAGTGCGTACCCGGACGTCGTCGACGGCGAGCCGCGCGGCGTCGAGCACGTCGGCGACCCGGCGGGGCTGCACTCGCGGGGAGACTGCCATCGCCGTCGCTTGGGTCGGCCGGGCGAAGTAGCTTTCGCCGGCCGGCGCGCGGCGTTCACCCCGGCGACCCGGGCCGGAGGTCCCGCACCCACGCCTGGAGCGAGCGGCTGACCTCGCCGGGGTGGGGCAGGCCGAGCCGGTACCTGATCGCGTCCTGTCGCCGGAGCGGCTCGAAGACGGCCGGTTCCGGGAGCTCCCAGACGGCGGCGGGATCGGCGGTCGCGCCGCTCCGCTCGATCACGGCGTTGGCCGCGCGGCGGCCGGCCTCGTTCGCGCTCTCCATCGACGCCAGGTCGGCGTTCGTGCGGACGTAGTCGGCCGCGAGCGCGAGGTTCGGGGCCTCGGTCGCGGCCGCCGGGCGGTGTGCCAGCGACCCGACGGTGTTGACGAGCAGCGGGGCGCGGTTCTCGACGCCGTCCCCCGTCTCGACGATGGCCGGGTCGAGGAACCAGTCGACCAACAGGTCGTCGGTGAGCCGTTCGGTCTCGCGGTTGAGGTGGGCCTTCAGCTGGGTCCAGACCTCGGCGGCGATCTCCTCGCGTGTGCACTCCCGCGCCGGTTTCTCCTGGTCGAGCCCCGGCGTCTCCCAGTCAGAGACGATCACGGAGAGGACGCCCTCGACGCCAGGCCGGCGGGCGGACACGTCGAACGCCGACCAGAACTGCTGCTGGGAGATGGAGGTGAGCGCCCACGGCGAGTCGACGTAGATTCCGTGGCCTCCGGTCAGCGGGACGTCCTCGGCGAGGTAGAACTGGATCCCGTTCATCCACGCCGTCTCCAGGTCGCGGACGCCGGCGAGCGACGGGGCGGCCCGCTCCAGGGCCGGCGACAGGAGCGACGGCACCGCCTCGACGGGGACCGCCAGGACGTAGTGGTCGGCCTCGACGGTCTGCCGGCCGGCCGGCGTCTCGACGGTCACGCCCGTCACCCGCCGGCCGTCGGCCGCGACCTCGGTCGCGCGCGCGTTCGTGTGCAGGTCCGCGCCGGCAGCCGCGAGGGAGTCGACCCAGGGGTCGATCCACACCTCGCTCGACGGGCCGTTGAGGACGCGCTCGGCGGGCTGGCGGGGGTCGAGCTGGCCCGCGACGAGCTGGGCGTAGACGAGCCCGACCGTGCGCGCGCTGGCGAGCTGGGGCCGGATGGCGACCAGCGGCTGGGTCCCGCCCGCGAGGTAGCGCCGGTAGGCGTCCGAGCGGCCGTCGGCGTCGATGAAGTCCCACCAGGAGACGGCGTCCCACTGCTCCTCGCGGCGGCGGTCACAGGACGTCAGGAGGACGAGCAGGCGCTCGGTGAAGAACCGGAGCTCGGCGCGGTCGAGTTCGGCCGCGACGGGCGGGCGGAGCGAGTCCAGCCACCCCCGGATCGACGTCGGCGTCCGGGTGCTGGAGGTGCGCTCCTCGCCGGCGGTCCGGGCGAGCAACGTCTCGTCGGTGGGGACGAGGTTGTCCGCGACCGTCCGGTCGCGGTAGGGGATGCGGGCCATCGTGGCGGTGACGTGCCGGTAGAACGCGGGGAAGAACCGGAACCCGTGCTCGCCGTGGAGCGGTCGGTCGGCGTCCGAGATCGGGATCGACCGGGCTTTGCCGCCGAACCGGTCGCCGGCCTCGTACACCGCGACGTCGAACCCGCGCTCGACGAGTTCGTGGGCCGCGCTCAGCCCCCCGACGCCACCGCCGACGACCGCGACGGACGTACCGTTGGCTCCCATGATAGACGGTCCGCGACGCCCGTGGACGCCGCGAAGTGACTGCCCTCGGGCCCGACGAGGCAAAGATGTACGCACCGCGGCGACTCCTGCCCGGGTCGAGGTGGTACTAAACCGTCGGGGGCCCAACGACCACCTATGCCAGAGCTGGGCAAGATCGATCGCGAGTTCTTCGACGAGTACGTCTACCCCCACCTCGGGGCCGACCGGGACGACGTCCGGCTCGCCCCCGAGCACGGCGTCGACTTCGGTGCCATCGACGTGGGCGAGAAGACCATCGCCACGGCGACCGACCCGATCTTCGTGTTGCCGTCGCTGGGCTTCGAGCGCGCCGCGTGGTTCGCGTTCCACATCCTGATGAGCGACGTCGCCGTCGCCGGCTTCCAGCCGACCCACCTGTCGGTGGACTTCAACCTCCCGCCGGAGATCACTGACGAGCAGTTCTCGACGGTCTGGCAGACCTTCGACCGGGAGGCGCGCGACCTCGGCGTCTCCGTGGTGACCGGGCACACCGCCCGCTACGAGGGCTGCAACTACCCGATGGTGGGCGGCGCGACGGCGCTGGCCGTCGGCGATCCGGCCGACCTCGTCCGCCCGGACGGCGCGCAGGTCGGCGATCGGATCGTGATCACCAAGGGGCCCGCCGTCGAGGCCACGGGGCTGCTCTCGATCCAGTACCGCGACCTCCTGGAGGGCGACCTCGACGCTGCGACCGTCGAGGCCGCGACCGACCGCTTCTACGACATGAGCCCGGTGAACGACGCGCTCGTGGCGGCCGCGGCCGGACCCGTCACCGCGATGCACGACGCCACCGAGTGTGGCGTCTACGGCGGCCTCTACGAGATGGCCCGCGCCGCCGACGCCCGCATCGAGATCGAGCGCGACCGCGTCCCCGTCCTCCCGGGCGTGATGGAGGCCTGCGAGTTCTTCGACATCGACCCCTGGGCGTCCATCTCCGAGGGGACGCTGCTCGTCTCCGTCCCGCCGTCGGGCGTCGACGACGTGCTCGACGCCTTCGAGGCGGAGGGCATCCCCGCGGCGGACGTGGGCGAGGTCGTCGAGGGGGCCGGGCTGGCGGTCGACGGCGAGGAGACGCCCCACCCGGAGGCCGACCCCTTCTGGGCCGCGATGGAGGAGTACGCGGCCGAGCTGGAGTAGCCGGACGGGTTCCCGCCGGCCGGGACTGCGCCACGGGCTTTTGCCGGTGCGTCCCGTCTCTGCCGGTATGTCCGGCCACATCCTCGTACCCATGGACGGTTCGCCGCTCTCGCGCCGGGCGCTGGAGGTCGCGCTCACCGAACACGACGCGCCCGTGACCGTCCTCCACGTCATCGACCCCGCAGCCCCGGGGTACAGTTACCCCGTCGACGTCGATCCGGACGTCGAGCCGCGGCACGGCTCCGAGGAGTGGTACGAGCGTGCAGAGGACCTCGCCGACCAGCTGTTCGACGAGGCGGAGGCGCTCGCGCACGACCACGGCCGCGAGATCGAGACGGCACTCGTCGTCGGCGATCCGGCGCGCGTCGTCGTCGACTACGCGATCGACGAGGACGTCGACCACATCGTCATCGGCGGCCACGCCCGCGACGAGAACTCGTACCTCCTCCTGGGCAGCGTCACCGAGGCAGTGGCGTTCCGGGCGCCGGTGCGGGTGACCATCGTCCGCTGACCGCCCCGGTCAGTCGTGGGGCGCGAGCAGCACCATCTCCCAGTTGTCGTCGGTGCGACGGAAGAGGTGGGTGGTCACCAGCCGTTCCAGCACGTCGCCGTTCTCGGTGTAGCGGACCCAGTCGACGGTCGCGAGCGCGCGGTCCGCACCGAGCGGGATGGTCGAGACGTCCGCGGCCTCCGAGGACCCGTAGTTCCGGTCGGCCAAGTCCTCGAAGACGGCCGCGAACAGGCTGGCGACGTCCTCGCGGGACGCGAGGTGGCTGACGCCCTCGGACGAGACGAGCAGCGCTGGCTCGTGGAAGTGGGCGGCGACGACCGACGGATCGCCCGTGGAGAAGATGCCGGCGTACTCGTGAACGAACTCCTCGACTTCCTGCTCGACGTCTGTCATGGTCGTCGCCTCGTGGCCGACTGCCAAAAGCGTTGAGCGTCGGCGGCGACCCACCACCGATTTGTATTCACCGCATGTACCACCGCGCATGACCGACGCGCGCCGTCCCGCACCCGTCCGGAAGCCAGTCGCGCTCACCATCGCCGGCAGCGACTCCGGCGGGGGAGCGGGCATCCAGGCCGACCTGAAGACGATGGAGGCCGGCGGTGCCTTCGGCACGTCGGTGGTGACGGCCGTCACCGCGCAGAACACGAGGGGCGTCGACGCGACCCACGTGCTCCCCGAGTCAGAGATCGAGGCCCAGCTCGCCGCCGTCACCGACGACTTCGACGTGCGCGCGGCCAAGACGGGCATGCTCGCGACCGCGCCCGTGGTCGAACTGGTGGCCAAGCGCGCCGCCGGGTTCGACTTCCCGCTGGTGGTCGACCCGGTGATGGTCGCGGCGGCCGGCGACCGCCTGCTCGCCGAGGAAGCCGAGGCGGCCTACGAGGACCTGATCGCCGAGGCGACGCTCGTGACGCCGAACGTCGACGAGGCCGAGGTGCTGACGGGCGTCCGCCCGACCGACGAGGCCGGCGCGCGGCTGGCCGGCCAGCGGCTCCTCTCGATGGGCGCCGACGCCGCGCTCGTCAAGGGCGGGCACGCGCCCGGCGAGGAGGTGCTCGACGTCCTCGTCACGCCGGACCAGATCGAGACGGCCCGCCACCCGCGCGTCGACACCGACGCCACGCACGGGTCGGGCTGTACGCTCTCTGCGGCCATCGCGGCCCGCCTCGCCGACGGCGAACCGCTCGCCGACGCTGTCGGGCGTTCGGTCGCCTTCATGGAGCGGGCCATCCGGTACCACCACGACGTGGGCCGGGGCCCGGGTGCGGTCCACCACATGGTGGGCGTTCGCAACGAGGCGGCGCGGAACGAGACTGCGGAGGCCGTGGCGGACGTGGTCGAGTGGTTCGTCGACCGCGACGTCTCCCCGCTGGTCCCAGAGGTGGGAATGAACGTCGTCGGCGCGCTCCCCTACGCGGAGGCGACGGGCGAGACCGCGGCCGTCGAGGGGCGCATCACCCGGACGCTGTCGGGCGTGAAGCCCAACCGGGGCGTCCGCTTCGGCGCGTCCAGTCACGTCGCGCGGTTCCTCCTCGCCGCGCGGGAGTTCCACCCCGACCTCCGGTTTGCGGTCAACGCGCGCTTCGACGAGACCGTCGAGGCCGCCCTCGACGCCCTCGACGGCGACGTGGCCGAGTTCGTCCGCGAGGACCAACCCGAGTCTGTCGCCGCCGAGGAGGGGTCGACGATGCAGTGGGGGGCCAGCCGGGCGTTCGACCGCGCGGAGGCGCCGGTCGCCGTCGTCGACCGCGGCGCCCACGGGAAAGAACCGATCGTCAAGGTCGTCGGCGAGACGCCACAGCGGACGGCCGAGCGAGTGGTGACGATCCTCGAAGCGCTGCCCTGACCGGCTGCGAGGCTCCTGGGCGCCGATTCCTGTCGCGCGGGAATCGACGGCGGGGGATTACCCGTCCCGGACGTAGCCGGAGCCGAGTGTCGCGACGTGCCGGCACCGACCACGACGATGACCCAGACATACGCTCCCCGACTCGCCGACGACGACGTGCCAGCCGTCGACCCCGGTCAGTTCCCGACGCCGCCCCTGACGTTCACCGACGAGACGGGCCGAACCGTCGAGATCCGCGTCGCCGACGGGGCGCTGGAGCCGCTCCTCGAGATGTACGACGCGTACGAGCCGGACGACCGCGCCCAGGGGATCCCGCCCCGGACGGCGGCCAGCCGCCGGTCGTGGGTCGAGACGCTGCTCGCGGACGGGCTGAACGTGCTCGCCTGGCAGGACGACCGGGTGGTCGGGCACGCCACCCTCGTCCCGGGGGGGCCCGACCAGCACGAACTCGCGATCTTCGTCGCCCGCTCCCACCAGCAGGCGGGGATCGGCTCGCGGCTCGTCCGGTCGCTGCTCGCTCACGGTGCCGCGAACGGGGTCGAACGCGTCTGGCTCACCGTCGAGCGGACCAACCGCGTCGCGCGCCAGCTCTACCGGTCGACCGGGTTCGCGGTCACCGAGGAGGGCGTCGAGTACGACATGGCGCTCCGGCTGGCCTGACCGCCGCCGGACCACTTCCGGCCCGCAACCCACACAGTTTTCCCGACCGCGAGAACATCCCGAGACATGACTGCCGAGGGCATCGTGGGCGAGTACCTCGCGCTGAAGCGCGAGGCGGACGCCGACCTGCTGGCCATGCAGATGGGCGACTTCTACGAGTTCTTTCACGAGGACGCCGTCACGGTCGGCGAGGAACTCGACCTCAAGGTGTCCGAGCGCTCCTCGGGCGGCGAATCCTACAAGATGGCGGGGGTCCCGCTCGACGAGTTGACGCCGTACGTGAAGGCGCTGGTCGAGCGGGGCTACCGCGTCGCGGTGGCCGACCAGCACGAGGTCGACGGCGGCCACGAGCGCGCCATCGCGCGTATCGTCACGCCGGGCACCCTGCTGGAGACCTCGGCCGCGGACGCCCAGTACCTCGCGAGCGTCGTCCGCGAGGGCGACGGCTACGGGCTGGCGTTCGCGGACGTGACGACCGGGCGCTTCCAGGCGACGGAGCTCGCGGGCGACGACGCCGCGACCCGGGCGCTCACGGAACTGTACCGGTTCGACCCGGCGGAGGTGCTCCCCGGTCCCGAGATCAGAGCGGACGACGCGTTCCTCGACCGCCTCCGCGAGCGCGTCGACGCCACGCTGACCCTCCACGCGACCGAGGCCTTCGAACCCGGCCGCGCCCGGCACGCGCTCCGGGACCAGTTCGGCGAGGGCGCGCTCGCCGCCGTCGGGATCGCGGACGACCCGGCGGCCGTCAGGGCCGCGGGCGCGGTGCTGGACTACGTCGAGGAGACGGGGACGGGGACGCTGGCGTCGATGACCCGACTCCACGCCTACGGCGCGGCCGACCTGGTGGAACTGGACGCGACGACGCAGCGCAACCTGGAGCTGGTCGAGACCATGACCGGGACCGGCGGCTCGCTGTTCGAGACCGTCGACCACACGGTGACGAGCGCGGGCGGGCGGTTGCTCAAGGAGTGGCTCACCCGTCCGCGCCGGGGCCGGTCGGAACTCGACCGCCGGCAGGCGGGCGTCGCCGCGCTCGCGGAGGCGGCGCTCGCCCGCGAAGAACTCCGGGAGGCCCTGGACGGCGCGTACGACCTCGAACGGCTCGCCAGCCGGGCGGTCTCGGGGAGCGCGGGCGCGAGCGCGCTCGCCCGGGCGCGCGACACGCTGGGCGTCGTCGCCGACCTCGCGGAGGCCGTGGCGGCGGCGCCGCGGCTCGCAGAGTCGCCCGTCGCGGCCGTCCTCGACGACCTGGACCGGGACGGCGTGGCCGACCTCCGTGCGGAGCTGGCCGACGCGCTCGCCGAGGACCCGCCCCGGAGCGGCGCGGGGACGATCCGCCGGGGCTACGACGAGACGCTGGACGAGATCGTCGCAGACCACGAGTCGGCCGTCGAGTGGATCGACGCGCTGGACGATCGGGAGGCCGCCGAACACGACGTCGCGCGCCTGACCGTCGACCGGAACAAGACCGACGGCTACTACATCCAGGTCCCGAAGTCAGAGCGCGACTCGGTGCCCGACCACTACGAGGGCATCAAGACGCTGAAGAACGCGGAGCGGTACGTGACCGAGGAGCTGAACGAGCGCGAGCGCGAGATCGTGCGCCTGGAGGAGCGCCGCCTCGAACGCGAGCGCGAGCTGTTCGCGCAGTTGCGCGAGCGGGTCGCCGCCGACGCCGAGTTGCTCCAGGACGTCGGCCGCGCGCTGGCCGAGGTGGACGTGCTCGCGTCGTTCGCGGCCCACGCGGTCAGACACGACTGGACCCGACCCGACCTCGTCGAGGGGCGCGACCTCCACGTGGAGGCCGGTCGCCACCCGGTGGTCGAGCAGACGACCGACTTCGTGCCGAACGACCTCGACATGGACGAGGACCGGCGCTTCCTGGTCGTGACCGGACCGAACATGAGCGGGAAGTCGACGTACATGCGCCAGGCGGCGCTCCTGGTGTTGCTGGCGCAGGTCGGGAGCTTCGTACCCGCGCAGTCGGCCCGGGTCGGCCTCGTCGACGGCATCTACACCCGGGTCGGCGCGCTCGACGAACTCGCCCAGGGCCGCTCGACGTTCATGGTCGAGATGCAAGAACTCTCGAACATCCTCCACTCCGCGAGCGAGGACTCGCTGGTCGTCCTCGACGAGGTGGGCCGCGGGACCGCCACCTACGACGGCATCTCCATCGCGTGGGCCGCGACCGAGTACCTCCACAACGAGGTGCGCGCGAAGACGCTGTTCGCCACGCATTACCACGAACTCACCTCGCTCGCGGACCGACTCGACCGGGTGGCGAACGTCCACGTGGCGGCCGACGAGCGCGACGGGGACGTGACCTTCCTCCGGACCATCCGCGAGGGACCCACCGACCGGTCGTACGGGATTCACGTCGCCGACCTCGCGGGCGTCCCCGACCCCGTGGTCGACCGGGCCGACGAGGTCCTCGGGCGCCTCCGCGAGGAGAAGGCCATCGAGGCCCGCGGGGGGACGAACTCCGGCGACTCCGAACCCGTCCAGGCGGTGTTCGACCTCGGGAGCGGGAGCTTCCGACAGCGGGCGAGCGACGGCGGAAAGGCTGACGACGACGGCGAGGCCGGAGCCGACACCGCACTCTCCGACGAACAGCGCGCGGTGCTCGAGGACGTCGCGGACACGTCGCTCAACGACCTCACGCCCGTGGAGGCGCTCACGAAGGTACAGGAGTGGCAGGACGAACTGGAGGGCGAGCGATGAGCCAAGAAGAGAGCGACCGAATCACCGAACTCGACGCGACGACGGTCGAGCGCATCGCCGCCGGCGAGGTGGTCGAACGGCCCGCCTCCGTCGTGAAGGAGCTCGTGGAGAACAGCCTCGACGCCGGCGCGTCCCGCGTCGACGTGACGGTCGAGGCCGGGGGGACCGAACGCATCGTCGTCTCCGACGACGGTCACGGCATGACCGCGGCCGACGTCCGCGCGGCGGTCCGCCAGCACACGACGAGCAAGATCTCGGACATCGAGGACCTCGAGGCCGGCGTCGGGACCCTCGGCTTCCGCGGGGAGGCGTTGCACACCATCGGCGCCGTCTCGCGGACGACCATCACGACCCGGCCGGCCGACGGCGACGAGGAGGCGACCGAACTCCGCCTCGAGGGGGGCGAGGTGACCCACGTCGGCCCGGCGGGGCGCCCGCCCGGCACGACCGTCGAGGTCGAGGACCTCTTCTACAACACGCCGGCACGCCGGAAGTACCTCAAGACCGAGTCCACCGAGTTCGGCCACGTCAACCGCGTGGTGACGCGCTACGCGCTCGCGAACCCCGACGTCGCGGTGTCGCTCACCCACGACGACCGCGAGGTGTTCGCGACGACCGGCCGGGGCGACGTGCGGGAGACGCTGCTGTCAGTATATGGCCGGGAGGTCGCCGAGGCGATGATACCGGTCGACAGCGACGACGTCGAGACCGACGACGAGAGTAGGGGCGAGGACGCCGTGGTGAACCGGGTCCACGGCTACGTCTCCGACCCCGAGACGACCCGGGCCTCCCGCGAGTACGTCTCGACCTTCGTCAACGGGCGCTACGTCAGCGACGCGCTGCTCCGGGAGGCGGTCGTCTC
>JBDGSV010000052.1:0-1653 GCA_042217375.1 Haloarculaceae archaeon | reverse complement strand
GAGGTGCCCGCAGACGAGGTCGACGTGAACGTCCACCCGCGGAAGATGGAAGTCCGTTTCGGCGAGTCCGAACGCGTGAAGGAGACCGTCGAGGCCGCGGTCGAGGCCGCGCTCCTCGAGGCGGGCATGATCCGGACGAGCGCGCCGCGGGGTCGCTCGCGGCCGGACGAGGCCGCCATCGCGCCTGGCCGCCGGTGGGACGCAGACGACGCGGACGGGCCCGACGAGGACGCGTCGTGGCACGAACGGGAGATGGACTCGAACGCGACGGGGACCGAAGCGACGGACGACGGGACGCAGACTGGAGACGACGCCGACGACGCTCCCGAACCGAACCATCCGGACGACACAGACACACACGAGGAGACGACGACCGAACCGACTGCCAGCACGCCGACGACCGACGAGGAGGTCGAGACCGGCTGGAGCGCCCCCGAGAGCCACGGAGCGTCGGACGACCGACGCGCGGTCCAGGCCCATTCGGACGCCGACGTCACGGAGGGCGACGGGACCGATGCAGACGAACGACGGTTCCGCGCACCGACGGAGAACGCGCGCCTCGGCGCGGCCGGCGACGAGGCGACGCCGCGCGAGGCGTTCGAGCGACTCCCGTCCCTCCGGGTCCTCGGACAGCTCCACGACACCTACCTCGTCGCCTCGTCGCCGGAGGGGCTGGTGTTGATCGACCAGCACGCCGCCGACGAGCGCATCAACTACGAGCGCCTGCGGGAGGCGGTCGCCGAGGGGACGACCTCGCAGACGCTGGTCTCGCCCGTCGCCCTCGAACTCACCGCCGCCGAGGCCGCGGTGTTCGACGACGCGCTCCCGGCGCTCCGCGAACTCGGATTCGAGGCGTCGCTCGACGGTCGCGAGGCCACAGTCACGGCCGTTCCCGCGGTGTTCGACGACGCGCTCGACCCGGATGTCCTCCGCGACGCACTCGCGGCGTTTCTCGAGGCGGACGGCGACCACGGCGAGACGGTCGCGGAGGTCCGCGACGACCTCCTGGCGGACCTCGCGTGTTACCCCTCCATCACCGGGAACACCTCCCTCCGGGAGGGCGACGTCGTCGCGTTGCTCGCCGAACTCGACGACTGCGAGAACCCGTGGGCGTGTCCGCACGGCCGCCCCGTCGTCGTCCGCATCGACGAGGCGGAACTCGACGAGCGCTTCGAGCGCGACTACCCCGGCCACCAGGTCCGCCGGCCCGAATAGCAACGCGCCCGCGTCGCCGCGTGCTCACTCGAGAGTCTGGCTCCACGCGACGAATCGCTCGAAGGCGACGAAGACGACGAGGAACACGACGACGAATCCGGAGAGGTACAGCCGACTTCGAGTGTCCATGCCGATACGTCCGTCCGGAGGTACGTAAACGCCGGCGCTCACGCTCGGTAGGTAGCTTCTGGAAAAGCGGAAATCAGCGCGTCACGACACGAGTGCGGTCACGCAGTCGCCCGGACGCGGATGAGTCCCTCAGTTAGACGCGAACGACGTTCGTCGCGCGCGGGCCCTTGGGGGCGTCTTCGATGTCGAATTCGATCTCCTGTCCCTCCGTGAGGTCCTCACCGCCGACGTCCTCCATGTGGAAGAAAACGTCGTCGTCCGCGTCCTCAGTCTCGATGAAACCGTAACCGCCTGTGTCGTTGAAGAAAT
>JBDGSV010000051.1:0-37063 GCA_042217375.1 Haloarculaceae archaeon | reverse complement strand
TCACGAACATGTACCGCGACGAGATCCTGCTCGACGACGACCTCCCGCTCAAGCACCAGGCGTTCACGCCCAACTTCCGGCGGGAAGCTGGCGAGCACGGCACCGAGACCCGCGGCTACGTCCGGGTCCACCAGTTCAACAAGGTCGAACTCGTCAACTTCGTCCGCCCCGAGGAGAGCGAGGACCGGTTGCTCGGCCTGCGCGACGAGGCCGAGGAGGTGCTGCGCCGCCTCGACCTCCCCTACCGGGTGCTGGAGATGTGCACCGGCGACATGGGGTTCACCCAGGCCCGGAAGTACGACCTCGAAGTGTGGGCGCCCGCCGACGACATGCCGGACGGTCCCGAGGAGGGCGGCCGCTGGCTCGAAGTCTCCAGCGTCTCGAACTTCGGGGACTTCCAGGCCCGGCGCGCCGGCCTGCGCTACCGCCCCGAACGCCACGAGTCGGCCGAGTACCTCCACACCCTGAACGGGTCGGGGCTCGCGGTCCCCCGCGTCGTGGTCGCCGTCATGGAGTACTACCAGAACGAGGACGGCACCGTCGAGGTGCCCGAGGTCCTCCGGCCCTACATGGGCGGCCAGGCCGTCATCGAGGGCCACGATCCCGTCGGCGAGTCCGCGGTCGGCGCCGGCCGGAAGGACTGACCGGGTCGGCCGCGCCCCGTCGAGTTCGCACGCCGGCTCACCCGCCGTCGGTGTAGGTCCGGAGTCCGGCGATCGCCCCCCGTTTCACCTCGAACACGTCCACGAAACCGAACCACTCGGTCCCGTCGGCCCGCAGCAGCCGCCCCTCCACGGCGACGCCGCCGCCGCGGACGAACACGGCGTCGACCGCGTGGGTCGTGTCGGGGTCGGGCCGCTCCTCGCGCATGAACGAGACGAACCGCTCGCGGCCCGCGAGCGTGCGGTCGGGGCGCTCCTGGGCGAACTCCGGCACGAGCAGGTCCGCGAGCGCGTCGTAGTCGCCGTCGTCGATCGCCCGGTAGTACGCCCGCGCCAGTTCGGTCTCCGCCATGTCGCGGTCGTCGCTCGCGGCCGGCATGAGCGTGGCGGCCCGGGCGCGGCGGCCGAGTTTCACGGTACGGGACCCGCCGTACAACATTATACGGGTGGGGTCCGACGGTCCCGGCATGGCACAGACGTTCGTCGTCGTCGGCGGTGACGCGGCCGGGCTGAGCGCGGCCAGCAAGGCCAAGCGCGACGATCCCGACCTCGAAGTGATCGTCTTCGAGCGGGGCGAGTGGGTGTCCTACGCCGCCTGCGGCATGCCGTACTTCGTGAAGGGGGAGATCGAGTCCCTGGACGACCTGGTCCAGGTGACGGCCGAGGAGTTCCGCGAGCAGCGCGACGTCGACCTCCGGACGGGCCACGAGGTGACGGCCGTCGACCCCGACGCACAGACCGTCACCGTCGAGGCCGACGGCGAGACGTTCGAGCAGTCCTACGACGACCTGCTGATCGCCACGGGCGCGGGCCCCGTCGTCCCGCCCTTCGAGGGGATCGACCTCGACGGCGTGTTCACCTTCCAGCACCCGACGGCGGCCGCCGCCGTCGCCGACTACCTCGACGCCGAGGCCCCCGAGCGAGTCGGGATCATCGGCGGCGGCTACGTCGGCCTGGAGATGGCGGAGGCGTTCGCCGGCCGCGGGGTCGACGTCCACGTCTTCGAGATGCTCCCGCACGTCCTGGCGCCGTTCGGGAACGAGATCGCGCCGGCCGTCGAGGACCACCTCCGCGAGCAGGGGGTGACGCTCTCGCTCGACACCGCGGTCGACGGCTTCGACGGCGAGGGCGGTCGCGTCACGGCGATCGAGACCGACGAGGAGCGCGTCCCCGTGGACATGGCGCTGGTCGGCGTCGGCGTCGACGCCCGCGTCGACATCGCGGAGGCGGCGGGCATCGAACTCGGCGAGAGCGGCGCCATCGCCGTCGACGAGTACGGCGAGACCAGCGCCGAGCACGTCTACGCCGCGGGCGACTGCGCGGAGGCGACCAACGTCGTCACCGGAGCGCCCGACCACGTCCCGCTGGGGCTGACGGCGAACCGGCGCGGGCGGGCCGTCGGCGCCACCGTCGCCGGGACGCCGACCGAGGGCGGGCCCATCGCCGGGACGGCCATCGTCAAGGTGTTCGACCTCGGGGTCGCGCGGACCGGCGTGATCGACGAGGAGCGGGCGCGCGAGGCGGGCTTCGATCCCGTCTCGGTCACCATCGAAGCCCCGTCTCGGGCGGACTACTACCCGGGCGCCCAGCCGATCACGGTCCACGCGGTCGGCGACCGGGACTCCCGGCGCCTCCTCGGCGCGGCGATGGTCGGTCGCGAGGGCGTCAAGCGAATCGACACGGTCGCGACGGCGCTCCACGCCGGCATGACCGTCGACGAGGTGGAGCGACTCGACCTCGCGTACGCGCCGCCGTTCAGCCCGACCTGGGATCCGGTGCTCACCGCGGCGCGGGTGCTCGCGGGCAACCTGTCGTAACCGTCGGCGCCCGCGGGACACGCGTTATTGCCGTGGCCGTCGACAGGTCGGCATGGGCAATCGCTTCCTGGTCGTGGGCGGCGACGCCGCCGGGATGAGCGCCGCGGGCAAGGCCCTGCGCGACGACCCCGACCGCGAGGTGGTCGTCTTCGAGCAGGGCGAGTGGGTGGCCTACGGCGCCTGCGGGCTGCCCTACTACGAGGCCGGCGTCGTCGACGACCTGTCCGATCTGGTGGTCGTCGACCCCGCGGAAATCGAGGCGCGGGGCATCGACCTCCGGCGCGGCCACGACGTCGTCGACGTCGACGCGGACGCACGGACCGTCACCGTCGCGGCCGCAGACGGCCGCTACGAGGCGGCCTACGACGACCTCCTGCTGGCGACGGGCGGCCGTGCGACGTTCCCCGACGTCCCCGGCGCGGACCTGGCGGGCGCGTTCGCCGTCCGCAACCTGGCGGCCGGCCGCGCACTCCACAACTACGTCGTCCCCGAGGAGCGCCCGCCGGTGGCCGCAGTAGAGGCGGGATACGGCGCCGCCCTGCGCCGCCACCTGGCGACGGCCCGGCCCGCGGTCGCCGGCGTGATCGGGGCGAACAAGATCGGCCTGGAGATGGCCGAGGCGTTCCTCGCGCGCGGGCTGGACGTGCACGTCTTCGAGTCGGGTTCGCAGGTGCTCCCGGCGTTCGGGGCGGCGGCGGCGGGCGTGGTCGCCGACCACCTCCGCGAGCAGGGCGTCACGCTCCACCTCGACGCCACGGTCGAGGCGCTCGCGGGCACGGGCGGCCGGGTCGCGGCCGTCGAGACCGACGTCGGGCGCGTCCCGGTCGACGTCGTCCTCGTCGACGTCGGGATCGAGCCGAACGTCGACCTGGCGCAGGCGGCCGGCGCCGCGCTCGGCGAGACCGGCGCCGTCGCGGTCGACGAGTACGGCGAGACCAGCGTCCCGCACGTCTACGCCGCGGGCGACTGCGCCGAGAAGCACCACCTGCTCGCCGACGGACCGGTCCGCTGGCCGTACGCGCTGGCCGCGAACCGCGCCGGGCGGGCCATCGGCGCGACCGTCGCCGGCGACCCGACGCCCGTCGGGTCGATCGTCGGGACGGGCGTCATGAAGACGTTCGACCTGGAGGTGGCGCGCACCGGCCTCCTCGACGCAGAGGCCCGCACCGCGGGGTTCGATCCCGTCTCGAAGACGATCACGACCATCACGCGCGCTCACTACTACCCTGGCTGGTCGCGCATCGTCGTCCACGCGGTCTGTGACCGGACGACCGGTCGGTTCCTCGGCGCGAGCCTGGTCGGCCGCGAGGGCGCCGCCCACCGGATCAACTCTGTCGCCGGCCCGCTCCACGCCGGCATGACCGTCGACGAGGTGGGGGCGCTCGACTTCGGCTACGCGCCGCCGTTCGGCCCGGTCTGGGACCCCGTGCTGGCCGCGGCCCGGGCGCTCTCGGGCGACCTGTCGTGAGCGGCCGGCCCGGTGGCGAGCCACTTTTGCCGCGGTACCGCCTACGCCCGGCGTGGAACTGCACGTCCGCTACGAGGGCGACGACGACCCGGCGAAGTGCACGGCCCGGAAGCTCGCACGGTTCGATCTCGCGACGCTCCATCGGTCGGCGCGCGCGGTCCCGCCGGGGATCGTGCTCAACCCCTTCGCCGAGCGGGCGCTCTCGCCGGCCGACGCCGACCGCGAGCGGCTGGTCGCGCTCGACTGCTCGTGGGAGACCGCCGAGCGCGAGGCGTTCGACCTCCGGGGCGCCCAGCGGGCGCTGCCATTCCTCGTCGCCGCCAACCCCGTCAACTACGGGACGCCGTTCCAGCTGAACACCGTCGAGGCGTTCGCCGGCGCGCTCGCCATCCTCGGCGAGCGCGAGCAGGCCGAGGCCGCCCTCGGGAAGTTTCGGTGGGGACACACCTTCCTCGAACTCAACGCCGAACCGCTGGAGCGCTACGCGGCGTGTACCGACTCCGCCGAGGTGGTCGCCGTCCAGTCCGAGTACCTCGCCGAGGAGCGCGCGGACGCCGGCGCCGGGCCGTAACGCGCGGCGGTCGAGCGCCGACCGGCGGCGTCAGTGCCAGGCCAGCCCGGACGGGTCGGCGGGCGGCGACAGCGGGCTGGTCGGGAGGTCGGCCGCCGGCTCGGGGTCGTTGTATCCGCCGGGAGCCACGTCGTTCGGCCCGTCGGGGTAGCACAGCGAGGCGAGCGCCTGCACGTGCTCGCGCCCGACCGAGAGCTCGAACTGCCCGCCGCCGTACAGCCGGACGTCCCGCTCCTGGCAGTACTCGATCGTGTCGAGCAGCGACTCGACGGTCCCGAACCGCGAGGGCTTGACGTTGAGCCACCGCGGCTCGACGGGCAGCGCCTCGACGCTCTCGACGCCGGTGACGGGGGCGTCGAAGGACACCCGGTCGCGGAACGACTCGACGACGGGCGCGGTCTCGTCGGTGACGGCGGGGTCCTCGATCACCGCGTCCGGGAACGCCTCGGCGATCCGGCGGTAGCGGTCCGGATCCGGCTCGGCGTCCACGTCGGTCCCCTCGTAGTGGCCCTTGAAGTCGAGGACCCGTACCCGGTCGCCGGCGAGGTCGAGCAGTCCGGCGACCAGATCGTCGTCCCACTCGTCGGTGGGGTCGAGCTTGAACTCCGCGTCCGGAGCCACCGCGAGGAGCTGTTCGATGCGCCCGAGTCCGGCCTCGCCGAGGCGCGTGCTGACGACGAACCGGACCGGGTCGTACTGCCGGCCGAGCGCGCTCGCGAGGTCGGTGTCGGCCTGCCGGAGCGCGAGGTCGAGCGCCGCACTCTCCAGCGCCCACCGCCGGTAGTGGCGCGCCGTCTCGCTCTCGGGCGGTTCCGGGAACAGCGTCACGTCGTCGAGCGCGCGAGAGAAGGTCTCGACCGTGTACTCGCCGGCGAGGTTGAGCGACCACCCCGTCTCGTGGGCCGCGTGGAGGCGGTCGTGGTCTGCCGCGTCGTAGGTGACGTCCTCGCCCCGGCCCGTCTCGTCGGCGCCGTCGAGGACGACGACGGTCGAGACGCGCGTGAACGCAGAGGACGTCTCGCGCTCGTGGCGTTCGAGGTCGTACCCCTCGACGGTCAGCGGGAGGTCTGCCACCCGGTCGTAGAGGCCCATACCGACTCCAGCGGCGGCAGTCGTTTAACCTTCGTGGCGCGGGCGCGGCCGCCTCGCGGCGAACGGGAAGTTTTAATCGGCGTGACCGATTCCTCGCACGTATGGCCACCTTCGAGGAAGCGGAGGAGCGGATTCTGGACAAGAAGATCTGCATGCGGTGCAACGCGCGTAACTCGCCGCGGGCGACGCGGTGCCGGAAGTGCGGCTACAAGAACCTCCGGCCCAAGGCCAAAGAGCGCCGCGCGACCTGATCACTCGTCCGGGTACTTCGGTTCGCGACGCTCCGCCCGCTCCAGCGCACGCGCTATCACCGCGCGCACGTCGCCGTGGTAGGCGTCGCCGTGACCGGCGTACATGTGCTCTACTCCGTCCGGAAGCCGGTCGAGCAGGTCGCGCAGGCTCTGGACGAGGCGGTCGCGCGACTGGCCGGCCATGTCGGTCCGGCCGAAGCTCCCGTCGTCGAACGCGCCGTCGTTGTAGACGACCACGTCGCCACTGAAGAGACTCGCCGCCGAGACTAGCGAGACGTGGTCGTCGGCGTGGCCCGGCGTGTAGACCACCTCGAACGACTCGTCGCCGATCGCGATCGCGTCGCCGTCGGTCAGCTCGTGGCTCCGGCGCGGGTGATCGCCGTAGGCGTAGAGCGGGGCGTCGAAGGCGTCGAGGACGGCGTCGAGCTGTCCGACGTGGTCGCCGTGCTGGTGTGTGAGGACGACGGCGTCCAGCGCGTCTACGCGGTCCCGGACGACGTCGACGACGCCCGGCATCGCGCCGGCGTCGACGAGGACGGTGCGCTCGCCGCGGGCGAGCCAGGCGTTACAGGTGAACGTGTCCGCGTCGGCCGTGACGTTGCTGACGTCCATGGCTCGCTCCACGGCCGCGACGGCTTCAAAGCTGGCGAACGATTTTTCACGATGAACTCGCTAGTTTCGACTGGACATGGGGTTCGGTAGCTACGACGAATCGGAACAGCAGAACCAGGACGTGGATACCGAACTGGACGACGACGAGACGGTAGACGCGCGCGAGTCCGACCACCAGGGGAGCGTCCAGTTCGAGTTCGGCGAGTCCGAGGACGAGCTGCTCGACCGCCTCGCGGAGATCAAGGAGGACTGACGCTGAAGCCCGGCAGCCGGGCGCTGGGCGTCGCGGAGTCGTTCACGGGCGACTCCTCCGTGCTGGCCGGGAGCGTCGTCCGCGTCGACCGCGCCACCGACGGGTTCGTCTTCGGCACCTGCACCGTCGGCGGGACCGACGTGACCGACGCCGTCGTCGACCTCTGGACGCGGCTGGACCGGCCGGACGCCCGTCACGTCCTCGTCGCCGGCGTCGCGCTCGCCTGGTACAACGTCCTCGACCTCCGGGAACTCCACCGGGCCGTCGAGCGGCCCGTCCTCGCCGTCACCTTCGAGGAGAGCGACGGCCTCGCCGACCCGCTCCGCGAGGCGTTCTCCGGGGACGCCCTCGCGGAGCGCCTGGCGGTCTACGAGCGACTGCCCGAGCGCCACCGCGTCGACGTGGGCGACGACGCGGTGTTCGTCCGGAGCGTCGGACTCGATCCCGCGGCGGCCGCCGAGGTCGTTCGCGCTCACACGCCCGCGGGCGGCCGTCCCGAACCGCTCCGCGTCGCCCGCCTCGCCGCACGCGCGGTCGACGCGTGGCGCGACCGTGGGGAGGGCCACGGGCAGCGCGAGCGGTGAGGCGACCGCGAGCCGCGTGGCGCGTGTCGTGGGGCGGGTCCCGTACCGCGCGAGCGGGCGCGAGGATTCAAGGCCGGCGCGCTCGTCCGCGGCGACATGGACCGGATGGACGGCCTGGAGGTGACGGCCTGCGAGCGCTGTGCCGCGCTCGTGGAGTCGCGGAGCCGGATCGTCGACGGCGTCGGCCCCGCGGACGCCGACCTGCTGTTCGTCGGCGAGGCGCCGGGCGCCAGCGAGGACGAGCAGGGCGAACCCTTCGTCGGGCGGAGCGGGAGCGTCCTCGACGACGCGCTCCGCGACCGCGGGCTCTCGCGCGCCGACGTCCGCATCACCAACTGCGTGCGCTGTCGGCCGCCCGAGAACCGCGATCCCACCGCCGAGGAACTCGCGAACTGCCGCGAGTACCTCGACCGCGAGATCGAACTGGTCGATCCCGAACTCGTCGTGACGCTCGGGAAGGTCCCGAGCGAACACCTGCTCGGCCGGTCGGTGTCGGTCACCGCCGAGGCGGGGGACACCTACGACGTCGACCTCGGCGGCGCGCGCCGGCGCGTCCTCGTCTGCGTCCACCCGGCGGCGACGCTCTACGACCGGAGCCAGGAGGACACCTTCGCCGCGGCGCTCGACGAGGCCGTCTCGCTCGCCGGACTCGGCGACGGCGGCGGGCAGTCGCGGCTCGGGAGCTTCTAAACGCACCAAAAAAGCCGCGAGCGCCGCAGGCGCTCGCCGAGCGGACGCCGGTGACTGCCACAGGGTGAACGTCAGATAGAATATATTTACAGCCAATCGTCCGGGAGTTCTCCTTCGTGGTCTCTCAGCAGTCGCAGGAGCGGTTCGATTTCCCCCCAGTTTGGTCCCTTCGAGACCTCGCCCGTCTCCCGGTCCCACCGAACGTACCCCAACGATTCGAGCTTGGGGAGGTGGTTGTGGACTAACTCGGTCTGGAGTACCGTCTCGTCGGTCGTCCCCCACACTGTCACGAACGTCCTCTACCCCCTGCGTGTCGTCATCGTCCTGCGGATTTTCGTCTAACAACGAGACGAGCAGGCGTCGGCGGTATCTGTGGCCGAGCGCGTCCACGACGCGATCGAACTGCCCATCGGACCTCATAGAGCGTATACACCGCCACGTCGTATATTCAGAAACGTTCGATCTCGATGGGGCTCATGAGCGGGAGGAGAGAGGTGAGCAGACGCGTGTTTTCAGCCAGTTCGAGCGAAACGGGGCTGTGGAGATTCCCCATCCCTGATAGTTCGATGCTGCCGTACTGCACGAGGGCGCGCATCCATCGACGCCTCGCTCCCCGTGGCCGCCGTCCAGGGGTGGCGTGGGACGCTGTCCCTGCTCCGGGTCTCACAGGTGCCACTCCCGACCTCACGGTCACGCGCCGTCGGACTCCGCCCCGTCCTCGGCTACTGGCGCGTCGGTACCGTCCGGCCGACCGAGCCATCCGGCGGCCGTCTCGTTCGCTCCCGACGCCGGAACCACCTCCGCTGCAGCCCCGAGGCCGTACTCGGACGCGTCGGTGTAGATTGCCTCGTATTCGCCCGCGACGAGAAACGTCTCGTGGCAGCTGCCCACGTCGCCGGCCTCGCGGGGCAGGTCACCGGCCCGAACGGAGTGAGGGTCGGCCTTTTTTGGTGCAGCTTTTTTGGCGGGGGTCGCGCGAAGCGCGACCCGAGCGGAAAAAAGGTGCAGGACCGGAACCGCTTTGCCAGGCGTCTTCCAACGTTCGCCCATGAGCGAGACGGCGGCCCGGCAGACGCTCGCGGACGTGGTCGTAGTCGACTACGGGCTCGGGAACCTCCGGAGCGCGACGCGGGGGCTGGAGCGGGCGGGTGCGCACGTCGACATCTCCGACGACCCCGACGCCATCCGGACGGCCGACGGGGTCGTCCTCCCCGGCGTGGGAGCCTTCCGCGAGGGCGTCGAGAACGCAGCGCCCTTTCGCGACGCGATCGCCGACGCCGCCGGCGACGGCACGCCGGTGTTCGGCATCTGTCTCGGGATGCAGATGCTGCTCACGTCGAGCGAGGAGGCAGAGCGCGCCGGCCAGGGCGACGCCGAGGGCCTGGGGTTGATCCCCGGCCGCAACGTCCGCTTCCGCGAGGGCCAGAAGGTGCCCCACATGGGCTGGAACCGGCTCACCGTGCGGAACGACCACCCCATCGTCGACGGCGTCGACGGCCGGTACGCCTACTTCGTCCACTCCTACTACGCGGTCCCGGACGACGAGTCGACGGTGGTGGCGACCACCGACTACGGCGTCGAGTTCCCCAGCGTCGTCGCGGACGAGAACGTCTTCGGCACCCAGTTCCACCCCGAGAAGAGCGGCGAGACGGGGCTGCAGATCCTGCGGAACTTCGTCGACCTCTGCGAGTAGTCAGGCCGACTCGGTCGCCTCGGCCTCGCGGTCGGCGGGGTCGTCCGCCAATTCGCCCGCGTCCACGTCCCCGCGGTCGTGATCGTGGTCGTGTCCGTCCTCGTGGCGGTCGCCGGCGTCGACCACCTCGTCGAACAGCGAGGAGAGCATCCGGACCGTCCGCTCGTCGTGGGCCGACGGGTCCAGGTGGTAGTGTGCGACGGCGTCGGCGGACTCCACGCGCCGGGTGAGTACGTGGAGGAACTGGAACACGCGCCGGGCGTCGGCGTACTGGAGCAGCGGCGTCAGCGAGTGGAAGCAGACGACCGTCCGGTTGCCGTCCCCGTGCCACTCCGAGAGGTACTCGCTGATGGCGATCCCGAGGCCCGTGAGGTCGCCCGGCGAGGAGACGCTCCTGACGTGTCCGTTCGCGGTGGTGGCGCTCGCGCTCCGCGCGGCGGCCGACCGCGTCGACTCGTCGACGCTCACCACGCCGAGGTTGGCCGGCGGCGAGGGCGAGACCCGCGTTCGCCAGTGGTCGATGCGTGCGTCCGGGGACGCTGTGAGCGTCACGAAGAGCGCGTCGGTCTCGCCCGGTTCTGCGACTCCCAGCATGTCCGCACAGACGGCGTCTTCGCCGTCGTCGAACGCCGGCGCTAAGAGGAGCGTGTTGGCCCCGTGGGCGTCCTTGTCGGGCGACGTCGATGCGCGAGCGTTCATGTCCGTCACTTCGTTATCTCTAGTAGCCCCCCACCTACCATAAACACCCGAGCGTCTTTTCTTGGCGTGAAAAACGCGGTTGAGACGGGCTCTGGGGCCCGTCAGAGGAACTCTCTGACGTCGGAGTACCACATGTCGTGCCGGTCGACCGCGCCGATCCGCGCCGCGATCTCGGCCGCGATGACGTGCCAGCACAGGTCGGTCGGGTCGTCCGGGTCGAGGTTGTACTGGCTGTCCTCGCAGGTGCACCCGCCGTCCTCGACGACGTACTCGTCGCCGTAGCCGACCACGACCGTGAAGTCCCGGTACTGTTTCACCCGGCGCTCTCCGACCGCCTCGATGGCCTTCCGGCCGCGCTCGCCGTGGACGGCGATGATGCGTTCGACGATCGACCCGGTGAGTTCGCCGGCCGCGTCGAGCGCCGTCTGCCACTCCTCGACCCCGCTCACGCCGCTCGGTTCGACCGGGCTACGCAAAACACGTTCGGTCGGACCGGTTCGCTTAACGCGCTCCGGCGGCGACGCCCGGTATGCACACGGAGGGCGCTGTCGAACTGGAGATCCCCGAGCAGCCCGACGCGGGCGCCGGCGACGCCGTCTTCTTCAACCCCGTCCAGGAACTCAACCGCGACCTCACCGTCGCCACCCTCCGGGCGGCGCGCGAGCGCGCGGACGAGTGGAGCTACCGGAGCGGCTTCGAGACCTACCTCGACGCCACCGCCGCCACCGGCGTCCGCGCCGTCCGCGCCGCCGCCGACGGCTGGGCCGTCACCGCCTGCGACGTCGATCCCGAGGCCGCCGCGCTCGCCGAGCGCAACCTCGCGCGCAACGACCTCGACGGCCGCGTCCGCCAGCGCGACGCGAACGCGCTCATGCACGAGCAGCGGTTCGACGTGGTCGACCTCGACCCGTTCGGGACGCCGGTTCCCTTCGCCGACGCCGCGGTCCGCTCGGCGCGGCACCTCCTCTGCGTGACCGCGACCGACACCGCCCCCCTCTGTGGCGCACACTTCCGGAGCGGCGTCCGCACCTACGGCGCCGTCCCCCGGAACACCGAGTACCACGCCGAGATGGGCCTCCGGGTGCTGCTCTCGGCGCTCGTCCGGACCGCCGCCCGCTACGACGTCGCCGCCACGCCCGTCCTGAGCCACGTCTCCGACCACTACGTCCGGACCTACCTCCGCCTGGAGGAGGGCGCCCGGGCCGCCGACGCCCGCGTCGACGACCTCGGCTACGTCGACCACTGCCCGGAGTGTCTCTACCGCGAGCACGAGCGCGCGCTCCTCGCGACCCCGCTGGAGACGTGTCCCCACTGCGGCGGCACGAACGTCCAGACAGCGGGGCCGCTCTGGCTCGCGCGTCCGCACGATCCCGGGTTCGTCGCTCGCGTGCGCGACCACCTCACGAGCGAACTCGGCACCGCCGAGGAGGCGGATCGGTTGCTCGGACGGATCGCGTCGGAACTCGACCGGCCGACCCACTACGACCAGCACCGGCTCTACAAGCGCTGGACCGAACCGGCGATCGCGATGGACGACTTCCTCGACGCCCTGTCGGCGGCCGGCCACGAGGTCTCGCGCACCCACTACGGCGGAACGACGTTCAAGACGACCGCCGACGTCGGCGAGATCGAGACCGCGGTCCGGCCCTGATCGTCGCGCCGGCGACCGACACCGTATTCCCCGGGCCGGCACAGCACTCGCCCGATGCACGCGGTCCGCTACCACGAGCACGGCGGTCCCGAGGTGCTGCCGTCGAGTCGGTCGAGCGCCCCGCGCCGGGCGAGGGCGAACTCCTCGTCGAGACGCGCGCGGCCGCGATCAACCCCGTGGACACCTACTTCCGCGACGGATCGTACCCCACCGCCCTCCCCCGGATCCCCGGTTCTGACGTCGCGGGCGTGGTCGTCGAGACCGGCCCCGGCGTCACCGGGTACGAGGTCGGCGACCGCGTGTTCGCCACCGGCCTGGGCAACGATCGCGACGGCACCTGCACGGAGGCCGTCGCGGTCCCGACGGACCTCGCGGCCGCCCTGCCGGACCAGGTCACCTTCGCGGCGGGGGCGGCGGTCGCGCTGGTCGGCGTGACGGCCTGGCAGTCGCTGCTCGCGCGCGGCGGGCTCGACCCCGGCGAGACGGCGCTCGTGCACGGCGGGAGCGGCGGCGTCGGCCACGTCGCCGTGCAACTGGCCACCGCCACCGGCGCGCGCGTCACGACGACCGCCGCCCCGCGCTACCACGACCGGCTCGCGTCGCTCGGCGCCGACGCCGTCCTCGACTACGACCGCGACGACCTCGCGGCCGCCGTCGTCGACGCGGGCCGCCCCGACGTGGTGCTCGACCACCGCCTCGACGAGTACCTCGGGCTCGACTGCGAGGTGGCCGCCTTCCGCGGCCGCGTCGCCGCCGTCGGCAACCAGGCCCCGGCTGCGACGTTCCCGAGCGTCCCGGCCGCCCGGTCGAAGGCGCTGACCGTCCACCACGTCTCGATGTTCGACACGCCGGACGTGGCGGCCGTCCTGTCCCGGCTCGCCACGCTGCTGGCCGACGGCGACCTCGCGCCCGTCGTCGCGCGCGAGTACGACCTCGACGAGGTGGCCGACGCCCAGCGCGCGGTGCTCGACGAGAGCTTCCTGGGCAAACTCGTCGTCGCCCCGGCCTGAGCCGGCGTCCGGGGCTCTCGACGCACCTTTATCGGGCTCGCACCCGTCACTCCCCCCATGCCAGTCGAGTTCGACTTCACCGACAGCGTGGTGCTGGTGACCGGTGCGGGCGGCGCGCTCGGTAGCTCGGTCGTGGACGCCTTCTCCGACGCCGGCGCGACGGTGTGTGCCGCCGACGTCCTCGCGCCGGACGACGAGGGCCTCCTGGTCGACCCCGAGCGCGTCCACTACTACCAGTGTGACTTCACCGACGAGGCGGCGGTCCGGGACGCGGTCGACGCCGTCGTCTCGGACCACGGCGGTCTGGACCACCTCTCCACCGTCGCGGGTACCTGGCGCGGCGGCACCCCGATCGAGGAGACCGACGTCTCGACCTTCGAGTTCCTCTTCGACGTGAACCTGAAGACGGCGTTCCTCGCGACCAAGCACGCGCTCCCGCACCTCAAGCGCTCGGACCGCGGCACCGTGGTCACGGTCTCGGCGCGCTCCTCGCTGGAGGGCGGCGAGGGCGACGGTCCCTACCGCGCCTCGAAGGCCGGCGTCAGGTTGCTCACGGAGACCGTCGCCGAGGAGAACCTGGGCGAGGTGCGCGCGAACGCCGTGATGCCGAGCGTGATCGACACCCCGGCGAACCGCGAGATGATGCCCGACGCCGACTTCTCGGCGTGGGTCGACCCCGACGACATCGCCGAGGTGTTTCTCTTCCTCTCCAGCGAGGCCAGTCAGGTGACCAGCGGCGCGGCCGTCCCCGTCTACGGCGAGGCGTGACCTCCCAGGTCAGTCCTTGTCCGTCTCGTGCATCCACTCCAGGGCGGCGTCCAGCCCCTCCTCGTCGCGGATGCGCCGGAACGTCGCCGGGGCCTCGCTCTGCATGGTGAGCGTCGCCAGGAACTCGTCGATCCGGCCGCGGCGGTCGCCCTGCGTCTCCTGGACCTCGTTGACCATCTCCTTCAGCATCGTCACGAGCGGGCCGGGCGTCTTCCGCATGTGATCGACCTCCGCGGCCACGGCGTCGTCGAGCGCGTCGTCGGCGACCACGCGGTTGACGAACCCCATCCGGGCGGCCTCGCGGGCCGGGACCGTCTTCCCGGTGTAGAGCAGTTCGCGGGCGTGCTTGAGCGACCCGCCGACGAACGGGAGGACGAACTTCGCGGGGAGTTCGCCGAAGTGCATGTCGGGGTAGCCGAACTCCGAGCGTTCGGTCGCCAGCGTCAGGTCGCAGGCGAGCGCGAGGTTGCACCCGCCCGCGAGCGCGTGGCCGTCGACCGCCGCGATCACCGGGAGCGTCAGCTCGAAGATGGTGTCGAGGTGGGTGTACCGGTCCCGGATGCGCTCCTCGACGGTGCCGAGGTCGGCCTCGCCCTCGCCGATGTCGTAGCCCGCCGAGAACGCCCGGCCGTTGCCCCGCAGGACCACCGCGCGGACGCCGTCGGTCGACTCCGCGCGGCCGAGCGCCGCCTCCAGCTCCGCGAGCAGGTCGGCGTGCAGCGCGTTCAACGACTCGGGGCGGTCGAGACTGACGGTGGCGGTCGCGTCCGCGACCGCGTACTCGATGTGGTCGTACTCCGGCATGCACGTGGTGTGTGGACACGCGAACTTAGCTGTACGTGCACGGCGCAGAGCCTCGATCCGACAGCCGACCGCGAGAACGAGACGGGAGCCGGGTGCTACAGACTGCTGGCTGGCTTCTGTCGAAATATACGATAAATTATCTATCGTGGCCGTCGAACCCGGTTCGTCCGCGGAGCGCGGCCGAACGCTTTTGGCGGTGCTCCGTGAGGCTCCCGCCGATGTCGCTCCCGTCGGGGTGGCGCCGGTGTCCGTGATCGGATCTCGCGCCGGTCGTGCCCTCCTCGCGGTGGTCCTCGCGACGGCCCTGGTCGCCGGCGTCCTGCTCGTCGACCCGCTCCGCGGCCCGCCCGCGGCGCCCGCGCTGGACGAGTCGGCGCCGCCGGGTGCCGTGGCCGCCGCCGCGCTGGAGCAGGCCCCGGCCCGCGACCACGTCGTCGTCACGCGCCTGGTCGGCCCGGCAGCCGCCCCGCCGAACCGCTCGGCGGCGCTGGCCGAGTACCAGGTGGACGCCGACGACCGGCAGCTGCGCGCGGTCAGCCGCCGGTACGACGACCCGTACGTGACACTCGAGAACGAGCACGTCACCTGGCAGGGCTGGGCGGGCGACCTGCAGTTCCGGGGCGCCGGGCCGGGCTGGCGGGCGGCGGCCAGCCGGTTCGACCACGTCGACCGCCTGCGGGCCGCGCGGAACGTCACCCGGACCGGGAACGAGAGCGTCGTGGTCGTCCACGTCGACGACGCCGACGCCGCCTACACGCTCGTCGAGGGGCGAGAGAACGTCACCGACCGGCTCCGGGCGCGCGAGGAGGACTACCGCGCGAACCTCACGGTCGTGGTCGACCGGGAGACGGACGCCCCGCGGCGGGTCGTCTACCGGTTCGCGAACTCGCCGGACGGGAACGCGAGCCGGCGACGGCACACCGTCCTCGTCTACGACTACGACTGGCACGACGTCGACGTGCGTCGGCCGCCGGGCGCGGGCTACACCCTGGTCGAGTTCGCCTCCGACCTGCTGAATCACCGGCCCTGACCGAGCCACCGGCGGCCGGCGCTGGCGGCGCGGGCCACGGCGGCGGCCAGCGTCTGGAGCCAGAGCGCCTGGCAGACGGTGGCGAGCGCGCCCACCACCACCACGAGGGCGACCCCGACCGGACCGGGGCTGCCGCCCGCGACCGCCCCGCTCAGCCAGAGGACCGCGCCGGTCCCGAGCAGGAACGGGGCGAACGGCACCGCGAGCAGCGTCCAGAGCTCGACGTGCGGCGTGACCTCGCCGAAGAACAGCAGCAGGCCACCGCCGCCCGCGGCGACGAGGACGAGCGGAAGCGCGAGGAGGGTGCCCGTCGCGGGGGCGAACGCGACCCGGCCAGAGCCACCGCTCGCGCGCCGCCCGGGTCCAGGACGGCGGGACCGCCAGCCCGACGCCGAGACCGACCAGCGCGAGCGGCGCTGCGAACGCGGCGTACGCGACGGACTCGGGGACGCCGAACAGCAGGCAGTAGCTCCCGTTCGTCTTCCGGAGCGAGCAGTTGACCGCGCCCAGGGTCTGTAGCCACGCGAGTTCGAGCGCGACCACGGCGCCGAGGAGGCCGAACGCGGCGAGGCGACGGCCGGCGCGGGCCGCGAGGCGGGCGCGGAGTCCGGTGTGGTCGCGGTCCGGCACGTCGCGGACGGGGGCCGGCGGCACCAAAGCTCTCTCCCGGGCCGACTCCATGTCGAAAGCCATTTTTCTCGGTCGCCCGCGGTACTCGCTAATGAACAGCCCGCGTGGTGAGCAGCCATGACGATGGAGGAGAAGATCGACGAACTCCGCGAGAAGAAAGCCGAAGCCCAGAAAGGTGGCGGCGAAGAGCGCATCGAGGCCCAGCACGAGAAGGGCAAGATGACCGCGCGCGAGCGGATCGAGTACTTCCTCGACGACGGCACCTTCCAGGAGTTCGACCAGCTCCGCACCCACCGGAACCACCGGTTCGGGATGGAGGAGTCCCAGATCCCGGGCGACGGCGTCGTCACGGGCTACGGCGATGTCAACGGCCGGCAGGTGTTCCTGTTCGCCCACGACTTCACCGTCTTCGGCGGCTCGCTCGGCGAGGTGTTCGCCGAGAAAGTCTGTAAGGTGATGGACAAGGCCATGGAGAACGGCGCCCCCATCATCGGACTGAACGACTCGGCGGGCGCGCGCATCCAGGAGGGCGTCGACTCGCTGGCGGGCTACGCCGACATCTTCCACCGCAACCAGCAGGCCAGCGGCGTCGTCCCCCAGATCTCGGCCATCATGGGACCGTGCGCCGGCGGCGCGGTGTACTCGCCGGCCATCACGGACTTCATCTTCATGGTCGAGGAGACGAGCCACATGATGATCACCGGCCCGGACGTCATCAAGACGGTGACGGGCGAGGAGGTCTCCTTCGAGGAACTGGGCGGCGCCCGGACCCACGCGGGCAAGAGCGGCGTCTCGCACTTCTCCGAGGCCGACGAGAAGGAGGCGCTCGACGACATCCGCCAGCTCCTCTCCTATCTCCCGCAGAACAACGTCGAGGACCCGCCCCGTGTCGAGCCCTGGGACGACCCCGACCGCGAGCCCGAGGGGGTGGCCGACCTCGTCCCGGACCAGCCCCAGAAGCCCTACGACATGACCGAGGTCGTCGGCCGGATCGTCGACGAGGACTCGTTCTTCGAGGTGGCCGAGAAGTACGCCCGCAACATCGTCACCGGGTTCGCCCGCCTCGACGGGCGGTCGGTCGGCGTCGTCGGCAACCAGCCCCGGGCCAACGCCGGCACGCTCGACATCGACGCCTCGCTCAAGGCCTCGCGGTTCGTCCGGTTCTGTGACGCCTTCAACATCCCCATCGTCACGTTCGTCGACGTCCCTGGCTTCATGCCGGGCAAAGACCAGGAGCACGGCGGCATCATCAAGCACGGCGCGAAGCTCCTCTACGCCTACTCGGAGGCGACGGTCCCGCTGCTGACCGTCGTCACGCGGAAGGCCTACGGCGGCGCGTTCGACGTCATGGCCTCGAAGAACCTCGGCGCCGACGTGAACTACGCCTGGCCGACCGCGGAGGTCGCGGTCATGGGGCCCGAGGGCGCGGTCAACATCCTCTACAGCGACGAACTCGACGCCGCGGAGGACACCGAGGCCCGCCGCGAGGAACTGGTCGCGGAGTACCGCGAGGAGTTCGCGAACCCCTACACGGCCGCCGACCGCGGGTTCGTCGACGACGTGATCGAGCCGAAGGAGACCCGGCCGCGGCTCATCCGCGACCTGAAGATGCTCGCGGGCAAGCGGAAAGAACAGCCCAGCCGGAAGCACGGCAACATCCCGCTGTGAGTGCCATGCACGACCTCGCCGACCGGCTCCGGCTGCCCGACGATGCCGACCCCGAGGAGGCCGCGGCGCTCGTCGCGGCGATCGGCGCGCACATCCGCAGCCAGGAGGCCGCGGCGGCCGCGGCCGAGGAGGAGTCGACCGAGACCTGGGAGGGCCAGCGCTGGGCGTTCACCGGTCGCGTCCACCAGCTCCAGCAGCGCGAGACCCGCGTCGCGACCGGCGCGCCCCGGGACGCCTGGGCGGCGGCCGGTCGGTCCCGGCTGATGTAACCCCCGACCGCGTGGGCCCGCCGGAGAGCGGCCCGTTTCCTGGCGCTCTCCGTCCAGAAAAGGTGCAGTTTTATGGGACGACTACTGGATAGTGGGGATATGTTCGACAAGGTGCTGGTCGCGAACCGCGGCGAGATCGCCGTCCGGGTCATGCGGGCCTGCGAGGACCTCGGGATCGATACCGTCGCCATCTACAGCGAGGCGGACAAGCACGCCGGCCACGTCCGGTACGCCGACGAGGCGTACAACGTCGGACCGGCGCGCGCCGCCGACTCCTACCTCGACCAGGAGGCCATCGTCGACGCTGCACAGACGGCCGACGCGGACGCCGTCCACCCCGGGTACGGGTTCCTCGCCGAGAACGCCGAGTTCGCCGCCCTCGTCGAGGAGGCCGAGGGCCTCACCTGGATCGGGCCGTCCGCGGAGTCGATGGAGCAACTGGGCGAGAAGACGAGCGCGCGCCGCACCATGGAGCGCGCCGACGTCCCCATCGTACCGGGGACGACCGATCCCGTCACCGACGCCTCCGAGGTGACCGACTTCGGCGAGGAGAACGGCTACCCCATCGCGATCAAGGCCGAGGGCGGCGGCGGCGGCCGCGGGATGAAGGTCGTCCGGAGCCCCGAGGAGGTCGACGAGCAACTCGAGGCCGCCCAGCGCGAGGGCGAGGCCTACTTCGACAACGACTCGGTCTACCTGGAGCGCTACCTCGAGAACCCGCGCCACATCGAGGTCCAGATCGTCGCCGACCACGAGGGCAACGTCCGCCACATCGGCGAGCGTGACTGCTCGCTCCAGCGCCGCCACCAGAAGGTCATCGAGGAAGGTCCCTCGCCGGCGCTCACCGACGAACTCCGAGAGCAGATCGGCGAGGCCGCCCGCCGCGGCGCCGCGGCGGCCGAGTACACCAACGCCGGCACCTTCGAGTTCCTCGTCGAAGACCGGGACCGCGAAGACGGCGAACTCCTCGGTTCGGACACGGACTTCTACTTCCTGGAGGTCAACACCCGCATCCAGGTCGAGCACTGCGTCTCCGAGGAGCTGACCGACATCGACATCGTGAAGTGGCAGATCCGGGTCGCGGCCGGCGAGGAACTGGCCTTCGACCAGGACGACGTCGAACTCGAGGGCCACGCGATGGAGTTCCGCATCAACGCGGAGAACGCGGCCGACGAGTTCGCGCCCGCGACGGGCGGCAGGCTCGAGACCTACGACCCGCCGGGCGGCATCGGCGTCCGGGTCGACGACGCCCTCCGGCAGGGCGACGACCTGGTCACCGACTACGACTCGATGATCGCGAAGCTCATCGTCCACGGCTCGGACCGCACCGAGTGCATCGCGCGGGCCCAGCGCGCGCTCGCCGAGTACGACGTCGAGGGTATCCCGACGATCATCCCGTTCCACCGGATGATGCTGACCGACGAGGCGTTCGTCGCCGGGCAGCACACCACGAAGTACCTCGACGAGCACATGGACCCCGACCGCATCGACGCGGCCCAGGAGCGGTGGGGCACCGAGACCGAGACCGAGTCCGACGCCGGCGACGAGGAGGTCGTCGAGCGCGAGTTCACCGTCGAGGTCAACGGCAAGCGCTTCCAGGTCGAACTGGAGGAGCGCGGCGCGCCGCCCATCCCGACGAGCGGCGGGAGCGGCGGCGGCCAGCGCGCCCAGCGCCCGTCCGGCGGCAGCAGTGGCGGCAGCAGCGGTGGCAGCAGCGGCGGCGAGGCCGTCGCGGCGGCCGACGGCGAGCAGATCACCGCCGAGATGCAGGGCACCATCCTCGACGTGAACGTCGCCGAGGGTGACGAGGTCGAATCCGGCGACGTGATCTGTGTGCTGGAGGCCATGAAGATGGAGAACGACGTCGTCGCCGAGCGCGGCGGCACCGTCGCGCAGGTCGCCATCGCCGAGGGCGACAGCGTCGACATGGGCGACCTCCTGGTCGTCCTGGAGTGACCTGACCGGACACGTTCGGGCGAAACGCTTTCTACTCGCTCTCCGTACTCGACCCAATGAGCGTAGACGCCGAGACCGAGGCCGACCTCAGGGACCGCATCTCGCGGTTCCTCGCGATGAACTTCCCACAGATTCAGATGCACGGCGGGAGCGCCGCCATTCGCGACCTCGACGCCGAGGCTGGCGCCGTCACCATCGCGCTCGGCGGTGCCTGCTCGGGGTGTGGCATCTCCCCGATGACCGTCCAGGCGCTGAAGACCCACCTCGTCCAGGAGATCCCCGAGATCTCGGTCGTCCACGCCGAGACGGGGACGGGCGGGGACCCCCGCGGGTTCGACTCGGACGACGTCCCGTTCTGAGACGGCCGGGCAGTCCGGGTGGTTCATGTGGGCGCCCCTCCAACGGCGGGTATGCAGGAGACGCGACGCGAGGTGCTGGCTGCGCTGGCCGACGGGCCGGTGTCGGGCCCGGCACTGGCGGCGCGCCTCGACGTGTCGCGCGCGGCCGTCTGGAAGCACGTCGAGGCGCTGCGCGACGACGGGTTCGAGATCGAGAGCGGCGACGACGGCTACGCGCTCGTCGACGTCCCCGAGTACGGCGGCGGCGCCATCGAGTACGGCCTGGACGCGCCCTTCGAGATCGAGTTCCACGACGCCATCGACAGCACGAACCGCCGCGCACGCGACCTGGCGACCGAGGGGGCGTCTGACGTGGTCGTCGTCGCCGCCTCGCAGACCGGCGCCCGCGGTCGACTCGACCGCGAGTGGTCGTCGCCGCCGGGCGGCGTCTACCTGAGCGTCGTCTGTCGGCCGGACCTCCCGCCCGCGCAGGCGCCGGTGTACACGCTCGCGGCCGCGGTCGCGACGGTCCGCGCCGCCCGCGAGGCCGGCGTGGACGCGCGCATCAAGTGGCCGAATGACGTCGTGGTTCCCGACGGCGACGGCGGCTACCGGAAACTCGCCGGCATCCTCACCGAGATGGAGGGCGAGGCCGACCGGGTCTCGTGGATCGTGGTCGGGATCGGGGTCAACGTCAACACCGCCGACGAGCACCTCCCGGCGGGCGCCACCAGCGTCCGGCGCGAGGCCGGCGCGGTCGAGCGCCGCGTGTTCGTCCAGCGCCTCCTCGAATCGTTCGACCGCCTCCGGGCCGACCCCGAGGCCGTCGTCCCGGCGTGGCGCGAGTACGCGCTGACGCTCGGCCAGACGGTGCGCGTGGAGACTCCCGGTGACGTGGTCGTCGGCGAGGCCGTCGACGTCGAGTTCCCGGGCGCCCTCGTCGTGGAGACCGACGCGGGGCCCCGTCGCGTCGCTGCCGGCGACTGCGAGCACCTCCGTCCGACCGAGTAGCGAACGCCCCGGACGGCGACCGTCGTGGGCAGGTTCATGTCCTCGGCCTGCCTCCGTGCGTCTATGCCGTCCTCCGCCCGTGATCTCGCCACGACAGGGGCCGTCCTCTTCGGTGCGCTCCTGCTGTTCGGGCCCGCGACGTACGTCGTCGTCGCGGGTGCCGTCGCGACGCTGGCCGGCGTCGCCGGTCTCGCCCCGCTCGCCGGCCGGCCGGCGCTCCTCCGGTCGCTGACTGCCCTGCTCGTCGCCCTGGTCGTGGCGACGGAGGCGGCGGCGGTCCGGCTGCACGGCGCCGCTGCGCTCCGGCGCGGGAGCCAGGCCCGGCAACTCGGCCGCCACCTGGCGCTCGCGGTGGCGGTCCTGGCCTCGCTCGTGGTCGCGGTCGACGTCCTCGTGCGGATCGGGCGCTGGAGCCTCGGCACCGGCCGGATAGCCGTCCTCGCGCTGTCGGTCGTGGTCGCCGTCGCCGTCGCGTGGACGGTGGGCCGGGCCGCGGTCGCGTTCTACCGCGGCGTCCGCACCGCCCGCCACTGACGGCCGTCGCCCGTTCGCGCGCGCCGTCGGGCGGCCGCCGGTCGCGGGCCGTGCGTCGGGTCAGTCGCGACGACGGAGGACCGTCCGCCGCACGTCGCTCACGCCGGCCCGGCGGACGACCGCCCGCACCCAGTCTCGCGCGCCACAGAGGTTGTCGGAGTCGCCGTCGAGCACGACCAGCCTGGCGTCCTTCCCGGGTTCGACGGTGCCGCAGTTCAGGCCCGCGATCTCGGCGCCGTTCCTCGTCGCCATCGCCAGCACCTCGCGGGCCGAGCGGTCCGAGCACTTCGCGGCGAACTCCATCTCGCGGAACATCGAGGGGCTGTTGAGCATCACGTTGTCCGTCCCGAGCGCGAGCGTGGTGTGGGCCGCGAGTTCGTCGATGTCGGGCAGCCCGACGCCGGTGACCAGGTTCGAGCGCGGGCAGACGACGATCGGGACCCCGCGATCGGCCACCCGGTCCAGGTGGAGCGGTTCGGCGTGGACCATGTGGACGAGGAAGTCGGGGTCGAGGTCGAGCGCCGGGTTGACGTCGGTGCCGTCGCGTTCGCCGGCGTGGATGCCGAACAGCTTGCCCGCCTCGGCGGTGGCGGTCCGCTCGCGCCCGAACTCGGCGTCTCGCGCGCCGCTGGCGCCGAACCCGTCGGCCGCCTCCATCGCCGCGATCGACCCGCGGCCGAACACCACCGGTTCGACGGGCAGCCCTTCGACGGCGGCCGCCAGTCGCTCGACGCCCTCGACGTCGCCCTCGCGGAACTCCAGGAACGCGGCCGTCCCGGCCCGCTGCATGAACTGAATCGAGCGCCGCATCGCCCCCACGAGTTCCTCGCGGCTGGCCGCCTGCAGGAGCCGGTGCTTGAGGCCGTCCGGCGGTGCGACCAGTTCGTCGAGGTCCAGCCCGCCGCCGGCTTCCTTGGCGATGGAGTCGCCGATGTGTGTGTGCGCGTTGACGAACGCCGGGATCACGACGTCGGTCGCGTCGGTCGCCGCCTCCTCGACGACCGCGATCTCGCCGTCCTCGACGACGACGCGCCCCTCGACGGGGTCGAACGACGGCCCCGCGAGGATCGTCCCCTCGATCGTCTCTGGCTCCCCGCTCATGGTTCCTCCGTGTACTCGTCGAGCGTGGCGTGGACGCCCTTCCGGACGTCGACGACGCGCGCGTCGAGGTCCAGCCCGAGGACGGCTTCGGCGGCGCGGCCGACGCGATCGGTCGCCGGCCCGGGGGCGTAGACGCCGAGGCGCCACTGCTCGCGCTGGGCGGTGCGGAGCGCGGCGACCAGCGTGGACTGATCGCCCAGCGGCCGGACCCCGCCGTTGACGACGACCCGGGTCGTCGACTCGGCCATCCCCGGGCGGCCGGGGACGTCGACGGCCACGTGTTCGGGATCGACGGCCGCGCGCGCCGCGATCTCGCGCTCGTGCTCGCGGACGGTCGCGTGGTCCGCGTCGAGCAGGTCGGCGGGCACGTCGCCCATCTCCGCCCAGACGGCGCGCTTGTAGAGGTCCCGGTGGGCGAGGCGCTCGGCGTAGTCGGCGGTGGCCTCGCTCGCCCGGATCGCCGCGTGGAGGTCGTGGTCGTCCATCCGTCGCAGGGCGGTCGGCTCGACCGCGTCCTCGTCGAGCAGGCGCTCGGCGGCCCGCCGGAGCATGACCTTGCTGATGCGGGCGACGGGGTGGTTGTAGACGGTCGGGTTCATCAGCGCCCGCGCGAGCAGGAGCGACTCGGCGGTCTGGACGTTCCCCTCCGCGAGCACGAGGTCGCCCTCGACGAACCGGAGTTCGCGGACCAGCCGGCCGTGGTCGATGGTGCCGTACGGGACGCCCGTGTGGTGGGCGTCGCGCACGAGGTAGTCCATCCGGTCGACGTCGAGTTCGCCCGAGACGAGCTGGCCGAACTCGCCGTCGCCGCCGACGAGGCCGGCCACCCGGTCGGGCTCGAGGTCGTGGAGCGCGAGCACGCGCGCCACGTCGTCCGTCCGGAGGAGGTCGCCGACGTCGTCGTGCCACTTTCCCGTCCGCCGGTGGATCAGCGACTCCAGGTTGTGGCTGTACGGTCCGTGGCCGACGTCGTGGAGGAGGGCGGCCGCCCGGATGCGCTCTGCCTGTCGCCCCTCGATGCCGAGGTGGGCGAGCGCCTCGTTCGCGAGGTGGTAGACGCCCAGGCTGTGCTCGAACCGGGTGTGGTTCGCAGCCGGGTAGACCAGCTCCACCGTCCCGAGCTGTGCGACGCGGCGGAGCCGCTGGACCGGCGGCGTGTCCAGCAGGTCACGAGCAACGCCCTCGACCTCGATGTGGTCGTGGACGCTGTCCTTGATGGTGGTCATCGGCTCTGGTTGGGGCGCGACCCTACAAAAGGTTCGGCGTCGGCGCTGCGGAGGGCCAGATACAAATCCTCGCCCGCGCAACCCACGCCAACATGGTCACTTTCCTCGCCGGGGGGACGGGCACCCCGAAACTCCTCGACGGCGCCGACGGCGTGTTCGCGCCGGACTCGCCCGTGGTCGCCAACACCGGCGACGACGTGGAACTGGGGGGGCTGCTCGTCTGCCCCGACGTCGACACCGTGCTCTTCCAGGAGGGCGGGGTCCTCGACCGGGAGACGTGGTGGGGGATCGCCGACGACTCGACGGCGACCCACGACGAACTGCTCGCGCTGGCCGACGAGGCCGGCCTGGCGTCGGGGCCGCGCTACCTCCCGTCTGCGGCCCAGACCGCGGGCCGCGACATCGCGCGGTGGCGGCGCTTCTCCGCCGTCGCCGAGTTCATGCACATCGGCGACCGGGACCGGGCGGTTCACCTGACCCGCACCTCGCTGCTCGACGAGGGTCACACCCTCACCGAGGCGATCCGGACGCTGGCCGAGGCGTTCGGCCTCGACCGCCCGCTCCTGCCGATGAGCGACGACCCCGTCGCCAGCCTGGTCCACACCGACGAGGGAATGATGCACTTCCAGGAGTTCTGGGTCGAGCACCGAGCGGCCCCGTCGGTCGACGAGGTCGAGTTTCGGGGCAGCGAGGACGCCGCCCCGACCGACGCGGTGCTGGGGGCGCTGGCGGAGCCGGTAGTGATCGGCCCGTCGAACCCGGTGACGAGCATCGGGCCGATGCTGGCGCTCGACGGCGTCCGCGAGGCGCTGGCGGAGACGCCCGTCGTCGCCGTCTCGCCGTTCGTCGAGGACCGGGTCTTCTCGGGGCCGGCGGGCGACCTGATGACGGCGACGGGCTACGAGGCCAGCACGGCCGGCGTCGCCGAGGCCTACCCATTCGCGGACGCGTTCGTCCTCGACTCGGCCGACGGCACCGACCTCGACCGGCCCGTCGTCCGGACGGACACGGCGATGGACGACGCCGCCGACGCCGCGCGAGTGGCGCGCGCCGTCGCCGAGGCGCTGGAGGTGGTCGCGTGAGCTGCGTGACCGGACGGAGTGCGGCCACGGTCACTGCGAGCGCGAGCACGCCGGAGTTCGCTCCGGAGGTGGTCGCGTGAGCCCCCCGTTCGCACCGCGCCTCGCGCTCGCCAGCCTCTCGGGCGAGTCGGACGCCGCGTGGGCCGAACGCGCGGCGCCCCACGTCGGCTGTGCGTTCCTCGGCGGCGTCGCGCTCGACGAGCCGACCCGCGCCGCCGCCCGGGCGATGGCCGCCGACCGCGACCGCCAGGAGTTCCTGCCCGCGGACCCGCTGGCGTTCGTCGACGAGCAACTGGCCGCGCTCGCGGACGTCCCGCTCCGTCCGGGGATCAACGTCAGGAGCGCCAGCCCCGCCCCGGTGCGGTCGGCCGCCGCCGTTTGCGCCGACCACGGCGCCCTCCTGGAGGTCAACGCCCACTGCCGCCAGGCGGAGATGTGCGCGGCCGGCGCGGGCGAGACGCTGCTCCGGGACGCGGACCGGCTCTGTGCCTCCGTCGCCGCCGCGGCCGACGCGGGCGCCGACGTGAGCGTGAAAGTCCGGGCGGAACTCGACGGGGTGGACCTGCCGGCGACCGCCCGGCGGCTCCAGGACGCGGGCGCGGCGGCGATTCACGTCGACGCGATGGACTCGGAGGGCGTCGTCGCGTCGGTGGCCGCGGCCGCCCCCGACCTGTTCGTGATCGCCAACAACGGCGTCCGCGACGAGCGCACGGTCCGGGAGTACCTCGCCTACGGCGCGGACGCGGTGAGCGTCGGCCGGCCGAGCGACCGGCCCGACGTGCTCCGGCGGGTCCGCCGGGCGATCGACGAGTGGTTCGCCGACGCGCCGGACCGGGACGCCGACGGCGACCGGGAGGTGCGCGCGTGACCCGGGCGCGCGACGACCCGTGACCCGGACTGTCGCGCAGAACGCCCAGCTCGCGCTCCTGCTGGAGGTGACCGGGACGCCGAAGCCGGGCAACGTCGACCGCCACCACGACTACCCCGACCTCCGGTTCGAGCACTTCCTCGCCGGCGCGGTCGGCGCGCGCCCGGGGCTGGAGCGGGCGGCCGCCGGTGGCCGGGTCGGGCTCGCCTTCGAGCGCGCGGTGGCGGGCATGGCCGACCAGCGCGGGGGCAACGCGCAGTTCGGCGCGCTCCTCGCGATCGCGCCGCTGGTCCGGGCGGCCGCGGCGGGCGACCTCTCGCCGGACGGCGCGGCGGCCGTCGTCGACGCCACCACCGTCCAGGACGCCTGCGACTTCTACGTCGCCTTCGAGCACGTGGACGTCGCGGTCGAGGACCCGCCGCCCGGGCTCGGCCCGCTCGACGTCCGGTACGGCGCCGACGCGATCCCCGCGATCCGCGAGCGCGACCTGACGCTCGCGGACGTGATGAAGATGAGCGCCCCGGGCGACGGCGTGGCCGCGGAGTGGGACGCGGGCTTCCCCCGGACGTTCCGGGCGGCCGACCGGCTCCTGTCCCTGGCGGGACCGGTCCCCGACCGCGCCGCGCGGGTCTTCCTCGAACTGCTCGCGGAGGAGCCCGATACGTTCGTCGAGACGCGCGCCGACGAGGCGACCGCCGAGGAGGTGACCCGCCGGGCGGCCGCCGCGCTCGCCGGCGAGGAGGATCCAGCCGACCTGGCCGACGAACTCGTCGACCGCGACGTCAACCCCGGGACGACGGCCGACCTGACCGCGGCGGCGCTGTTCGTCGCACTCGAACGCGGGCTCGCGGTATGACCGAGCTCGACGCGGACGGCTGGCCCGTCGACCTCCGGGGGGTCACGGAGTCGGTGGTGACGACGCGCGGGCCGGCGGGCCGCTGGAACGTCGCCGCTCTCGGCCTGGCGGCGGCCACGGACGGCCCGGTCACGGCCCGGACCTGGGGCCGGACCCGGACGCGCCGGAACTTCCGGGAGCGCGGCGGCGGCTACGTCCAGTTCACCCGCGATCCGGTGACCTTCGTCGAGGCGGCCTGCTCGGTCCGCGAGGAGCCCGACCCGGTCCTCGACGGCGTCGACGCCTGGGTCCGGGTCACGGCCGAGCGCGTCGACGCGGGCGAGACCGAGGGCACCGGCTGGATCGAGTGGGCGCTCCGGCCGGTCGAGCGCCGGGTCCTCGACCGGGTGGTGCCGACGACGAACCGCGGCCACGCCGCCGTCGTGGAGGCGACCGTCGCGGCCTCGCGGCTGGACGTGCCAGCCTACGACGCGGCCGCCCTCCGCGAGCGCATCGCCTACTTCGAGACGGTCGTCGAGACCTGCGGCGGCGAGCGCGAGCGCGCGGCCTGGGAGCGCTTCGAGGACCTGGTCGACTGGCGCGCGTGAGCCGTCCACCGGCTGGCAGCGTCGAGTCGAACCCTTTTAGCCGTCGCGTCGAGAACGGCTCCACATGGCCATCAAGCCCGCCTACATCAAGAAGATGGGGAACCGGTTGCTGGAGCGCTATCCGGAGGCGTTCGGCCGGGACTTCGAGCACAACAAGGACGTGGTCGAACAGGTGACCAACGTCGAGTCCAAGGGCGTCCGCAACCGCGTCGCCGGCTACGTCACCCGCAAGAAGCGCCGCCCCGTCGCGTAGGCCTCTCGTTCTCGCGTCGACGTCCGCCGGGCAGCGGTGCGTCCGACAGCTACTCGACTGACTGGGTATAGTAGCGTTTGTAACTATCTGCACACCGGTCGGTCAGATCCGTCGAGAGCAGTCGTGACAGCCACCTGCAGTCGATGCCGGCCGCGAAGAATTACAAACGCTACTATAGTTCGCCCCGGGGAGGTGGTCCCCGACCTGGCCGGTGCCGGCGCGGCGTCGCGACCCGCCTCCAGGCCGCCCGCCCGTCGAGGGACCCGGTCGCGCGATCCCCGTGCACGCCGTCCCGGTGCTCGTCGGGACGTTCCCGACCGCCGCAGTCGTCGCGTACGGCATCGGCGTCCGGGCGTTCTCGGTCGTCTTCTCGCCGGTCATCGCGGTCGGACGGGGCGTCGAGACGGTGACCGGTCAGAACGCGGCCGCCGGTAAACCGGACCGGGCGGCCGCCGCCGACTCCCCCCGTCGCAACCCATTTGCCCGCGCCCCGCGAGTGCGGCGCATGGAGCGAACCGACGAGTTTCTCACCGTCGACGGGACCGAACTCCACTACTCGGCGTGGGGCGACGCGGACGCCCCGCCGGTGGTCTGCATGCACGGCCTCTCGCGGGTGGGTCGCGACTTCGACCCGCTGGCCCGCGCGCTCGCGGACGAGTTCCGGGTGCTCTGCCCGGACGCGCCCGGCCGCGGGCTGAGCGCGTGGGCCGACGACCCGGCGGACGCGTACACGAACGGGGCGATGGCCGACCTCCTGGTCGGCTTCTGCGACGCGCTCGGCCTCGATCGGCTCCGGTGGGTCGGCACTTCGATGGGCGGCGGCCTCGGCATCGCGCTGGCGGGCGGCCCGCTCGCGGACCGCATCACGCACCTGGTGGTCAACGACGTGAGCCCCGACCCCACGGGCGACGCCGACCCGGCCGCCATCGACCGCATCGGCGAGTACGTCGGCGACCCGCCGACGGTCGAGACGGTCGCGGCGCTCGAAGCGTACTACCGCGACTGCTACGAGGGCCGGTTCAGCCCGATGACCGACGCCGAGTGGCACCGGTTCACCGCCACCGCGATGCGCCGGACCGACGACGGCGACGTGACGGTCGGCTACGATCCGCGCATCGTGGTGGGGCTGGCGGACGACCAGGCCGACGACGGCGGGCGCGACCCCTACGACGTCTGGGCGGCGATCGACGCCGCGGTGATGATCCTCCACGGGACCGACTCGGGCGTCCTCACGGACGCGGCGCTGGGGCGGATGCTCGACCGCCAGCCGGACGCGACGGTGCTGGAGGTGGACAGCGGCCACGCGCCGTCGCTGAACGTCCCGGCCCAGACCGCGCCCGTCCGGTCGTTCCTCGTCGAGTGACCGCCGGGACAACGCGACACAACCCCCCGGACCTTTCAAAACCGTTTTGTCCGGCGCCACACTCCCTCACGGACAATGACCGTTCGCGCAGGCATCCTCGGCGCCACGGGCGCCGTGGGCCAGCGACTCATCCAGCTGCTCGAACCGCACCCCGACTTCGAGATCGCCGCGCTCACCGCGAGCGACGACAGCGCCGGGCGGCCCTACCGCGAGGTGGCCAAGTGGCGCGTCGAGTCGCCCATCCCGGAGGCGGTCGCCGACGTCACCGTCTCCCGGACCGCACCCGATGCGGTCCCCGACGACGTCGACCTGCTCTTCTCCTCGCTGCCGTCCAGCGTCGGTGAGCGGGTCGAACCCGCCTTCTGCGAGGCCGGCTACCTCGTCTCCTCGAACTCCTCGAACGCCCGGATGGCCGACGACGTCCCGCTGATCATCCCCGAGGTCAACGCCGACCACCTCGACCTCCTCGAGGTCCAGCGCGACGACCGGGGCTGGGACGGCGCGCTCCTGAAGAACCCCAACTGCTCGACCATCACGATGGTCCCGCCGCTGGCCGCCCTCGACCGCGAGTTCGGGCTGACCTCGGTCCGCGTCTCGACGCTCCAGGCCGTCTCCGGCGCCGGCTACTCCGGCGTCTCCTCGATGGAGATCATCGACAACGCCATCCCTCACATCGGCGGCGAGGAGCAGAAGATGGAGTCGGAGTCCCGGAAGCTCCTCGGCAGCTTCGACGGGGCGTCCGTCGCGCTCCACGACGCCGACGTCGCGGCCTCCTGCAACCGCATCCCGACGCTCGACGGCCACCTGGAGAACGTCTGGACCGACACCCGTGACGCCGTCACGCCCGACGCGGCGGCGCAGGCCATGCGCGCGTTCCCCGCCACCGACCTGCCGTCCTCGCCGGATCCCCTCATCGCGGTCTTCGACGAACCGGACCGGCCCCAGCCCCGCCTCGACCGGATGCGCGAGAACGGGATGCAGGTCTCGGCCGGCGGCTTCCGCGAGACCACCGACGGCGTCCAGTTCAACTGCCTGGCGCACAACACCATGCGCGGCGCGGCCGGCGCGTCCGTGCTCAACGGCGAACTCCTGCTCGAACGCGGCTGGCTGTAGCCGCCCGCGAACGCTCTCGCGACCGCCCGACCCTGCGAGCCGCGGCTACGGCGGCGCCAGCCACGCGACTGCGTCCGTCGCGGCCGGCCAGAGGAAGTAGCCCGCGACGGCCACGAGCAGCGCGCCGCCCAGGAGCGCGCGGAGGAACTCGTGGAGGTAGCGGATCCACAACGTCCGCCACGGGCCGGTCGTGAGACAGACGTCGCCGAGGCGGCCGCTCGCGGGGTGGAGCGCGAGTCTGTCGTCGCGGCGGACGTCGAACCGACCGAACAGCCGCACCCGGTCGCCGGCCGCGACCACGTCGCTCCGGACCCGGAGGTCGTGGTCGAAGGCGTACCCGTCGCCCAGTTTCGACGCGGCGTCGACGCCGTGGGTCGCCAGCACCGACCCCAGCGCGTCCGGTGGCGGGTCGGCCGGCGTGTAGGTGGCGCCCTTCTCGTTCCAGTTCCGGCCGATCACGTCGACGTCGCCCGTCTCCAGGACCCGGAGCGACCGGCTCGGCCCCCGGAGCGCGAACGGCACGCGAGCGGTCGCGTCGAGCAGCGACGTGGTCGACCGCGGCCACGGCACGCCCGCGAACCGCTCCTGTCGATGTGCCGTCACCCGGTAGGCGAGCGCGTCGCCTCCCTCCGGGCCGGCGAGCGCGTCGCCGGCGACCGCCTCGCCCGTCACCCGGAGCCACCGGCGGCCCGGACCGGGATCGACCGCGTCGGCCGTCCGCGGTCGCGTGGTGACGTACCGGGCCAGGAGGTATGCGCGCCGGCCGGCGGCCAGGAGCGCGAGACAGCCGCCCAGGAACGCGATCCCCAGCGCCAGCAGGCCGAGCAGTTCGAGGACCATCGTGCCCGACAGGTCCGGCTACCGATACATAGACGCCGGCGGTTTCGAGCGGGATTTATGTGTGCTCGGCCACGCCTCGTGACATGGACCTGCTGCACACCTGCCTGAACGTCGCGGACGCGGACGCGACCGCCGACTGGTACGTCGAGGAACTCGGCTTCGAGCGCTCCTGGGAGTTCACGACCGAGGACGGCGCGACCCGGAACGTCTACGTCGCCGCGGACAACGGGACCGAACTCCAGCTCTCGGAGACGGAGGGCGAGACGACGTTCGAGGACGGCACGCTGTTCGACCACGTCGCGGTGAGCGTCGCGGACGTCGACGCGACCTTCGAGTCGATGGACCACTTCGGTGTCGTGACGGAGCCGGGGGACCAGCCCGCAGCGGGCGCGCGCACCGCGTTCGTGAAGGACCCGGACGGGCACGTGGTCGAACTGATCTCTCCGCTGGCGGACTAGAGATCCGGCAGCGGGACGACGACCACCGGCACGTCGGCGCGTTCGAGGACGTGCGTGGCCGTTTGGCCGACGTGGCGCGGCGTCCCGGGCTCGCCCCGGCGCGCGCCGACGACGATGCGGTCCGCGCCCGCGTCGGCCGCCGTGGCCAGGATGGCCTCGCCGGGGTCGCCGGTCCGCCGCTCCTGGTCGACCGCCACCAGCCCCGACAGCCGCGCGACTGCGACGTTGAGGGCGTCGTCGCCGTCTCTGTCGGTCGTCTCGTCCGCGACGGTCAGCACCGTGACCGCGTCGTCCGGCGCCAGTTCCTCCCCGAGGTAGTCACAGGCCGCGGCGGTCGTGTGGACCGACCGCGTCGCCACGAGGTAGTGCGTCACGCCCGCCGCTACGCCGGCCGGGGCCTTAAGTGACGGTCGCCGCGGCTCGCCGGGCGACGACGCCCGGGATTCACAGGACCTGGTTCTCCAGGTCCTCGTAGCGGCCGGTCTCGGCAACCCGATCGACGTTGCCGGCGACGATGTCGGCGAGGCGGGCGTAGTAGGCGGGCGTGTGGCCCGCGTTGTGTGGCGTGATGCGGACGTTGTGGAGGTTCCAGAGCGGGTGGTCGGCCGGTAGCGGCTCGGGGTCGGTCACGTCGAGGGCGGCGCCGCCGATGCGGTCCTCGCGGAGCGCGGCGACGAGCGCGTCGGTGTCGACGACGGGGCCGCGCGCGACGTTGACGAGGTAGGCGTCCGGGGGCATCGTCTCGAACTCCGGCCAGCCGAGCAGGCCCTCGGTCTCGTCGGTGAGCGGGCAGGCGAGCACCACGTAGGACGCGCGTGCGAGCGCGTCGTGGAGCTGGCCGGGGCCGACCACTTCGTCGGCCGGGCCGCCGGCGTCGGGCGTCCGGCGGACGCCGACGGTGTGGACGCCGAACGGCGCCAGGCGCTCGGTTACGGCGCTCCCGAGGGCGCCGAGGCCGACCACCGCCACGGTCGACCCCTGGAGGTCGGTCGCTCGATAGTGGCGCCACTCGTCGCGCTGCTGGCGGCGAACGCCCGTCCGGAAGCGCCGGGCGTGGGCCAGCATCGCGCCGACGACGTGCTCTGCGACGTTGGACGCGTGGACGCCCGAGGCCGTGGTGACTGCGACGTCGTGGTCGGCGAGCGCGTCCATCGGGAGGTGGCCGTACCCGGCCCACGCGCAGGCGAACAGGCGGAGGTCGTCGCCGTGCTCGATCAGGTCCACGTCGATGGTCCGGCCGGTGGCAACGGGCGCGTCGGCGATCAGGTCGCGCTCGGCGTCGGGGGTCCGGGCGACGGCGACGCGCCGGTCCGGCAGTCGCTCGCGGAGCTCTTCGGCGTACGACTCGACGGGCATCCCGTGGACGCCGCGCCGCAGGACGAGGACGTCTGGCATGGTCCGGCGTTCGCGCGCCTCGGTCTTAAGCCTCCGCGGCGACCGGAACCGGGGCGCTGAAGGGCGTCCCCCCGAAGCCAGACCCATGAGTGGCGGGTCGCGCCGGCAGTGGGGACTCATCGGGACGGCCGCCTTCGCCCGGTTCGCGGGCGGCGTCCTGATGGGCACGGCGCTCGCGGTCTACGTCGGTCGCCGGGGGTCGCCGCTGGCGGTGAGCCTCGTCTCGGCGTCCTACTTCCTGGGGTTGATGCTGTTCTCGCCGGTCTGGGGGGCGGTCGCCGACGTAACCGGTCGGCGGCGGGCCGTCCTGGTGACGACCGGGCTCGCGGCGACGCTCGCAGTCCTGCCGCTGACGGTCGTCGACGGCGTGTGGGGGCCCGTCGCGCTCCGCGCGCTGTACGCCGCCTTCGCCGCCGGGTTCGCCCCCGTGACGCTCGCCGTCGTCTCCACCTACGGCGGCGCCGCGGGCCGGGGGCGCTCGATCGGCGTGTTCAACAGCGCCCGATCGAGCGGGTTCGCGGGCGGCCAGTTGACGGCCGGCCTCCTGCTCGGCCTGCTCGTCCCCGCACAGCTCTACCTGGTGATCGCCGGGCTGAGCCTCGTCTCGACGCTCCTCGTGGCGGTCATCGCGGACCCGACGCCCACGCCCGCGGTCCAGCCCACGCTGGGCGCGCTCGCCAGCGAGGTGCGGACCCGGCTCCTCCCGGCGGTCGACGAGCGCGCCCACCTCCGCCGGAACGGGCTGCGCTGGCTCTACGTCGCTCTCGCGGTGCGGAACATGTGCGTGCTCGCGATCATGGGCCTGATGCCGCCGTACCTCGTGGGCGTCGTCGGCGTCTCCGAGCCGGTGATGGGCGGCCTGCTCGCGATCAACCACGGCGGCCAGGTGGCGTTCATGTACCTCCTGGGGGTGGCGGCCGACCGCGTCGGCCGGAAGCCCCTCGTCGTCGCGGGGATGGCCGGCAGCGGGCTGTTCGCCCTGCTCGCGGCGGCCGCGACGCTCCCCGCCGGTCCCCTGAGCCGGATCGCGGTCGCCGGTCTGGCCTTCCTCGTCCTGGGGGCGGCCTTCTCGGCGATGACGACCGGCGCGATCGCCTTCATCGCCGACGTCGCGCCCGCGGACCGGGAGTCGGAGCTCATGGGGTTGCGCTCGACGGCCAAGGGGCTGGGCGGGGTCGTCGGCCCGCCGGCCGTGGGCGCGCTCGCGACCGTGACGAGCTACGAGACGGCGTTCGCGGCCGGGAGCGTCCTCGCGCTCGGCGCGGCCGGCCTCGTGGCGGTGGCGCTGGTCGAGAGCCACCCCGGACGCGTGGCGCGCCCGGCGCCCGGCGACGACTGACCGGCGCCCCGTCGGGTCGGAATCCTTTTTTCTCGTCCCGCAGACCGGCAGAGCATGCACCGGTGGGTCGTGGCGTCGCTCGCGCTCCAGGCCACCGCGACGCCGCCCCCGACCGGCGGGTCGGGCGGCGTCTGGACCGCGCTGTCCGGGGCGCTCCCGCCCTGGATCCCGGCGTCGGTGGTGCGGCTCGTGACGGCCATCGTACTGTTCGCGGCGGCCTGGTACGGCTCGCGGCTGCTCACCCGCGTCTTCGGTCGTCGCGTCGCCCGGCGCTTCCAGCGCCCGAGCGTCACGCGGACCGTCCTCCGGAGCATGCGGCTGTCCGCGCTCGCGGTGGCTGCGCTGGTCGGCCTCGCCGTCCTCGGCTTCCACCCGAACGACCTCACGCTCTCCGTCGGGGTGTTCTCGGCCGTGGTCGGTATCGTCCTCGCGCCGATCGTCGGCAGCGTCATCAGCGGCTTCTTCGTCCTCGCAGACCAGCCCTACGAGATCGGCGACATGATCGAACTCGTCGACCGCGGCCAGACCGGCTTCGTCGAGGACATCACGCTCCGGTACACGAAGATATTCACGCTCGACAACACCTTCCTCGTCGTCCCGAACGGCTCGATGCGCGAGCGGGACGTGATCAACTACTCCGCGGAGGACGGCCGGACCCGCCTCTCGCTCGACGTGCTCGTCACCTACGAGTCCGACCTGGCCGAGGCGCGTCGCGTCGCCGAGGAGGCGGCGCGGTCGGTGGACAACGTCATCCAGGGCGGCCCGGACATCCGCATCGGGAGCGCGCGCTATCCGGCCGCTCCGACCTGTTACATCGAGAGCTACGCCGACCACGGCGTCCTCCTGCGCCTGCGCTACTGGGTCCAGGAGCCGTACAAGCTGCTGACGATGCGCTCGAAGGTCCAGACGGAGATGTGGGAGCGGATGAGCGACGTGGACGTGGAGTTCGCCTACCCCCACTCGCACCTGGTGTTCGACGAGACGAGCGGCCGGATGCAGGTGGACGTCGGTTCCGGCGACCAGCCGGCGGGCGAGCGCGACCGGGCGACGCGCCACGGCGACCGCAGCGACGACGCGGCTACACGCGAGCCGTGATGATCTCGCAGTCCAGCCCCTCGCGGAGGTAGTGTTCGACGTCGGGGTCGTCGACGAGACGGCTGATCATCCGTCGCCACCGCCCGGCCTGCTTGGCCCCGATGACGACCACGTCGGCGCCCTCCGCCACCGCCTCTTCGAGGATCGTCTCCTCGACGAGGAACCCGGTCCGGACGACGTACCGGACGTCTTCGAGGTGGCCGACCGAGCGCTCGACGGCGCGCTTGAGGTCCGCCCGGGAGATGCGGTTGCTGCTCTGGTAGAGGTTGACGTGGAGGACGGCGAGGCTGGCGTCTCGCTCCTCGGCGATGCGAACGGCCTCCGTCAGCGTCGCCCGGGAGTGTTCCGAGAGCGGGTAACGAACCGGGACCAGCACCAGCGTCATCGGTCTCGCTACAACTGCCAGGGATTCAAACCTGTCCTTCCCGGCGGACCAGGAGCGGCCCGGACGCCGCGGCGCTCCCCGAGTCGAGACACTTACCCGGCCCGGGTCCGAACCCCGATCCATGACGACGGACCTCGACGCGCGGACCGGTCCCGACGGCACGACCCTCTACACCGGTCGCGAGGCCGAACGCGGCAACAAGGGCCCGTTCCTCGTCGTCTACGCCGACCCCGACCGCGAGCGCCGGTGGGGGTACTTCTGCACCAACTGCCAGACCTTCGACAACGCGATGGACGCGATGGGCCGGGTCCAGTGCAACGTCTGTTCGAACGTCAAGAAGCCGGACGAGTGGGACGCGGCCCACGAGTGACGCCCGTCGCGATCTCGGCGTGGTCGTGGCCCGGTCGGCGGCGTCAGGGTTAACACGACTGCGACGGTATGGGATGCACATGAGCAGCACCACGGCCGACGCGGCGACCATCGAGGTGACCGAGGACGCCGCCGACGAGGCGCTCTCGCTCCTGCGGAGCGAGGACATGGACGTCGAGGAGGCTGGCCTGCGGCTGTTCGTCCAGCAGGGCGGCTGCGCCGGGCTCTCCTACGGACTGCGGTTCGACAACGAACCCGAGCCCGACGACTCCGTCTTCGAACACCACGGCCTGCGCGTGTTCGTCGACCCCGCGAGCATGAAGTACGTCGAGGGGTCCGTCCTCGCGTTCGAGGGCGGCCTCCAGGGCGCGGGCTTCACCGTCGACAACCCGAACGTCGTCTCCGAGTGTGGCTGTGGCGAGTCGTTCCGGACCTAGTCGCCGAGCTCGAACGCGACCTCGACCGTCGCCTGGTACTCGCGCGGGTCGGCCGTCGCGATCTCGACGCCCATCTCCTCGACGGAGACCCACATCACGTCGTCCAGCGTCTCCTCCGCCCGGTCGACCGCGTCGTCGACCGCGTCGTCGAAACTCTCGGTGCTCGTTCCGACCAGCGTGATCTTCTTGAAGACCATGTGACTCGTTTCGTCGGCGCGCCTGAAAAGCCTCGTGG
>JBDGSV010000054.1:0-37115 GCA_042217375.1 Haloarculaceae archaeon | reverse complement strand
GAACTGTCTTGCCAGTGCCTGAACTGCTCAACCTAATTCTCGGACAGGCTCTGTAGGCCCGCGCGGGTCGGTCAGCGCAGCGTCGTGTGCTCGGACTCCTCGTTGAGCGCGAGGTTCGTCGCGATCTCGGCGTTCCGGGTGGCGTACTGGGCGGTCTGCTGGAGGCTGACGAGCACCTCCCGCACGCGCAGGAGGTCGGCGTTCGGCATCTCGTCGAGTTCCGAGAGGATCTCGGTCTCGCGGTCCTTGATCTCGGCGAAGAGGTGACGGACCTCGATGGCGGTGTCGTAGTCGCGCTCGATGGCCGCGCGGACGCCCTTCTCCGAGATCTCGTTGACCTGGTCGGTGAACTCGCGGACCTCGCGCATCGTGGCGGTGTCGACGTTGAGGGTGTGGCCCTCCGTCTCCAGGACGATCTCGGCGATGTCCTCGGCGTTGTCGGCGGTCAGTTCGAGGTTCTTGGCGATCGACCGGTAGCCGATGAGGGGGAACGACGACTCCAGGCCGAGCGCGCGCACGAGGTTCGGATTCTGGTAGGCGGTGAAGATGAGCCGCAGGAGGAGGACGAATATCTTGTTCGCCTGCCGCTCGCGGTTGAGCGCGCGCTGGGCGAGGTCGGGGTTACCGTGCGCGAGCGCCTTGATGGCCTCGTTGCGCATGGTGCTGCCGGTCGATTCGAGGCGTTCGAGCAGGTTGTCGAGCGTGAAGTCCTCGGGGTCGACCGAGCAGCGGATGGCGATCCGGTCCGGCGTCTCCTCGATGACGCCCAGGCCCATCAACTGGGTCTCGGCGTTGTAGACGGCGTTGATCTGTGCCGAGTCGAGGGTGCCGCCCTCGTCGACCTCGACGTGGATGATGCGACGACCCAGGACGTACTGGGCGACGATGGCGCGCTCGACGGCGTCCGCGTCGAGTTCGTCGGCGTGGATGATCGCCTCGGACTCCTCCTGCTGGACGGACTCGGGCAGCACGGTGAGCGTGCCCTTCCCGCCGACGCGGAGCGAGACCTCGTCGCCCTTCTCGACGTTGTGCTCGGACGCCCAGTCGGCCGGGAGCGTCATCGCCAGCGTCGAGGGCCCGAGCCGCTGGACCTTCCGTGTCTCCATATATCTTCCCTGGGGTATGGGTGACCTTAATCTTGTCCATACGAGATTTATTATGATAGAATGTGTGTAATCTGGTGCAGGTCGCGACCGAACTCGACGTTCGTGGACCGTCAGACGACTTCCATCAGGTGCTGTTCGAACCGGCCGACCCGGACGCGCTGCCAGCCGCGGAGGTCCTCGTCCAGGTCCGGGTCGCCCGTGTCCACCCGGAGGACGCCGACGTCGGCGAGTTTCTGGCGTGAGGCGATCACCTGGACCTCGCAGCGACGGATCACCGCCGGCGAGAGCTGCTGGTTCCCGCGCCCGAAGACGAACCCCTGTCCGCCGATGGGCGAGACCACGACGACGTTCTCCTCGCCGAGCGCCTCGCGGATCTCGGTCTCGGAGCCGTCCCGGACCAGCACCTCGCCGTCGCGCCAGACGTCGACCCCGAGCGGCGACCCCTCGAACCCGAGTTCGCGCTTCAGGGCGCCGACGGTGCTCCCCGGGCCGAGGACGTACGTGACGCCGAGTTCGACCTCGCTGGCCAGCGCCTCGACCAGGTTCTCGACGCTCCCGCCGGCGAGTTGCTTCGAGGACTGGACCTCGCTCGCGACCGGCACCTCGACGAGCGCCCTGAGTTCCGAGCGGACCTCGCCCGCCCGGTAGGCCGCCTCGTCGATGTCGTTGACCTCGCGGGTCTCGGTCCGCTCGTAGGTGGCCGCCACCCGTCCCGCTGCCCGCGGCGTGACCGCGAACACCGAGGAGTAGACCTTCACGCCGGCCGGCACGCCGAGGACGGGCACGTCCGCGTCGAGCGCGTCGAGCGTCTCCGCCACGTCCACCGCGGTGCCGTCGCCGCCCACGAACAGCACGAGGTCGACCCCCCGCTCGACGAACTCGCGGACCGCGTTCCGGGTGTCGGCCGCGGTCGTCTCCTCGCCCGCCGGCGCGCCGACGACCTCCGGGTCGAAGCCGGCGTCCCGCGCCGCCGAGGCGCCCATGACGCCGCCGTAGGTCAGCACCTCGACGGCCGGGTCGTGCTCGTGCAGGGTCGCCAGCGCCGCCCGGGCGCGGTCGGGCGCCCGCGGCTCTGCCCCCCGCTCGCGCGCGGCCGCGACCTTCCCGTCCGTCCCCTTCAACCCGACGCGACCGCCCATCCCCGCGATGGGATTGACGACGACCCCGATGCGCATACCGGCGGTAGACGACTGCCGGCGAAAAGTCGTGTGATCTCCGGACCCCTGCGATGAGACTTAACACCGAGCGGCGCGCAGGGCCGCCCATGGACGAGTCGGACATGCTCGCCGCGTTCCACGCTGGCTTCGCGCTGGGCCGCCACGGCCGGGTCTACGCCGAGATCGAGCCGATCTCCCGGCGGACGATCGGGTCGTCGTTCGGGCGCTGGTACGCCCAGTACGACCCCGCCGACCGATCCTGCGGCGCGGAACACACCACTTAAGAGACCGCCGCGAAACAGCTTCGGACATGAACGCGGTCGTGTTGCAGGAAGCGGTACAGCCGGGCGCCGTCAGCACCGCCGGATGGATCGTCCTCGTCGCGAGCCTGGCGCTCGCGGTCGCGTGGACGCTCTACCTGATGCGCTGAAGCGGTCGCCGACCCGCGTCCGACGCGTCAGCACTCCGCTGATCGCCGGGACGGACGGCCGTCGGCGCGACGGGCCGGCTACTGGCCGTCGGCGCGCTCGACGCGTTCGCGGAGCCACGCCGCAGCCTCGCGGACGGCCGCCTCGTCGGTGCTCTCGACCTTGATCCGGACGTTCTCGCCGGGGTAGCTCCCGACCTTCACGTCGAAGCGCTCCTGGACCCCCCGGAGGCGGTCGAGCAGCGCGCTCTCGGGTTCGGCGGCGATCACCTCCGCCGTGTGGCGGTAGGCGCCCTCGAACTCGTCGGCGACCTGCTCGAACATCGCTTCCATCTCGTCGGGGACGCCCGGCAGCACGTACACGGCGTCGACGACGCACCCGGGCGCGACGCCCACCTCGTTGTGGAGCGGGCGCGCCCCGGCGGGGAGTTCGGCGGTGCCGGCCGCGAGGTCCTGCCGGGCGTAGCCGCCGGCCGACTCCAGCCAGGCCAGCGCCGCCTCGTTCTGCTCGACCTCGCGGCCGAAGGCGGCCGCCACGCCCGCCATCGTCACGTCGTCGTGGGTCGGGCCGAGGCCACCGGTGACGATCACGGCCTCGTACGCCGCGCGGTACTCGTTGACCACGCGGGCGATGTCGGCGGTCCGGTCGGGGACGACGGTGACCCGCTCGACGGTCGCCCCGCGCTCGGTCAGTCGCTCGCCGAGCCACGCCGCGTTCGTGTTGACGGTGTCGCCCGAGAGGAGCTCGTCGCCGACCGTGACCAGGGCCACGCGCATACCCGGCGTTGGGGCGCGATCGACAAAAGCACGCAGCCACCGGCAGGCGCCGCGGCCTACCGCATCCCGGGTGGCGGCCGGCGCCTGTCGTCGTCGGTCACGTCGACGTCCAGGCCGACCTCCTCGCGCTGGGCGACGAGTTCCCGGATCTGGAGCAGGTAGTACCCCGCGCCGCCGATCCCGACGAGGAGCAGGAGCGCGACCAGCACGCCGAATATCTGGATGTCGCGGTCGAGGTAGTAGCGCACCACGAGCGACGGCCCGCGGATCGGTTCCCACTGGACGTGGACGCGGCCGTCGATCCGGGTCGTGGTGGCGCCGCCCGGCCTGACCCGCGCGAGCAGCGGGATGGCGACCGACGTGTCGGGAGGGAGGACGACCTCGTAGGAGCCCTCGACGAAGGTCGGCGTCGTCACCTGCTTGCCGGTCTTCGGGGTCGTGTAGGCGAGCTGGCCGTCGGTTCCCGGCAGGCTGACGACGGTCCGCTTGCGCGTCCGCTCGACCGCGAGCGCGGAGACGTTCCGCTCCTCGCCGTCCGGCGTGACGAGCACCGTCGTGTCGTTCCGGTAGACGACGCGGCTCCCGTTCGGGTAGCGGTACTGGACCGCCTGGAGCGAGAGCGGCTGTTCGGTGCCCAGCGCGTCGCGCTGGTAGAGTTCGATGGTGCCGCCGGGTGCCGACGACTCGTTCGGCGCCGCGCCCGTCGTCTTGTTCGCCACGTTTAGGACCGTCGTGTAGTTGTTCTTGTTGACCCGGACGGTGGCGTCGAAGCTCGTGTTCCAGTCGTACTGCTGATGTGCTGCGAGGTCGTCCGGGTTCGGCGACCCCGGACCGAACAGCCCCGTACACCCGCTGGTGACCACCAGGAGGACGAGCAACAGGACCGGGGCGGCTCGTCTCATGGCACGACGCAGAGCAACTCCGCGCGGAGGTGTTCGCCGATGCTCGCGAGCAGGCCCGGCGGGTCGGTCCCCTCGCGGCAGACGATCGACTGCTCCAGCAGGCCGAGTCGCTCGACGGTCACGATGTCCTCCGCGTGGCCGGCGCGGTTCACCGTCGCCCGGACCTCCGCGCGGGTCGCGCTGTTGACGTTCACCCGGCCCGGCCCGCGCGTCCACTCGAACAGGCGGTCCCGTTCGGCGTCCGCCAGCCGCGTCCCGTCGTCCGACTCGACGAACTGGAGCGGGACGTGCTGGACCAGCCCGAACCGGTTCCGGACCTGCGTCGGCGTCCCCGGGCCGAGGCCCAGCCCGTCGGCGGGCACCCGGACCGGCTCGCCGGCGTCGAGGACGAACCCCTCGTCGTCCCACCGTTCGAGGGTGCCGACGTGGACCTCGTCCGCCCGGCGGTGGGGCGTGATGGCCCCCCACTCCTCCCGCAGGAGGTTCCGGGCGACGGTGGCGTCCTCGCCCTCGACCGTCACCGAGGGGAAGCCGTCCTCGCGGAGGCCGAGCGTCCACTCGACCGCGAGGTCGCCCAGGGCGTTGCCCAGCAGCGAGCGCAGCGAGTCGAGCGCCCGGTCGCGAGCCTGGCCCTCGACGTACACTTTGGTCGCGAGGACGACCATCAGGCCTCGGTCCGCTGGACGTGCAGTTCGTCTCTGAGCGCGTCGATGCGACGGTTCATCGCCTCGATCAGCCGGTCGTTCCCCATGTCCGTGAGGTCGGACCCGCAGTTCGGGCACTCGAAGCCGAAGTCCATCGCCTCGCCGAATTCGAAGCGGATCGAGCAGTTCTGACAGAGGTAGAACTCGTTGTTCCGCTCGTACTCGCGGCGCTCCTCCAGGGCCTCGAGTAGCTGGTGCATCTCCTCTTCGAGGCGCTCGGGGATGTTGTCGTACTCGAACGTCCAGAGGTAGGTGAGCCACCCCGAGTCCTCGTCGCGCAGCCGTCGGTAGGTCGCCAGGTCGTTCTCGTAGAGGATGAACAGCGCGCGTCGGACGTCGTTGAGCTCCATCCCGAGCTCCTCGGCGAGCTCCTCGTCGGTGACCTCCCCGTCGGGCGGGGCCGCCGCCACCGGCATGCCCGTCGGACCGACAAGCTCGTGGAGGTACTTCTGTATCACGGGGTCCTCGAGCAGCTCCTCAAAAGCCATTACGTCAGAGACGGGTCGTCAGCGGTTTAAAATCATCGGAGCGGCCGTCCCGTCCGGTCACCCGTCGTCTACCGGCTCGACCCGCTTGCCGGTGGCCTGCGGGATCACCTCGCGGTCGGCGTCGACCCACTCCCGGTCGAGTTCCCGGCCCTCGAAGAGCCGGTCTAGAAAGACCGCCAGGCCCGCCACCTCGGAGTGGGGCTGGTTCGTCACCGCCACGTTCCAGTCCGCGTGCTCGTACACCTCGAACGGGACCTTCTCCGCGCCGACGACGACGAGCAACGGGTCCGACGCGTGGGCCTCCCGGACCGCCGACTCGACCGCCTGGACGGGCTGGCCGTACATCGTGAGGTGGACGACCGCCCCGGTCCAGTCCCGGACGACGGGACGCCAGGCCTCGACGACCTCGGCCTCGAACGGGCCGCCGAACCGCCCGGTGATGTCCTCGATGGTGTCGCGGGCGGTGGTGGTCTCGCCCGCGAGCAGGACGCGGTCGGCCCCGAGCGCGCGCGCCGTCAGTCCGACGTGGGTGGTCATGCGGTCGTCTCGTCCCGGCCGGTGGCCGAGACGGAGGACCGTCACCGCCGGTTCTCCCTGCATACGCGTCCTCTGTGGCCTGGCGCGTTAGGGGGTTTCGCTTCCAGACACCGCCGACCAGAACGCCCATGTCCCTCCGGTCGCTCGAGTCGAGCGATGGAGCTCTCGGACAAGCGCCTGCTGGTGACCGGTGGCGCGGGGTTCGTCGGCGCCCCCCTCGCCGCGCGCCTGGCGACGGACAACGAGGTCGTGGTCGCCGACGACCTCTCGAACGGCTCGCGCGACCGCGTCCCCGACGGCGCGACGTTCGTCGCGGCCGACCTGACCGACCCCGAAGCCGTCGCGGACGTCGTGACCGCCGATCTGGACGCCGTCTTCCACCTCGCGGCCGCCTCGAAGCGCGTCGACGCCGACGACCCGCGCGCGCAGTTCGAGGCCAACACCGCGATCACCTACAACCTCCTCGAACGGGCGGCCGCGGTCGACGTCGACCGCGTCGCGTTCACCTCCTCCTCGACGGTGTACGGCGAGGCCCCGATGCCGACCCCCGAGGACTACGCGCCGCTCGAACCCATCTCGGTGTACGGCGCGACCAAGCTCGCCGAGGAGTCGCTGCTGTCGACCTACGCCCACAGCCACGGGGTCCAGGTGTGGAACGTCCGGTTCGCCAACATCGTCGGTCCGGGGCTCCGGGGGGCCGTGGTCCCGGACTTCGTCGAGAAGCTCCGCGCCGACCCCGGACGCCTGGAGATCCTCGGCGACGGCCGCCAGGAGAAGTCGTACATGCACGTCGAGGACTGCGTCGCCGCGCTCTGTCACGTCGTCGAACACGCCGACGCCGCGATGAACACCTACAACCTCGGGACGCGCACGACGACGTCCGTGACCCGCATCGCGGACGTGGTGGCCGACGTGCTCGGGCTCGACCCGACGTACGAGTACACGGGCGGCGACCGCGGCTGGACCGGCGACGTGCCCCGGATGCGACTCTCGATCGAGAAGCTCTCGGCGCTCGGCTTCGAGCCGGACCTGTCGAGCGACGCCGCCGTCCGGCGCGCGGCGGAGGAACTGGCGGCGGAGTTAGACTGAGACGGTCGCCCGGGCCGTACACGCCCGCTCGGCCGCCCGGAGTTCGCCGGTCGCCTCGTAGCGCCCCGGGTCCGGGTCGGGCCACTCGCCCTCGAACTCGATGGTCTCACCGGGGGCGAGCCTGACCGTCTCGACCACCTGCGCGAACGCCCGGCCGTCGCTCCAGCGCCACACCTCGCCGCCGTCGTGGACGGCGAAGTCCGCCCGCGCGCCCTCCGGGAAGGTGAGTTCGACGGCCGCGTCGTTCCCGTTCGTGACCGCGAGCACGAACCGGACCGGGCCGTCTCCCGAGACCGACAGCGTACACTCCAGCATCACGATCCCCCGTCTGCCGGCCGTGGCCGTCCCGTTCGCGCGCTCATTCCCGCTGCGTTCCAGCCCCCACACCAAGTACCTTGCGCGGCCCGCGGGCAACACCCCTATGCCGGTCGCCGGCGTAGCGGCGTCCGTGCAGGTCGTCGGCTACCAGCGCGACGTGGGTGCGGGCGCGAGCCTCCTGCTCGCCGAGGCGGGGGCGGTCCGGAGCGTCCCGCTCGATCCGGGCGCCGACCTCCGCTACGCGCTCGGCCCGCGCCACTGCGCGGGGACGCTCCTCGACGACGGCCACCGCGCCTGCGCGAACGACGCGGCGCCCTACTGTGCGGCCCACCGCGACACGTGGGTGTGCGCCCGGTGTACGGGCACCTGCCTGAAGGACGAGATGGACTGCCACGACGAGCACGCGGTCTACCTCGCGGCGTTCGCGCCCGCGACGTTCAAGGTCGGGGTGACCCGGCTTGAGCGCCTGCCCACCCGCGTCCGCGAGCAGGGCGCCGACCGCGCCGCGCACGTCCTCACGCTCCCGGACGGCCGGGTGGCTCGCCAGCGCGAGGCCGAGATCGCCCGCGACGTGGGCGACCGCGTGCGCGTCGCCGAGAAGATCCGCGGCCTCCACCGGGCGGTCGACGAGCGCGCCTGGGACCGGCTGCTGGCCGACTTCGACCCGAAGCGCGAGTTCGCCCCCGACTACGGCCTGTCCCTGCGCGACCAGCCCGTCCCCGAGACGATGGCGACGGGGACCGTCGTCGGGACGAAGGGCCGCCTGCTCGTCCTCGAACGGGACGGGAGTCGCTACGCCGTCGACATGCGCGACCTGGTCGGACACGAACTCGCCGCGGGCGAGAGCCAGCGCGACCGCCAGGCCAGCCTCGGCGCGTTCAGTTGAGGGTAGCGTAGACGGCGACGAGGACGGCCCCGACGACGACGAAGGCCCCGACGCCGACGACGGCGCTCCGGGTCCAGACGAACGCTCCGCCCGCGAGGACCAGCGCCACGAGCGAGAGCAGCGCCACCGGCAGGACCGACAGGCTGGCGAGCGCCTCGCCCAGCGCGGCCTCCTGCTGTCGGGGCGCCTGGGGCTTCGAGAGGGACTCGTCCACCTCCACGGTCTCGCTGACGGGCGCGATCAGGTTCACCGCGACCTGGTCCGACTCGGCGCCGTAGCCCGTGGTCACCGTGAGCGTGCCCCGGACCTCGCGGTCCTCGGCTGCGACGTGGACCCGGACGCGCTGGGTCTCCTCGGCGCCGACGTAGGGGTTGTCGCCCTCGACGGTGGCCACCTCGCCGAGCGCGTCGCCCAGCCGCAGGTTGACGTGGGCCGCGATCCCGTGGTTGACGAGTTCCACCTCGAACGGTCCGTGGGCCTCGAACGACTCCGGAACCGCGACGCTCCGCGGCTCTTCCCGACCGAGGTGGACGACGAGCGTCTCCGGCACGTCACCTCTCTCGCAGGACTACTTAAAAAAAGTATCCTGGCTGGACCTACGCGGAGGCCTCGTCGCGCATGTCCGGCGGCAGGAGGTTCGGGATGCCGTCTTCGATGGGGTACTCCTCGCCGCACTCGGTGCAGACGAGTCGCCCTTCGAGGATCTCGTCGTCGTCGCGCTGCACGCTCTCCAGTTCGAGTTCGTGCTTGTCGAGCGGACAGCAGATGATGTCCAGCAGCGACTCCTTCATACCGGGCGTGTGGGCCGGTCGCAGGAAAAGTGTGCCGGGTCGCACCTCAGAAGGGGTTCTCGACGACCACGGTCTCCTCGCGACCGGGGCCGACGCCGACGGCGTAGATGGGCGTGTCGAGTTCGGTCGAGACGTACTCGAGGTAGGCGCGGCCGTTCTCGGGGATGGAGTCGTACCCCTCGTCGGCGACGGCCGACCAGTCGACGTCCGGCCAGCCCTCGAACGCCCGGAAGTTCGCCTCGCACTCCCCCCAGCGCTCGGTCGTGGCGGGCATGGTGTAGATCTCCGTGCCGTCGACGGTGTAGGAGTGGCCGACGCACACCTCGTCCAGGCCGGCGAGCACGTCGAGGTGGTTGACCGCGATGCCGGTGAACCCGTTGGCCCGGGCGGCGTGGCGGAGCATGGGCATGTCGAGCCAGCCGACCCGGCGCGGGCGACCGGTGACGGTCCCGTACTCGCCGCCCTCGTCGCGGATGTAGGTCGCGAGTTCCTCGGCGTCGTCGTCGGTGTCGCCGCCGCCGTCCGGCGTCTGGCCCGAGACGTGCCCGAGTTCGGTCGGGAGCGGCCCGGTCCCCACGCGGGAGAGGTAGGCCTTGACGACGCCGACCACCTCGCCCTGGCCGACGACGGTCGGTCCGAGACCGCTGCCCACCGACGCGCCCCCGGCCGTCGGGTTCGAGGAGGTGACGTAGGGGTAGATGCCGTGGTCGATGTCGATGGAGGTCCCCTGGGCGCCCTCGAACATGACCTGGTCGCCCGCGGCCCGGCGCTCGGCGAGGAACTCGCCGCAGTTGACCGTCATCCCCTCGCTGGCCAGGCGCTCGCCGAACGAGCGGTACTGCTCGTAGAGCGCGTCGACGTCGAACGCGCCGTCGAACTCGGGGTCGTCCGGATCGCCCCCGAACGCCTCGACGAGCGCCCGCTTCTGGGGCACGACGTACTCCAGCCGGTCGCGCAGGACGTCGGGGTCGAGCAGGTCGCCGACGCGGACGCCGCGGCGGCCCGCCTTGTCCTCGTAGGTCGGCCCGATCCCGCGGCCGGTCGTCCCGGCCTCGAGGTCAGTGTCGCTCTTGGCCTCCTCCTCCAGGCCGTCGAGGACCCGGTGGTACGGCAGGATCGCGTGCGCGCGTTCGGCGACGCGGACGTCGGGATCCAGCCCGCGCTCGCGGAGCGTGTCGATCTCCTCGAACAGCGTGCGGGGGTTGACGACGCAGCCGTTCCCGAGCACGCCGACCTTCCCGCGGACGGCGCCGGAGGGGACGAGCGAGAGCTTGTACTCTGCGCCCTCGTAGACCACGGTGTGGCCCGCGTTGTCCCCACCCTGGTACCGCACGACGACGTCGGCGGCGTCGCCCCAGAGGTCGACGATCCCGCCTTTTCCCTCGTCGCCGAGCTGCGATCCGACGATAGTTACGGTCATCAGCCCCGCGTTTCTGCGCGCTCGCTAAACCGGTTACGGTCCGACTGATCTCCACGTGGGTGTGACACAAGGGTTAATAAACAGCGCTCCGAAGCCGGAGTAGTGGCGGGACGACGCTCACCCGCGCCGGACGACTCGACAGCAACCTTTAAAGCGTCTAAACACAAGTTAACAAGTGCCATGATAGATCGACTTGAGAAAGAGGTCGATATGCTCGAGCGCCATCTTCAGGTTCTACGGATGGTCATCGAGAACGAACCGATCGGCATCGTCAAGATGTCCAACGAGACGGGCTACCCCCACCACAAGGTTCGCTACTCGCTCCGCGTCCTCGAGGAGGAGAACCTCATCGAACCGTCGAGCCAGGGCGCCATCACCACCGACCAGACCGCAGACTTCGTCAACGACCTCGACACCAAACTCGACGACATCGTCGACAAGCTCGAAGAGATGAAGATCAGCGGAATGGCCGAGATCGAATCTTAGAGGTCTGGCACCGCCAGGTGGAACGACTCTCTCCCCGCTTCCACCAGGCACAGGTGGTACCCCCCGCTGGAGAGGTTCACGTAGCTTTCCCGCCGCTCGCGACTGAGCAGACGGCTCCGCGTCGCGTCGCGGACCGGGTCGAGCGCGGCGCCGTCGACGAAACTCGTCGTCACGAGAAACGCCGCCGCCAGCGTCGACGACGCTCGCTCCACGTCGCGCGCGTCGCGGATGAGTTCCTCCGCGGTGGCGCGACTCGGCGGCTCGTCGCGCTCGTCGATTCGCACCACTGCCAGCGGGGCCCCCTCGCGGTTCTGGAGCACCACGTCGAACTGGGGGCCGTCGTCGGTCGCCGCCTGCGCCAGCGTCGCGCGGTCGATCGACGGGAGCGCGTCGTAGAGGTCCCGGAGCTCCCCGGTCGCCTCCGCGGCCTGCACCTCGAACGGGAGCGTCCCGACCAGCCACGCCACGAACCGGTACTCGATCGCCGACTGGAGGAACTCCCCGTAGGCCTCGCCGTCGACGGCCGTCTCCGACGGGTCGAACGGCGTGCGCGGCTCCAGCCGGAGGTTCTGCGCCAGCGCCTCGCGGTCGCTCCCCCCCTCGTAGACTGACTCCAGCGTCGGGCCGCCCTCCGACTGGTAGCGCACCAGCAGCGTCGTCTCGGACAGCGCCGCCGCCGGCGTGCGCTGCTCGCTGGCCTCGACTGCCGTGCCGTCGCCGCCGACGAGCCGGTCCAGCCGGGCGGCGAGCCGGTCGACCGTCGCGGCGAGGTCGTCCTGCTGCTCGGCCAGCCGGTCGACGCGCGCCGCGAGCCGGTCGACCGACCGGTCGCCCGAGGCCGCGACGGGCTCGCGCTCGCCGTTCTCGACTGCGGCAGCGTCGCGCTCGTCGTCCTCGACTGCGGCGTCGTCTGCGCTCTCAGCCGACTCGCGACCGGGCGGCCACGCCTCGGCGTCGAGCTCCGTGACCGCTGGCGTCGCGGTCGTCTCGTCGCCGGCCCCGTCGTCGGTCGTCTCGCTGCCGGTCCCGTCGTCGGTCGCGTCGTCGTCGGTCGCCGCTGCCGCCCCGTCGTCGCTCTCCTCGGCTCCGTCTCCCGGCGCGAACGCGTCGGCGTCCGGCTCTGCCGACGGCTCCGGGGGCGGCTCTGTCCCGACGGCCGCGAGGTCGTCGCCGGCGCTCTTCTCGGCTACGGGTTCGTCCGCGTCGTCGGTCGCGTCCTCGTCGGTCGCTGCTGTCGCCTCGTCGTCGTCGCTCTCCTCGGCCACGGGCTCGCCCGCGTCGTCCGCCACCGGTCCGTCCGCGTCGTCGACCGCCTCGGTCGCTTCCCCGGGTTCGTCGCTCGCGGCCGGTTCGTCGGTCGCCGTCTCTCCGGTGGCCGACGCGATCGACGCCGGGTCGGCCTCGTCGTCGGCGTCCCCGTCGCGGTCCGTACCGGCGGCGGCCGCCCCGACGGCGGCCTCGTCCTCGGTCGGTTCGGGCACGTCGGTCACGTGGAGCTGTACCGAGTGGACCTCGTAGACGCCGACCTCCTTCTTCGCGCGGTCGAAGGCCTCGTCGCCGGTCTTGAGTCGGCGGGCGCCGCCGATGAAGGCGACGCTCATCGACCGGCCGCCCTGGTAGACGACGTAGTACTCGCCGCTCAGGACGTGCTCGGAGAGCACCAGGTAGCCGGTGAACCCCTCGGCTTCGAGTTCGTCGTGGACCGCTTCCAGCGACCGGTCCGTGGTCGACCCGCGCTCGACGACCTCGCCGCCGTCGACCTGCATCGTGAACAGGAGCGGGAGCGCGACGTGCGGGGCCTCGTAGACGGTGCCAGACGCGCCCTCGATCCGTTCGACGTCGGCCGGTTCCTGTTCGGGGCCGTCCCGGCCGTCCCGCTCCTCGTACACGCCGACGACGCGACCGTTGATGAGCAGGAGCCAGCAGCCGGCAGCCTGGACCGCACCGGAGAACTCCCGGTCGACGAGGTCCTGTAGTCCCCGGTAGCCGCCGGAGAAGGGTCGCTGCTCCCAGTCCTCGACTGCTCCGGCGATGCCCGCGTCCATGCTCGATTGCTGTCGGACCGGGCCATTAGTCTTTCCGCCGTCTGCGGGACCGGTGCCCCGCGTCAGCGCTCCTCGTACGCGAGGTTCATGATCCACTGCGAGAAGGCGTCGCCCTTGGGGTCGATCTCGTCGTCGCCGATGAACGGCGAGAGCATGTCGCCGGCCATCAGGAGGGAGAAGTCGAGGTCGCGCGCGTTCGAGACCGGCGTCAGGTAGTAGGTGTTGTGTCCGTCGTAGATGGCCTCCTCGCGGTCGATGAGGTCCTTCTCGTAGAGCGACTCGACGATGCGGCTCCCCTTCCGCGAACTGACGTCCAGTTCCTTCCAGAAGTCGCTCTGGTGGATGCCGCCGGACCCGCGGATCAGTTCCAGCCCAGCCCGCTCGTCGTCGGAGAGGTCGGCCTCGGCGTCTGCCGTGCTCATGGCTACTAGGGGGGCGGTGCGACGTTTAAATCTGACCGTCAGCGTCCCGGGTCGCCGCGCTCGCGGTGCCGGCTGTCCCCGGCGACCGACGCCGGCAGCGGGACGAACGGACGGCCGGCAGTGTCAGACCACGTCGCTCCCGCGGACCGTCTCGTAGTCGGCCTCGCAGGCCGGGCCCTCCGAGTGCCGGAAGACGGCCCCCGCCTCGCCGACGACGATCAGCGACGAGGAGCGCGTACCGTAGCCGTCGGCGTGGACGCAGAGCCCGACGTCGTGGTCCCCGAGGACGGTCGTCGCGCGGTCCAGCCAGGTTTCGTGGTCCTCGCCGGGGTCCGGCTGGAGGCGTCGCCGCGCCTCGTCCGCGCCCGTGGCCTGCTCGCGGCCGCGCTCCGGACGCGTCTCGGGGACGTCGTAGTCGCCGTCCGCGCCGACGTTGACGACGACGTGGACGCCGGGCGTCAGGTTCCGGACGCGCAGGCGGCCGTCCCACTCCAGCAGGACGGCGGCGTTCGCGTCCGCGACCACGAGGTTGAAGCCGTCGTACTCGTCGGCCTCGACGGCGCGCTCGACGTGGCGAGCGGCGTCCTCGGCGCTCTCGTGGCGGAGCGCGTCCCGGACCAGGAGCCCCCGCGACCGCTCCGCGGCGAGGTCGGCGTCCGCCCAGCGGTTCGTGATGGCGACGAACACGCCGGCCTCGTTGTAGCCGATCCAGGTCCCTCCGGCCTCCTCGTCTCGCGGTGCGACGATCCGGAGTTCGTCGTCGAGCACCGCCGGCGGTCGCGCCGGGCGGTCCAGCAGTTCGTCGCGGTTCGCCGCGGCCACGACCGGCACCCCCTCGAAGACCTGCCAGGCGAGTATCAGCGTACACACTGTGTGGCGGCGTACGTGCCCCCAGTGGTTAAATCGCTAGTCGGTCCGGCGGAGGCGCTCGCGGACCGCCTCCCGGTCGACGGTATCCGAGGCTGTCCGCGGGAGTTCCGCGGCGAACGCCACCGTTCGCGGGCACTTGAACCCCGCCAGCCGCTCGCGGCAGTGGGCCTGCAGGGCCGCCAGATCGACGTCGCCGACGACCAGGGCGGCGACCCGTTCGCCCCACTCCTCGTCCGGCAGCCCGACGACGGCGGCGTCCTCGACCGCGGGATGGGCGCGCAGCACCTCGACGACCTCGCCGGGGTCGACGTTCTCGCCGCCGGTCACGATGCGGTCGGTGCGGCGGTTGAGCACCCAGAGCCGACCGTCCTCGTCCCGGTAGCCCACGTCGCCGGTGTGCAGGCCGTACTCGCCGAACGCCGCCGCCGTCGCCTCGTGATCGCCGTAGTAGCCCCGCATGACCGTCGGCCCGCGCACGACGAGTTCGCCCGTCTCGCCCGGGGGGAGCGGGTCGCCGCCCTCGCCGAGGACCGTCACGTCGGTCCCGAGCAGCGGCTGGCCGACGGTGCCGACGTGCGCGGCGGCCTCGGCGGGCCGGGCCGTGGCGATCTGCGACGCCGTCTCGGTCATCCCGTAGGTCGGGCAGACCGGGACGCCGCGATCGGCACATCGGTCGAGCAGGTCGTCGCGCGCCGGCGCGCCGCCGAGCAGGACGAACCGCAGGCTGTCGGGGAGGGCGCCCGCGTCCAGCAACCGGTCGAGCATCGTCGGCACCAGCGAGACGCCGGTCGGGTCGTGCTCGCGCATCGCCGCGAGCGTCCGGTCGGCGTCGAACCCGTCGCCGGTCTCCTGGAGGACGACCTCGGTCCCGTACAGCGTCGAGCGCACGACAGGCGCCAGTCCGCCCATGTGGTACATCGGGAGACAGAGGTGCCACCGGTCCTCGGGGAGGACGCCGAGCCGGAACGCCGAGGCCACCGCGCTCGCGAGCAGATTCGAGAGCGCGAGCGAGACCGCTTTCGGCCGGCCGGTCGTCCCGGAGGTGAACAGCAGGAGCGCCGGGTCGGTGGGCGTCCAGTCCACCGGCTCGACGTCGGCGGGCGCGCGTTCGTCGAGGTCGCCGTCCACCGAGACCACCGGGACCTCGTCCGCGGCCTCGCGCGCCCGGGCGTCGGTGTCGGCCTCGCAGACCACGAGGACGGCGTCCGAGCGCTCGACCTGCGCGGCCAGTTCCGCCGGCGTGAGCCGAGCGTTCAGCAGGACGAGCGGCGCCCCCAGCCGGAGGCTGGCGTGGACGAGGCGGACGAACGCCGGTCGCGTCTCCAGCAGGACCGCGAGGTGGTCGCCCCGCTCGACGCCGCGGGCCGCGAGCCGTCCCGCCGTCGCCGTCACCTCGTCGTCGAGTTCCCGGTAGGTCCAGCGCTCGCCCGACGCCACCGCGGTCAGGGCGCGCCGCTCGGGCGTCGCGGCCGCCCGGTGGGAGAGCGGGTCGCGCAGCGGCGCCGACTCACGCATCGGGCTCGTCCTCCGGATGTGGCGCGTTGCCGGCGTCCTGTGGCACGCGGACGCGGCCGTCTTCGCGCGGCGCCGGGTCGGTCGCGAGGAGGTCGCGCGCGAGCCGATCCCCGGTCGCCAGCCCGCAGGCCACCGCGCCCGGGAGCGTCGCGGCGACGTGGACCGCCGCGGCCCGCGCGACGGCGCCGTCGACGGTGGTAGTCACGACGGGAACGACGCCCGCCTCGTGCGCGCGGTGGGCCGCCTCGCGGGCGCGGTCCGGGCCGCCGAGCGCCATGGGCTTCAGGACGACCGCGTCGGCCGCGCCCGCGTCGAGCACCGCGTCGAGGCCGCACTCGACCACGCTCTCGTCGACCGCGACGCCGACCCCCCGGTCCCGGAGCGCGGCGTGCCCGTCGAGGTCGGTCGCGGGCAGGGGCTGCTCGACGTACGAGACGCGCTGGACGGTCCCTGCGCGGACGGCCTTCCGGGCGGTCTCCTGGTCCCAGGATCCGTTCGCGTCGACGCGGAGCGCGGCCGCCGGGCACGCCTCCCGGACCGCCCAGAGCCGTTCGAGGTCGGTCCCCACGTCGCGCGCCCCGACCTTGATCTTGAGCGTGGTGAAGCCGGCTTCGACGGCGCGCTCGGCCGCCGCCCGGGTCTGGACGACGTTGCCGTCCCCGATCGTCGCGTTGACCGGCACGCTCTCGACGCGCGTCTCGGCGCCCAGGTGCCGGTACAGGGGCTCGCCGGCGGCACGCGCACGGGCGTCGAGGACGGCCAGCGCCAGGCCGTGGCGTGCCGCCGGCGTCGCTCCGGGGTCGACGCCGGCGACCGCGGCGTCGAGGCCCTCGCTGGCGGCCCGGTCGGCCGCGTCCGCGAGCGCGCTCCGGCAGTCTTCCACCGACTCGGTCCACCCCGGGAGCGGTGCGGCCTCGCCGACGCCGCGGGCCTCGAGGCCGTCGTCGGGCCCGACGCTGACGAGGAAGCCGGTCCGCGACTCGACCGTCCCGGCCGCCGTCGCCAGCGGATCGGCGAGCGGCAGCGCGTAGTCCTCGACTCTCATAGCAGGGCGGGCGCCGCAAGTCCGAGCGCGAACAGCACGGCGTGGGCGGCCGCGAGCTTGCCGTTCGTCTCCAGCGCGGGATTGAGCGCCTCGCCGTCCGTCCGGGTGAGCACGGTGCGCGCGAGCGACGCGGCGAGCGGGAGCGTCGCCAGCGGGAGCAGCACGGCCGGGTGGTAGCCGGCGAGAGCGAACCCGATCGGCACGACGTACGCCACGCCGAGCAACCCGAGGAACTCGATCCGGCTCCACCGGTAGCCGAGGACGACCGCCAGCGTCCGCTTCCCGGCGGCGGCGTCGGTCTCGCGGTCGCGGATGTTGTTCACCACCAGCACGTCGGTGACGAGCCCGGCGACCGGGAGGCTGGCGGCGACGGCGGCGAGGGTGACCGTCCCGGACGGGACGGCGAGGGGGAAGGGTCCGACGGACGCGGTGGCGACCGCCTGGACGTAGTAGGTGCCCGTCACGCCGACCAGCCCGAAGAAGACGAAGACGAACAGGTCACCGAGCCCGCGGTAGCCGTAGGGCGCGGGTCCGCCGGTGTAGAGGACGCCCGCCGCGACGCTGGCCAGGCCGATCACGACCACTGGCAGGCCGCCGACGTAGACGAGCGAGGTGCCGACCAGCACGGCGGCCGCGAAGGTGGCGACCATCGCGCGCCGGACCGATCCCGGTGCGATGAGCCCGGACTGGGTGACGCGCGTGAACCCCTCGCGGTCGTCGGTGTCGGCCCCCTTGACCGCGTCGTAGTAGTCGTTCGCGAAGTTCGTCCCGATCTGGAGCAGGAGCGCCCCCACCAGCGCGGCCAGTGCGGCGAGCGGCGCGAACGCCGCGTCGTGGACCGCCAGTCCCGTCCCCACGACGACGGGTGCGGCCCCCGCGGGCAGGGTTTGCGGGCGCGCCGCCATCACCCACGCCTGCCGTCGCGAGACATCCGTTTCGCTCATTGCCCCGGCGTACGAACGGACGAGCCAAAGCGACTGTGGTTCCGGCGGTCGAGAGCCGGCGATCGCGCCGACCGACGGGCTTACGTGTGTAACCGTCTCACGGGGGCGCATGGAGTTCGACCTCATCCAGGGAGACATCGCCGAACAGCGCGCAGACGCGCTCGTCTGTCCGACGGGGACGAGTCTGATGATGGACACCGGAGCGGCGGCGCAGGCGCTGCTCCACGCCGGCGGCGAGGAACTGGGCGAGGCCGCACTCGAGCAGGGTCCTATCGGACTCGGCGAGGTCGCAGTCACCGACGCCTACCAGCTCGACGCCGACTACGTCGTCCACGCCGCAGCGGCCCACTTCGGCGGCGAGGCCAGCGCCGACCACCTCCGCTCGGCCGTGTCGAACGCGCTCGCCGCCGCCGACCGCCACGACTGCGAGACGCTCGTCACGCCCGCCGTCGGCTGCGGCATCGCCGGCTTCGACGTCGAGGAGGGCGTCCAGATCATCGCCTCCGAGGTCGAGTCCTTCGACGCCGCGTCGCTCTCGTCGGTCTCGCTCATCGCCTACACCAGCGCGGAGCACGACCGGATGCGCGCCGGCCTGGCCGAGCACTGAACCGGGCCGGCCTGGCCCGACTCCCGGGGATCCGCTCCGGTTGCGCATCTTTATCACCGCCCGTGCTAGACGACCACACGGAACCGTGAAGGGCCACGACGTGATCATCCGACTACTCCGCGCCGAGGGCGTCGACACGATCTTCGCCCTCATGTCCGAAGACACGCTCCAGCTCGCGTCCAAGCTCGACGCCGGGGACGAGATCCGGACGGTCAAGACGCGCCACGAACAGGGTGCGATGGCGATGGCGGACGGGTACGCTCGCGCCGGGGCGGGGATCGGCGTCTGTCTCGTCGGGCGGGGCCCCGCGATCGCCCAGACGGGCACCGCGATGGTAACCGCCCGGAAGAAGGGCTCGGACGTCCTGGTCGTCGTCCCCGAGACGTCGCGCTCGGCGGCCTACGACATCAAGGAGTTCGAGCAGGAGGCGTACCTCCGCTCGACGATCGGGAACGTCGTCTCCGTCCGGGGCGAGGAGACGCTGGTCCCGGACGTCCGGCGGGCGATCCGGAAGGTGGCGGTCGGCGACGGGCCGGTCGCCGTCCAGGTCCCGTGGGACCTCCTCGACGGGTCGGTCGACGCTCCCGAGCCAGACGCCCTGGAGCCGGACGCCCCCGCCGGGCGCTCCGACGCCCGGCTCTCCCCCGACGCCGACCTCGTCGAGGCGGCGATCGACATGTACGTCGAGTCGGACGCGTTCCGGCCGCCGGTGATTCTCGCCGGACGCGGTGCGGTCGAGGCCGGAGCCAGGGACTCGATCGAGGCGCTCGCTCGCCGGACCAGCGCGCTGCTGACGACCTCCCTCCAGGGCCGGAACTACTTCGCCGACCACCCCTACTACCTCGGGTTCGTCGGCGAGTGGGGCACTGGACTGGCGAACCAGTACGTGAACGAGAGCCAGCTGGTCTTCGCCGTCGGCGCCAGCCTGAACCCGTACACGACCGACGAGGGGCGCGTCTTCGGCGACGACACGCGGGTGATCCACGTCGACAGCGACCCGGGACACGTCGGCCGGTACACGGACGTCGACCTCGGGATCGCGGGCGACGCCCGCGTCACGGTCGACGCGCTCGTCGAGGAGCTGGCGCGCCGGGGCGTCGACCGGGACGGCGAACTCTGGTCGGAGCAACTCCGGGCGGAGATCGAGGCGGCCTCGCCGATGACGGACCGGACGTTCCCCGACGTCCCCGGGACGATGGATCCACGCGACCTGGTTCGGGCTCTGGACGACCTCCTCCCGGCCGACCGGAAGGTGGTCACCGACGCCGGACACTTCACGCGCTGGGTGATGGACGCGATCGACACCCCGCCGGAGGACCTCACGTTCACGCTCGACTTCGCGTCCATCGGACTGGGCCTGCCGATGGGGATCGGGACCGCCGTCGCGGCTCCGGACCGCCCCTGCGTCGCGATCTGCGGCGACGCGGGACTGATGATGTCGCTCCAGGAGCTGGAGACGGCCGTCCGGAACGAGGTCCCGCTGACCGTGATCGTGATGAACGACGAGTCGCTCGGCTCCGAGTACCACAACCTCGCCGCGGCGGGCGAGGACCCGGACGTCGCGCTCGTCTCCGCCCCCGAGTTCGCGGCGGTCGCCGACGCGATGGGTGCCGAGGGACACACCGTCCGGGACGCCGCGGACCTGGACGCGATCGCCGGGGCGCTCCGGCGCGGACCGGACGGCCCGCTCGTGGTCGACTGCAAGGTGAACCACGAGGTCCGGCACCGGAGCAAGGACTGACCGTTCCGTCGCGACGCGCCCAGACCGGCTGCCGGTCGGCCCTCCGGCTCCCGGGCCCGGTGGTGCGGAGTGGCGAACAGGCGGTCCAGTTCGACGACCACGACCGGCGGACCGCTAGCTCGCGGGTCGCGTCGCGACCCGCTCGCGTGCCCGAGCCGGCCCCGTGCCGCCTCGCACCACCTGCCTCGACCGGTTCGCGGCGGACGTCACGTCACGGCACGGGGTGGCCCCGTCCCGGTACATGAACCCTCGGTCCGGCGGAAGGCATATCACCGTCTGCGTCGCACGGACCGTGTCATGCCACGTCACGCCATTCTGTGTGGACGTCCGGGGCCGGACGAGGGGGGTCGCCCGTGAGCGCCGGCGGGAGCACGACCACGACCGACGCCGCCACCGCCGTCTCGCGCACGGTCGACGACGGCGACAGCGTCTACCTGGCGGGGTTCGGCCACCTCGTCCCGTACGCGCTCGGCCACGAGTTGATCCGGCAGTCGTGCCGGGACCTGACGCTGGTCCGCCCGGTCGTCATCCACCTCGCGGACCAGATCGTGGCCGCCGGGTGCGCCTCGAAGGTCGTCTTCTCCTGGCTGGGCGGACCGGCGACCGAGCGGGCGCTCGCGGACGGGCTCCCGTTCGAGGAGTACAGCCACTACGGGATGGTCGCGCGCCTCTCCGCGGGAGCGCGGAAGCTACCGTTCGCCCCGCTCCGGTCGTACGTCGGCTCCGACCTGCCCGCGCACAACGACCGCATCCGGACCGTCGAGAGCCCCTACGGCAGCGAGGAGATCACGGTCCTCCCGCCGCTCGCGCCCGACGTGACGCTCGTCCACGCCCAGCGCGCGGACCCCGCGGGGAACGCACACGTCCTGGGGCTGACCGGCGACGTCCGCGACGCGGTGCTCGCCGCCGAGACGGTCGTCCTCAGCGTCGAGGAGATCGTCGACCCCGCGGTCATCGCCGCCGACCCCGCCCGGACCATCGTCCTGGGCGAGGAGGTCGACTACCTGGTCGAGGCGCCGTTCGGCGCCCACCCCTCCTACGCGCACGGCTACTACGACACCGACCGTGACCTGTTCGACTGGCCCGAGACGGCCGACACGCCCGAGGGCGCCGCCGCGTGGCTCGACGAGTGGGTGTACGGGCTGGACCGGGGCGCGTACCTCGACCGGGTCGGCGTCGAGCGACTGCTCGGGCTCCGTCCCGCGGCGCGGACCGTCGACGCGGTCAACTGGGAGGGCGACCGATGACCTACACCGACGCGGAACTGATGGTCGCCACGGCGGCCCGCGAACTCCGGGACGGGGAGTCGGTGTTCGCCGGCCTCGGGCTGCCGAGCGTCGCCTGCACGCTCGCCAAGCGAACCCACGCGCCCGACATCCGGATCGTCTACGAGTCGGGCATCGTCGGCGCGGACCCGACCGAACAGGTGCCCTACGCCATCGCGGCGCCCGAACTCGTCCGCGGCACGACGGCCACCGTCCCGATGGTCGAACTGTTCGACCGCTACCTCCAGGGCGGCAAACTCGACGTCGGGTTCCTCGGCGGCGCGCAGGTCGACCGCTACGGCAACATCAACTCGACGGTCATCGGCGACTACGACGACCCCGACGTGCGCCTCCCGGGGAGCGGCGGCGCCTGCGAGATCGCCTGCAACGTCCCGCGCACGCTCATCGTCATGCCACACGAGCGCCGCCGGTTCCCCGAGTCCGTCGACTTCGTGACCAGCCCCGGCTACGTCGGCGGCCGCGAGGGCCGGGCCGCGCGCGACCTCCCGGGCGGCCCCGCCGTCGTCATCACGGACAAGGCGGTCCTCCGGTTCGACGACGCGGGCGAGGCGTACGTCGACCAGCTCCACCCCGGCGTCGAGCGCGGGGCGGTCCAGGCGGCGACGGGCTGGGACCTCGCGTTCGCGGACGAGGTCGGCGAGACGCCGCCGCCCGACGAGGCCACCGTCAGGCTCGTCCGCGAGCGGCTGGACCCGGACGGCACGCACCTCGGCGAGGACTGAACACCAGTCCGCGCGCGACGCCACTGCGAGCCACCACCGGGACTTATGCTGTCGTCGCCTGTCTGTCCCGTCGTGATGCACGTTACCAGTGACCACCGCCCGAGCGAGCTGCCCGGCACGGGACCGCGAGGTGGAGTCTGATGAGCCCGGACGACCGGACCCGGAGCCGCTGGGGCTGGGGATTCGCGGGCGAGATGCTCGACGAGGACGCCATCGCGGAGCGGAAGGCCGTCCTGGAGGACGACCTCGGGTTCCCCGAGCGGCCGGTCCTCGACCCGGTCCCGCTCGCGGAGGCGACCGTCCCCGACCCGGCCATCGACGTCCCGGACCGGTTCCGGGGGTACTGCACGACCGACCGCGGCGCGCGCGCTCGCCGCACCTACGGGATGGCACCGCCCGAGGACGTCCGGGCGTTCCACGGCGACTTCACGCCCGCGCCCGACGTCGTCGCCCGGCCGGAGACCGAGTCGCAGGTCGCCGACCTGCTCGCGTGGGCCTCCGAGGCGAACGTCGCCGTCTCGCCGGTCACCGGCGGCACGGGCGTCGCGGGCGGGACCGGTCCGCCCGAGGGCGACCTGCGCGCGGGCTACGCCGGGACGCTGGCGCTCGACCTGCGGGAACTGGACCAGGTGCTCGAAGTCGACGAGGAGTCGCGGACGGCCCGGATCCAGGGCGGCGCGCTCGGTCCCGACCTCAACGACCAGCTCGCAGCGCACGACCTCCACCTCCGCCACTACCCCCAGTCCTACCCGCTCTCGGGGCTCGGCGGGTGGATCGCGACCCGGTCGGGCGGCCACTACGCGACGCGGTACACGCACATCGACGAACTCGTCGAGAGCGTCCGGATGGTCTGCCCGGCCGGCACGTTCGAGACCCAGCGGCTGCCGGCCCACGGCGCCGGCCCGGACGCGAAGCGGCTGGTCTGTGGCTCGGAGGGCATCCTCGGCGTGATCACGGAGGCGTGGATGCGCGTCGAGCCGCGACCCCGGTACCGCTCGGACGCGGCGGTCTACTTCGACGGCGTGCTCGAGGCGGCCGATGCCATCCGGCAGGTCGTCCAGGCCAAGCTCTACCCCGCGAACTGCCGGCTCCACGACCGCGTCGAGACGAGCCTCTACGGCCTCGACGACATCGACCAGGAACTCGTCGTGCTCGGGTTCGAGTCCACCGACCACCCGACCGACGCGGACCTCGAACGCGCGCTCGACATCTGCCGAGAGGCGGGCGGCACCTGTCCCGACGGGCCGGACCACTACGGGCCGGGCTTCGACCGCGAGCGCCCCACCGACAGCGACGTCGCGCGCTGGGGGCGCGCCTTCCAGATGGGCGCCTCGGGCAGCGCCGACGTCCCGCTCTGCGTCGTGGGCGGGACCGTGGAGACGGCCGTGACCTGGGACCGCTTCGAGGCGTTCCACGAGGCCATGATCGCGAACGTGACCGAGGCCATGGAAGACGCCTGCGGCATGGGCTACCTCTCGACCCGGTTCACCCACGTCTACCCCGACGGCCCGGCGCCCTACTACACCTTCCGCGCGCCGGGCGCCCGCGACCCCGAGCGCCAGATCGAGCAGTGGCGCCAGATCAAGCAGACCGGCCTCGACACCGTGATGGAGTACGACCTGACTCCGACGCACCACCACGCCGTCGGCCGGGACAACAAGGATTGGTACGCCCAGCAGGTGCCGGAGAACTACGGCGAGGTGCTCCAGGCGGTCAAGCAGGTGCTCGACCCGGCGGGCGTGATGAACCCGGGCGTGCTCGTCGACGCGCCCTGATCGCGCCGGTCACTCCGGCGGGCGCGCGGCGAACCGCACGGGCGCGCCGTCGCCGCCCCGCAGCTTCATCGGGAAGCCGAACAGCTCGACCCGCTCGCCCGCGACGTCCTCGAGGTAGAGGTGCTCGGCGATGAGCACGCCCGCCGGGAGCAGCGTCCGGTGGTGGGGGTAGGCATCCCACTCGGCCGGGCGGATCGCCCGCGGCTGGTCCGGGCTGATGGTGTCGACGGCGAGCAGTTTCGCGCCGCGGTCGAGGAGCCAGTCGGCCACCTCGGGCGCGAGCCAGGGGTAGCGCTGGTAGGCCTCGTGGTCGGTGAACTTCGCGCCCCAGCCGGTCCGGACGCAGACCACGTCGCCCTGCCGGACGCCGCCGGCGGCCTCCGCGGCCGCCTCGATGTCGGCGAGCGGGATCTCGCCCGGGCCGTCGCGCCCGAGGTCGAGTACGACCGCCGGCCCGGCGAACCGGTCGAGCGGCAGTTCGTCGATGGTCGCGCCCCCGGGGACGAAGTGCCGCGGCGCGTCGACGTGCGTCCCGACGTGGGTCGGCGCGGCGTAGCGCTGGACGTTCGACCCGTCGTCCTCGACGCACGTGAGCGTCTCCAGTTCCGGCGACGGGAGCGCGGTCGAGTGGGGAATCTCCGGATGAAACGGCTGCGTGAGGTCGTACCACATGGCTGGCGCTACGCTGCGACGGGTCATCAATCGTTGCGCCGACGAAGAGGGACAGGCGGGTCCCCGTGTTGCCCGATGCACCCGAACTGCGGGGGCGTTCACCCCCGGCGTACCCGTCGATCCGCCGCCGCTTGTACGTCTGCCCGACATATGGTGGGGACGGTGGCCGACTCCCGCGACGCGGGACTCGGCGCCGGGGCTTTTCGGCGCCCGGCACCTCCGTCCAGTCGTGCCTTCCGACGGACGCGTCGGCGCGACTGACGCCGCCGACCCGGAGCGAGAGCAGGTCTGGATGGTCGAGCGGACGTTCTCGGCGGACTCGCCACACATCCTGGTGGTGGTGTACGCGACCCCGGACGGCGAGCGCTACCTCCAGAAGGAGCGGGCGTTCAACCGGTTCGGCGGGTCGGCGCCCGAGGTCACGGCGGCGACGACCGTCGCGGCCGACCGGCTCACGCCCGTCGAGGACCCGGAGACGCGGGCCCGCTACGCCGCCGAGGCCGGGCGCATGCGCGAGCGCCACGACCCCGCCGATCCGGTGTGACGCCCGAACGCTGATGGGCGTGCCCCGTGTGCTCCTCCCCATGACACGGATCCGACGGCTCGTGCTCGACGTTCTCAAGCCCTACGAGCCCGAACTCCCGGAATTCGCCCGCCGGGTCGCGGACGGCGACAGCACGGTGGCGCTCACGGCGTCGCTGCTGGAGACCGATCGCAAGGTCCAGAACGTGAAGCTCTCGCTCGAAGGCGAGGACCTCGACGTCGACGCCATCGAGGCCCGGATCGAGCGCCTCGGCGCCAGCGTCCACTCGATCGACGAGGTGGCCTGCGGCGACTACGTCGTCGCCGAGCGCCGGACGCCCCAGGACTGACCGTGCCCCTGCGCGACTCGCTGCGGCGGCTGGTCGCCCGGGTCGGCCCCATCTCGCGGCGGTACTTCGTCTCTAACGGCTTCGACGGGACGCTGACCAGCATCGGGCTGATCCTCGGCGCGACGCTGTCCGGGGTGACCGACGGGTTCACCGTCGTCAAGATCGGGCTCGGCGCGGCCGTCGGCCTGAGCACGTCCGGCGTCTGGAGCGTCTGGGAGATCGAGCGGGCCGAGAAGCTCATCGAGATCCACGATCTCGAACGCGCGATGCTGGTCGACCTCGACGACACCCGCATCGAGCACGCGAGCCAGCGCGCCCGCGTCGGCAACGCCGTCATGAGCGGGCTGGGGCCGCTCGTCGGCATCCTGATCCCGATCTCGCCGTTCCTCGTCGCCGGGACGGCGCTCTCGATCCGGGAGGCGACGGTCGTCGCGGTCGCCCTGGGCGTCGCCATCCTGTTCGCCTTCGGCGCCTACATGGGGTCGCTCTCCGAGCAGAACTGGGTCGTCGCCGGCGTCCGGATGGGGCTGGCCGGGCTGGTCGTGGCCGCCATCAACGTCCTGCTCCCCGGGGCCGGCCCATGACGGCGGCGTCCGACACCGCCCGGCCGCCGGACGACGAGGCCCTCCCCGATCGCGACTGGCACGCCGAGCCGGCCGAGGCCGCCCTCGACGCCCTCGGGTCCGGGTCCGGCGGCCTCGACGCGGCGACGGCCGAACGCCGACTGGCGGCCCACGGGCCGAACGAACTCCAGGCGACCGAGCGCGTCTCGGCGCTCGCGGTCTTCCTCTCGCAGTTCCGCAACCCGCTGGTCTACCTGCTCGTCGCCGCGGCGGTGCTCTCGGTCGGGGTCGGCGTCCTCCCCGGGCAGGACCCGGAGTACGTCGACGCGGCGCTCATCCTCCTCATCCTGCTGGGCAACGGCGTGTTCGGCTTCGTCCAGGACTACCGCGCCGCCCGCGCGATGGAGGCGCTGCGCGAGCTCTCGACCCCGGACGCGACCGTGCTCCGGGACGGCGACCCCCGCCTCGTCGACGCCACCGAGGTCGTCCCCGGCGACGTGGTCGTCGTCGAGGAGGGCGACGCCGTGCCCGCGGACGCGCGGCTCCTGGCGGCGACCGACCTCGCCACCGACGAGGCCGCGCTCACCGGCGAGAGCGAACCGGTCGCCAAGACCGTCGCGCCGGTCGACGCGGACGCGCCCCCCGCCGACCGGACGAACCTGCTGTTCATGAACACGACCGTCGTCCGGGGCCGGGGGCGGGCGGTCGTCGTCGGCACCGGGATGGAGACACAGGTCGGCGCCATCGCCAGCCAGCTGGAGCTGGCGCCCGAGCGCGCCACCCCTTTCCAGTCCGAGATCGCGACCCTCGGCCGGCGGATCAGCGCGGGCGTCCTCGGTCTCATCGTCCTGGTGGCGGCCGTCCAGGCGCTGTTCACCTCGGCCGACCCGTTCGCGGTCGTCCTCGTCGCCGTCACGCTCGCGGTGGCGGCCGTCCCCGAGGGTCTGCCCGCGGTCGTCACGCTCACGCTCGCGCTCGGCGCGCGCCGCCTGCTCGACCAGAACGCCCTGGTCCGGAACCTCCCGGTCGTCGAGAGCCTCGGCTCGGTCGACACCATCGTCACCGACAAGACCGGCACGCTCACCGAGAGCCGGATGGTCGTCCGGCGGCTGGCGGCCGGCGGGACCACCTACGACGTCGACGGCGCCGCGGCCGGGGCGGACGAGCCCTTCGCGCCCGACCCGGCGGCGCACGGGGACGTCGCGGCGGTCCTCCGGTGCGGTGCGGTCTGTAACAACGCCACCCGTACCGACGACGGCTACCGCGGCGACCCGACCGAGGTCGCCCTGCTCGCGGCGGCCGACCGCGCGGACGTCGACGGCGACGCCACCCGCCTCCGCGAGGTCGCCTTCTCCTCGGACCGGCGCCGGATGACCGTCGTCGTCGAGGAGCCGGACGGCCCGACCGCCTACGTCAAGGGCGCGCCCCAGGAACTGCTCGACCGCTGCGACCGGCTGCTCGTCGACGGCGAGCCCGTCGCCCTCACCGGGGAGCGCCGGGCGGCCGTCGAGGAGACCGTCGACGCGTTCGCGGGCGACGCGATGCGGGTGCTCGGCTTCGCGCGCGCGACGGGCGTCGCCCCCGAGGCCAACCCCAAGACGCTGGAGGACGGCCTGGTGTTCCTCGGGCTCCAGGGGCTGATCGACCCGCCCCGGCCGGAGGTGCGCGACGCCATCGCGGACTGCCGGGACGCGGGCGTCCGGGTCGTGATGGCGACCGGCGACAACGTCGAGACGGCCCGCGCCATCGGTCGCGACCTCGGGTTCGACTCCGGGCGCGCCCTGACCGGTCGCGACCTGGCGTCCCTCTCGGACGCCGACCTCCGGGCGGCCGTCGAGGAGACCGAGGTGTTCGCCCGCGTCTCGCCCGAGCACAAGGTGCGCGTGCTCCGCGCGCTCCAGTCGGCCGGCCACCGGGTCGCCATGACGGGCGACGGCGTCAACGACGCGCCGGCGCTCCGGAACGCCGACGTGGGCGTGGCGATGGGACAGCGGGGCACCGACGTCGCCCGCCAGGCCGCGGACGTGGTGCTCCAGGACGACAACTTCGTCACCATCCGCAACGCCATCGCGGAGGGACGGGGCATCTTCGACAACATCCGGAAGTTCGTCAACTACCTGCTGTCGGCCAACACCGGCGAGGTGTTCGTGGTCTTCCTCGGGGTGCTCGTCGGCGCGGCGCTGTTCCCCCGGACGTTCGCTGGCGACGAGCGCGCGCTCGTCCTGACGCCGGTGATGTTGCTGTGGGTCAACCTGGTCACGGACGGCCTGCCGGCGCTCGCGCTCGGCGCGGATCCGCAGGCCGCTGACGTGATGGACCGCCCGCCACGGGACAGCGACGAACCGGTGCTGGACCGGGACTCGCTGCTCTCGATCGGCGGCATCGGCGCCATCATGACCGTCACCGGCCTCGCGCTGTTCTTCTACGCGCTGACGCGGACCGGCGACATCGTGCGGGCACAGACGTTGCTGTTCACCTTCCTCGTCGCCATCGAACTGGTCCGCATCCAGGTCATCCGGAGCCGGTACGGGCTGTCGGTGCGCTCGAACCGGTGGCTGGTCGGCGCGCTCGCCAGTTCCTTCGTCCTCCAGTTGCTCGTGCTGTACACGCCGCTCGCGACGCTGTTCGGGGTCGTCCCCGTCGGCGTGACCGGCTGGACGTGGATCGCGGTCGCCACCGTCGCGTTCCTCGCGCTGAACCTCGGCCTGCTCCGGGTGGTCGGCCGGTTCCACCGGCAGTCTTAGGCGCCCTCCCGTCGCCTTGCCCGACGATGCTCGTCGACGCAGCGCTGTTCCTCGGTGGACTGGCCCTGCTGATCGTCGGCGCCGACCGGGCGGTGTCTGCGGCCGGCGACCTCGCGCTCTACTACGGCGTCTCGCCCTTCTTCATCGGCGTCACCGTCATTTCGATCGGCACCTCGGTCCCGGAGATGACCACCTCGATCCTCGGGGCGCTGCGCGGCGCGGGCGACCTCCTGGTCGGCAACATCGTCGGCTCGGAGATCGCCCAGATCACGCTCGCCATCGGCGTCGTCGCGCTGCTCGCGCCCATCGTCGCCGAGCGGCGCAACGTCATGATCTACGGCGGCGCGATGGTGCTCGCGATGGTCATCATGATCCTCACGCTGGAGGACGGCCTGCTCGTCCGCTCGGAGGGGTTCCTGATGATGCTCTCGTACGTCTTCTTCGTCTACACGCTCTACACCAACGAGGGCGGCGCGGAGATCGCCGAGGAGGTCCAGGAGAAGGCGCCGCCGCGGTCCACGCTGCCGTGGATCGTCGGCGGCCTGGCGCTCGTCGTGGTCGGCGGGGCGGTCATGGTCGACAGCGGGGTCGCGCTCGCGCGGTCCGCCGGCGTCCCGGAGTACCTCGTCGGCCTGCTCACCGGCCTCGGGACGACCGCGCCCGAGATCGTGGTCGCGGGGCTGGCCGCCGTCCGCGGCGAGGAGAGCATCTCGGTCGGCGCCATCCTCGGCTCGAACATCACTGACCCGGTCTTCTCGCTCGGCATCGGCGCGCTGTTCGCGGACGTCGTGGTGGCCGACACCGCCGGCGTCATGTTGTCTGCGGCCTACATGCTTGGGGCGTCGCTGGTCGTGCTCGGGCTGTTCTACTGGCGCCGCGGCATCGACCGGCCGGCGGCGGTCCTCTGCATCCTGCTCTACCTCCCGGCGTTCGTCCTGTTCTGAGAGAGGCGGATTTTTCGGGTCGGACGCCGTCTCCGGGGGCATGAACTTCCAGGCAGTCCCCATCGACCTCGGGACCCACGCACCGACGGTGGTGCTCAACGCCGCCGACGCGGCCGAACTGGGCGTGAACCCGCTCGACCGCGTGCAGATCGACCTCGACGGCCGGACCACGGTCGGCATCGTCGAGGTGACCGAGGGCCTGGTCGACGAGGGGTCGCTCGGCGCGACCAGGCGGGTCGGCCACCTCCGCGGCGAGGTAGACGTTCGCCCCGCCCCGCGCCCGGACGCCGTGCGGTTCATCCGGAAGAAACTCGCCGACGTGGAACTCGACCCGCACGAACTGGAGCGAATCGTCCACGACATCGACGAGAGCCGGCTCAGCGACGTCGAGCTCTCGGCGTACGTCTGCTCGGTCCAGGCCAACGGGCTCTCGCTGGAGGAGACCAAGCACCTGACCGTGGCCATGACCGACGCCGGCGACACCATCGAGTGGGACCGCCCGGTCGTCGCGGACAAGCACTCCATCGGCGGCGTGCCCGGCAACCGCGTGACGCCCGTCGTCGTCCCCATCGTCGCCGCCGCGGGCGTCACCATCCCGAAGACCTCCTCGCGGGCGGTCACCTCGCCCGCCGGCACCGCCGACACCATGGAGGTGCTCTGCGACGTCGAGTTCGACATCGAGGAGATCCGCGCCATCGTCGAGGAGACCAACGGGTGCATGGTCTGGGGCGGCGCGGTGTCGCTCTCGCCCGTCGACGACAAGATCATCCGCGCCGAGACGCCCCTCTCGCTGGACCCCGCCGGCCAGGTGATCGCCTCGGTGCTCTCGAAGAAGCGCAGCGCCGGCTCCACCCACGTCCTCATCGACGTCCCCTACGGCGAGGGATCGAAGGTGGGCTCGCTCCCGGACGCCCGCGAACTCGCCGAGGACTTCCGGCGCGTCGGCGAGCACCTCGGCCTCGGCATCGAGTGTACCATCACCAGCGGCGACGCGCCGATCGGGCGCGGCATCGGGCCCGTGCTGGAGGCCCGCGACGTGCTCCGGGTGCTGGAGGGCGGCGGTCCCGAGGAACTGCGGCTCAAGAGCCTCCGGTTCGCGGACATCCTGCTCGAGAGCTGCCAGGTCGACGCCGACGCCGAGGCGATCCTGGAGGACGGCCGCGCGCTCGCGAAGTTCCGCGAGATCGTCGCCGCACAGGACGGCGACCCCGACGTCGCGCCCGGCGACCTCGCGCCCGGCGAGGAGCGCGTCGTCGTGACCGCAGCGCGGGGCGGCGTCGTCACCCACGTCGACAACCAGCTCGTGAGCGAGATCGCCCGCCGGGCGGGCGCGCCCCGCGACGCCGCGGCCGGCATCTACCTCGAACGGGCCGTCGACGACGAGGTGGTCGAGGGGGACACGCTGTTCACCATCCACGCCCGGAGCGCGGACAAGCTCTCGGACGCCCGCTCGCTGGCGTCGCGGACCGAGCCGATCCGGGTGCGCCGGCCGGCAGAGATGCTTGTCGAGCGCGCCTGACGCCCGAACGGGTAAGGCAGTCGGCGTCGAATCCCTGGCGTCATGCCACCGCACGTCACCCGCATCGACCTCCCGCGCCCCGACCTCCCGGCCTACCTGACCGCCTCGCCCGACGAACCCATCGGCTGTCACCTGATCGACGGCGACGAGCGCGTGCTGTTCGGGACGGGCTACGCCTTCAGCGCCGCCCAGCTCCTCGACGCGCTCGACGACTACGGCGGCGTCGACGTGGTCGTCGTCGAGCACGACGACACCGACCACTACGGGGCGCTCCCGCAGGTAGTCGAGCGCTACGACCCGACCGTAGTCGTCCCCCGGGACGACCGGGCCTTCCTCCAGCGCGCCTACGACCTGGCGGCCGACCGCCTGCTCGACGACGGCGACGCGGTCGCCGGCTTCCGCGCGCTCACCGTCCGGGGCCACACCTACGGGAACATGGCCTTCGTCGACGAGGACCGAGGGCTCCTGGTGGCCGGGGACACCGTCGTCGGCAGCGACAGCGACATCGCGGCCGACGGGCGGTGGTCGGGGCCGCTCGCGCCGCCCGCCGCGCGCTTCAACCGCGACGACGAGCGCGCCCGTTCCTCGCTGGTCGCGCTCGCGGACCTCGCGGTCGAGGACGTCCTCCTGACCCACGGCGCCGACCTGACCGGCGGCGGCGCCGACGCCGTCGACCGGCTGCTCGGCGACCTCGGACTCCACTGGGAGCGCTAGCGCCCCCGCCAGCCGCGCCGGGAGCGGTGCGCTTATGGCCGGCATGGGAATATCGACAGCCGATGACACGAACGCACGCGGGGCGGTCGCCGTGACCGGCGACGGGACCGACGACGGGACCGACGACCTCGCCGAATTCATCCAGGCGATCGTCGACCAGCACGGGTTCATGAACTGGCTCGACCTCCAGATCGCCGAGGTGAGCGAGGGTCGAGCGGTGCTCGAACTGCCCTACCGCGAGGAACTGGGGAATCCGGCGACGGGGTCAATCCACGGCGGGCTGCTGGCGACGCTCGTGGACACCGCCAGCGGCATGGCCATCCAGACCACGTTCGAGGAGTTCGGCGCGACCGGCCTGACGACGACGGACATGAGCGTCTCGTACGTGCGGCCGGCCCGGAGCGACGTGCGCGCGGAGGCGGAGGTCGTCCGCGTCGGCGGCTCGATGGCCGTCACCGAGGTCGAGGTGAGCGGCGTGGCGCCGGGCGGCGAGCGCAAGACGGTCGTGGTCGGCAGTACCTCCTTCCGGCTGTTCCGGAGCGACTGACCCGGTTGCCGGCGTCCGCAGCCTTATCCGGGGGTCCGCGCTACGAGCGGGCATGCCCGTCGACACCGAGACCCTCCAGGACCGGGTCCGGAGCAACGAGTTCCACGACGACCGCAACTTCCGCATCGACGAGGCCGAGGACGGCCGCGTCGTGCTGTCGATGCCGATGCAGGACGACCTGACGAACTTCTCGGGAAACCTCCACGGCGGGGTGGTGGCCACGCTCATCGACACGGCGAGCGCGCTCGCCATCCGCAACACCTTCGAGGACCCCTGGGCGCCGGGGCTGGCGACGACCGACCTCACGGTCTCGTACGTGCGGCCGGCGACCAGCGAGATCAGCGCCGAGGCCGAGGTCGTCCGCGTGGGCGACTCGCTGGCGGTGACGACCGTCGAGGTCACCGGCGTCGCCCCCGACGGCGAGCGGAAGGTGGTGGCGACCGGCGGGACGACCTACCGCGTGTTCACGTGAGCAGCGCCCCGCCGGCCTGGTAGGTCAGCGAGACGTACGCCAGCGCGAACAGCGTGGCGTTGTACGCGCCGTGGATGAGCGCGGGCACGACGAGGTTGCCCGTCCGCTCGTAGGCGACGCCCAGCACCAGCGCCGGGACGAGCAGGAGCCCGATCGTGATCGCGCGCCCCGAGAGCGCTCCCGACAGCGAGGTGAGGTGTGCAGCCGCGAACACCACGCTCGCCAGCGCGATGGCGGGCGCGGGCCCGAGCACCTCCCGGAGGCGACCCTGGATCAGCCCCCGGAACAGCAGTTCCTCGCCGGGGCCGATGAGCAGGAAGGAGACGGGGACGAGCAGCAGGAAGATCTCGGGGTGGCCCTGGCCCATCTCGGCGATGCGGTTCTGGGCCGGCTGGAGCCCCGCGAGGACGGCGACGGCGCCGATGCTCAGCGCGCCCACCAGCGCGAGCACGTAGCCGCTGGCCGCCCAGATCGCCTGCCGGAGGTCCGGCACCGCGATCCCGAGGTAGCCGAGGTCGAGGCCGCGCACCCGGAGGTAGACGAGCGCGACGCCGCCGAAGGCGACGCCCTGGAGCAACACGGCCGAGAGGAGGACGCCGGTGCTCGCCGTGAGGCCGACGCCGCTGGCGACCAGCAGCGCGCCCGCGGCCTGGACCAGTCCGGCCCCCACCGCCAGTCCGACCACCGCGAGCACGACCGACGCGACGAGGGCCACGACGACGCGACGGCCCCTCGGTTCGCTGTTCTCGACTGCCATACCGGTCGTTCGCCCGGCCGGAGGAAAAGCCCTCGCCCGGCGGCGGCAGAGTTATGTCTGCCCGGGCGCCGGTTCGTGTCATGTCACGGCAGCCCACAGCGGAGGACCGCGTCGGCAAGGGTCGCCCCGAGACGACCGTCGACATCGACCAGACAGTCGTGGACGCCGACGCCCACATCCGCGAGTCCGTCGAGGACATGCTCCCCTACGTCGACGACGAGGAGGCGCGGGGGTACATCGAGAGCCCGTACTTCAAGTACCCCTGGGACGGCTGGGACCGCTCCTCGGGCGGTCGGGCGGGCTACGCCAGCGTCGGCTCTCCCGACGAGGAACTGCAGGTGATGGCGGACCTGAGCCTCGACGTCGCGGTCATCTCGCCGACGAAGAACCTCTACCACGGGCTCTTCGGCAACCGCGACGTGGCCGTCGCGCTCGCGCGGGCGTACAACGACTACATCGTCGACCAGTGGCTCGACCACGACGACCGCTTCCGGAGCGGCGTGTTCGTCCCCGTCCAGGACCCCGAGGTCGGCGCCGAGGAGATCGACCGCCTCGGCGACGAGGACGGGATGGTCTGCGTCTATCTCAATCCCATCGGGCCGGAGAAGGCGCTGGGCGACGAGCGCTACGACCCCATCTACGAGGCCGCCGAGCGCCACGACCTCACCATCGCCATGCACGGGACCGCGACGACGTGGCCGACCTTCCCCGGCCAGACCAACTACTTCCACAAGTTCCTGGAGGTCCACGCCATCAGCCACCCCTTCCAGCAGATGGCCCAGATCACGAGCCTGCTGGCGCGGGGCGTCCCCGAGCGGTTCGACCTCCGGTTCGTCTCCATGGAGGCCGGCGTCGGCTGGGTGCCCTACGTCTACCGGCTGGACAAGGAGTTCCTCGCGCGCCGCAACGAGGCGCCCTACCTGGAGAAACTCCCCTCCGAGTACTTCACCGACCAGTTCTGGGTCGTCTCCCAGCCCATGGAGGAGACGCTGCCGAACGTCGACGCGATGGCCGAACTCGCCGGCGGCTGGGACCGGTTCCTCTTCGCCACCGACTGGCCCCACTGGGACTTCGACTCGCCCAGCGTCGTCCAGGACACCGTCCCGCGCGAGCACTGGTCGAAGGTCTACCACGAGAACGCCGAGGAGGCGTTCGGCCTGTGAGCGGCGAGGACGCGGCCGCCGACCACGTCACGACGCTCGACGACCTGCGCGAGGGCCCACAGCGGGTCACCCACGACGGGCGGACGTTCCTCGTCGTCGAGACCGACGACGGCGTGGTCGCCTACCGGAACGTCTGCCCCCACCAGTACGGCCCCATCGCCGAGGGCCGGGTCGAGGACGGGCGGGTCATCTGCCCCTGGCACGGCTGGGAGTACGACCTGGAGACGGGCGAGAACCCCTTCGCCCGCGACGCGCTCGCCCGGTCGGTCCCGCAGGCGCCCGTCGTCGTCGAGGACGGCCGCGTGTTCATCGACCTGTGAGCGACGACCTGGCGGCGCTCCACGCCCACCTCGCCGCGACGGCAGAGCGCCCGGTCGACCGGGACGCGAGCCGCTGGCTCGGCGAGGCCGAGGCGGTCGCGGCCGACGTCGCCGACGGCGACCTGCCCCGGGACGTGATCGAGGCCCGCGTCCGGACGGTCCGCGACCTGCTCGCACACGTCGACGGGACGGGCGACGCGCGGGCCGACGAGCACGTCGCTGCGGCCCGCGACCTGGCGGCGGCGATCGTGGCGTAGCGGCCGTCGCTCACGCCGGGCGGCTCACTCCTCGAACCCCCACGGCGCGTCCGCGGGGCGGCCGCCGATCTTGTACAGGCCGCGACCGCTCGCGACCGGCGTCTCCGCCGCGTCGCGGACCTCGACGTCGACCAGCGCGGTCTGGCCGCCGCCGCGGACGACCTCGCTCGTCGCGAACAGGTCGTCGGTCGCCGGAGCCCGGTAGTCGACCCGGAGGTCGATGGTCGGCGTCGGCTCGTCGCACAGCGAGACGGCCGCGGCGCCGCCGACGCTGTCGACGAGCGCGCCGACGACGCCCCCGTGTGCGACGAGCGTCTCCGGGTTCGAGGAGTGTTCCTGCCGCAGCGGCAACTGTCCGGCGCCGCGCCCGTCTGCGGACTCGGTGATCTCGATGCCGAGGAGCTTCTGGAACGGCTGTCGGTTGAAGCGGTCGGTCGCGTTCACACGGACGGGTCCGACCCTGATCGCCATGAAACCTCCTGCCGGCCGGCGGTCACCGTCCCGACCTCACAGGAACGCCCGCAACTCCTCGACGTAGGCCTCGGCCCGGTCCTGGACGACCCAGTGGTAGGCGTCGTCCAGCGTCACCAGGTCGCCGCCCACGTCGTCGACCAGCCGCTCCGCGTACTCGACGGGCTGCATGACGTCGTCGCCGCCCCAGAGACAGAGCAGGTCGGCGTCGATGTCGCCGTAGGGGATCTCGGTCGTGTGGTTGGTGTTGGTCGCCACCGCACACCGGCTGAGCGAGACCGTCCCGGCCTCGGTGCTCCAGGGCGCGGCCATGCCCTCGATGAACGTCTCGTCGGGGTCGTCGGCGTGGACGCCCTGCCGGAACGCGCCGGCGAGGCGGTCGTGGACGGCGTCGACCGACTCCTCGGCGGTCCGGGGCAGGCCGAGGTCGTTGACGAACTCGACCGGCCAGGAGTCGTAGCAGACGGCGTTCGAGCAGACGAGCTTCGAGACCCGGTCGGGGTGGTGGGCCGCGAGGCGGAGCGCGACGCCGCCGCCGATGTCGTGGGCGACGACCGCCGTCTCCTCGACGCCGAGGTCGTCGAGCAGGTCGAGGACGGCCCGCTCCTGGGCGCGGATCGAGCGGTCGAAGCCGTCCCGCATGTCCGAGTTGCCGTATCCGACGAGGTCGGGCACGATCGTGCGGTACTCGTCTTCGAGTTCGGGCGCGACCTGCCGCCAGAGGTACGACCAGGTGGGGATGCCGTGCAGGAACACGACCGGGTCGCCCGAGCCCTCGTCCCGGTAGGCCATCGAGACGTCGTGGCCGTCGACGGTGACGGTAGTCGATTCCTGCTGGTCGGACCAGGCGTCGTGTGTCGGTGCGCTCATGCGTGCGTCGACCGACGGCCGTGTCCGGCCTAAAGGTGGCGGACCCGGCGGACCGGGGCGGTGGCGCGACCGCCTACAGGAGGCGGTCGGCGATGATGTTCTTCTGGATCTCGCTCGTGCCCTCGTAGATCTTGGTGATGCGGGCGTCGCGGTAGTAGCGCTCGACGGGG